>NZ_JBEZKS010000023.1:0-115081 GCF_040651775.1 Streptomyces sp. NPDC048383
GGCCCGGTCCCCCCGCGGCGCGCCCGCACGGTCCGCGCCGACGCGCCGCGCGCGGGGCGTCCAACCCCGCGCGGGACGTCGTCGCGGTGTGATCCTGAACGCTGCCGACAGGACGCCGCGCGCCCGCGCCGGCCCCCCGCCTCCCCCGAAGGAGCCCCGTGCCGAACCGGTCCGACCAGCCGACCCAGCCCGTGCTCGAAGCAGCCGCCCAGGCCTTCGCCGACGCCACCGCCAAGCCGCCGTTCCTCTACCGGATGCCCGTCGCCGACGGCCGCAAGGCCGTGGACGACGTCCAGAGCGGCGAGGGCGTCGTCCTGCCCGACGTCGACGAGGAGTGGGTCACCGTCCCGGGCGGCCCCACCGGCGAGGTCCGGACCCGGATCGTCCGCCCGCGCGGCGCGAGCGGTCCCCTGCCCGTCGTCCTCTACCTCCACGGCGCCGGTTGGGTCTTCGGCAACGCCCGGACCCACGACCGGCTCGTCCGCGAACTGGCCGTCGGCACCGGGGCGGCCGTCGTCTTCCCGGAGTACGACCTCTCCCCCGAGGCCCGCTACCCCGTCGCCATCGAGCAGAACTACGCCGTCGCCCGGTGGGTGGTCCGCGAGGGCGCCGACAAGGGCCTCGACGGAAGCCGCCTCGCCGTCGTCGGCGACTCGGTCGGCGGCAACATGAGCGCCGCCCTCACCCTGATGGCCAAGGAGCGCGGCGACGTCCGCATCGCCCACCAGGTCCTCTTCTACCCGGTCACCGACGCCGGCTTCGACACCGGCTCCTACCGGCAGTTCGCCGAGGGCTACTTCCTGCGCCGCGAGGCCATGCAGTGGTTCTGGGACCAGTACACGACCGACGAGGCCGACCGCGCCCGCAGCACCGCCTCCCCGCTGCGCGCCGGCGCCGACGAGCTGACCGGCCTGCCGCCGGCACTGGTCATCACCGCCGAGGCCGACGTCCTGCGCGACGAGGGCGAGGCCTACGCCGCCCGGCTCCGCGCCGCCGGTGTCCCCGTCACCGCCCTGCGCGTCCAAGGGGTCATCCACGACTTCGTCATGCTGGACGCGCTCCGCGAAACCCGGGGGGCCGAGCTGGCCATCGGCCTCGCCGTGGACACCCTGCGCAAGGCCCTCGCGTAGGGTCACGGCCCCGGAGTCGGGGGCGTCCCGGGCGCGGTCGTGGCCGCGTCCGGGACGCCCGCCACCCCTCGCGCCGAACCGGGGACGACCCCCGGGCACCGCAATTTACTTGCCGTTTACCATCGTTTTGCGGATACTGTCCGTAACCACGACTGTCCGGGCCCGCCGAGGCCCACCGAGTAGCGAATGGAGTGCAGGACCCGCAATGGGTGAACCTCCCAGTCCACGCCGTGCCACGCCCAGCCCGCAGCAGCAGAGTCGGGAAGCGGGGGTGGCACGGTGAGCGAAGTCCTGCTGCTCCTCCTCGCCCTGGCACTGACCCTGGCGTGCGCGGTGTTCGTCGCCGCCGAATTCTCCCTCACCACCGTCGAACGCAGCGAGCTCGAACGCGCCGTCGCGGCTGGTGAGCGCGGCGCCGAGAGCGCCCTGAAGGCCGCCAAGCGGCTGACCTTCCAGCTGTCCGGCGCCCAGCTCGGCATCACGGTGACCTCGCTGGTCATCGGCATGCTCGCCGAGCCGTCCGTCTCCGCGCTGCTGCGCGGCCCGCTGGAAGCCGTCGGACTGCCCGCCGGAGCCGTACCGACCACCGCGACCCTGTTGGGCGTGGTCCTGTCGACCATCGTCCTGATGGTGATCGGCGAGCTGGTCCCGAAGAACTGGGCGATCTCCCGGCCGCTGGCCGTCGCGAAGGTCGTCGCGGGCCCGCAGCGCGGCTTCACCACCGCCTTCGCCCCGCTGATCCGCCACCTGAACAACACCGCGAACCGGCTCGTGCGCCGCTTCGGGCTGGAGCCGGCCGAGGAGCTGGCCTCCGCGCGGACGCCGGAGGAGCTGGTGGCGCTCGCCCGGCACTCCGCCCGCGAGGGCGCGATCGAGGCGGACTCCGCCGAGCTGTTCGTGCGGACCCTGCACCTGGCCGAGCTGACCTCCGAGAACGTCATGACGCCGCGCATCGACGTCCAGGCGCTGGAGCTGCACGCCACGGCGGCCGACGCCGCGAACCTGACGCTCGCCACCGGCCTGTCCCGCTTCCCCGTCTACCGGGACTCCCTGGACGAGGTCGTCGGCACCGTCCACATCCGCGACGTCCTGGACCTCGACGAGGACAAGCGGCCCCTGACCCCGGTGGCCGACCTGATGACCTCGGCGCTCCTCGTACCGCACTCGCTGCCCGTCGACACCCTGCTCGGACGCCTGCGCAAGGCCCGCACCATGGCGGTCGTGATCGACGAGTACGGCGGCACCGCCGGCGTGGTCACGGTCGAGGACATCGTCGAGGAGGTCGTGGGCGAGGTCCGCGACGAGCACGACCCCGTCGAGGTCCCCGACCTCATCGAGGGGCCGGAGCACGCCGGCCGCAAGGTGTGGGAGGCCGACGGCAGCGTCCGCGTCGACGAGCTGGAGGAGATCGGCTTCACGGTCCCCGAAGGCCCGTACGAGACGCTGGCCGGCCTGGTCGCCACCCGCCTGACCCGGATCCCGGTCGAGGGCGACACCGTCACCGTCGACGGCTGGGAACTCACCGTCCTCGACATAGACCACCACCGCGCCGACCGGGTCACCGTCACCGCGCCCGGCGCCGCCTCGTCCGGTGAGGCCGCCGACTCCGGGGAGGAGAACCGATGACCGCCGTCCAGCTGCTGATCGGCGCGCTGACGCTGATCACCAACGCCTTCTTCGTCGGCGCCGAGTTCGCCCTGATCTCGGTCCGTCGCAGCCAGATCGAGCCCGCCGCCCTCAAGGGCAGCCGGCGCGCCCGCACCACGCTGTGGGCGCTGGAGCACCTCTCCGCGATGATGGCCACCGCGCAGCTCGGCATCACCGTCTCCTCCCTGGTCCTCGGCGCGGTCGCCGAACCGGCCATCGCGCACCTCCTCGAACCGCCGTTCGCGGCCGTCGGGATCCCCGAGGCGCTGATCCACCCGATCGCGTTCGTCGTCGCGCTGGCCGCGGCGACCTACCTGCACATGCTGATCGGCGAGATGGTCCCGAAGAACATCGCGCTCGCCGCCCCCGCGCCGACCGCGCTGCTGCTGGCCCCGCCGCTGGTCGCCCTGACCCGGGCGCTGCGCCCGTTCGTGTTCGGCATCAACGCCTTCGCCAACACGCTGCTGCGGCTGCTGAAGGTCGAGCCGAAGGACGAGGTCGGCGCGGTCTTCACCGACGAGGAACTCGCCCGCCTGGTCAAGGACTCCAGCGCCGCGGGTCTCCTCGGCCCCGAGGACGGGGAGCGGCTGCGCGACGCCCTGGCACTCGGCAAGCGGCCCGTCGGTGAGATCACCATCCCGCGCGCCAAGTTCGTCACCGTCCCGTACGGGACCACCCCGCGCGGCCTGGAGCGTACGGCGGCGGACCACGGCTTCTCCCGCCTGGTCGTCGCGGGCCCGCAGGGCGAGATCATGGGCTTCCTCCACATCAAGGACGCCCTGGGCGTCGCCGACCGGACCGCCCCGTTCCCGCGCTCCGCGCTGCACACCGTCACCCGGGTCTCCAGCGGCACCCCGCTGGACGACACGATGAACGCCATGCGCGCCGCCGGAACCCACCTCGCCGCCGTCACCGACGACGCCGGGGCGGTCATCGGCTTCGTCACCATGGAGGACGTCCTGGAGGAACTCGTCGGCGAGTCCGTCTGAGCGGTTCCTGACCCGGCCGGCTCGACCCGGACCTGGTCGAACCCCGGGGGCCCCGGCCCTCAGGGTTCGATCAGACCGACGCGGATCGCGTAGCGGGTGAGTTCCAGGCGGTCGCGCATGCCGAGCTTCTGGAGCAGGTTCGCCCGGTGGCGTTCCACCGTCTTGGCGCTGATGACGAGGAGATCGCCGATCTCCTTCGAGGAGTGCCCCTCGGCGACCAGCTTGAGGATCTCCTCCTCCCGCTCGGTGATCGCCCGGGCCGGCAGCGGGTTCCCCTGCCGGGCCCGGTCCAGGTAGTTGCGGATCAGGGTGGTCTCGACGCCGGGGTAGATGAACGGCTCGTCCCGGATCGCGGCTCGGCAGGCCTCGACGAGGTCCCGGTCGGCGACGGACTTCGGGACGTAGCCGGCCGCCCCGGCCTTGAGGGCCTCGAAGAAGTACTGCTCGTTGTCGTACATGGTGAGGATGAGGATGCGCAGCCCCGGCCGCAGTCGGGACAGCTCCCGGGCGGCCTGGAGCCCGGTCATCCGGGGCATGGCGACGTCCAGGACGGCGAGGTCGACGTCCCCCGTCCGGGCGAGGGCCACCGCTTCGGCGCCGTCGCCGGCCTCGGCGACCACCGTCAGGTCGGGTTCGGAGTCGAGGATGAGGCGGACGCCGCGTCGTACGAGGGCGTGGTCGTCGGCCAGCAGCACCCGGGTCGGGGCCGGACGGGACGCGCTCATCGGTGGGCCTCCCGGCGCCGGGTCCCGCCGTCCGCGGGTACGTCGAGCCGTACGTCGGTGCCGCCGTGCGGCGCGGGGTCGAGCGCGAGGCCGGCCCCGATGAGCAGGGCCCGTTCGCGCATGCCCTGGATGCCGGCGCCCTCGGCGGCGGGGCCCAGGCCGGCGCCGTTGTCGCGGACCAGGAGCCGGACGGCTCCGGCCGGCCGGTGGGACAGCCGTACCTCCACCTCGCTCGCGCGCGCGTGGCGGGCGGCGTTGGTGAGGGCTTCCTGCGCGACCCGGTAGACGACCAGTTCGCGGGCCTCGTCCAGGGTGGGCAGGCCGGGCGCGATCCGGTGCCGCACGATCAGCGAGGGGGTGCTGAACTCGGCGGCCAGGGCCCGCAGGGCGCTGTGCAGGCCCAGTTCCTCCAGGACCCCGGGCCGCAGCCGGCGGGCGATGCGCCGGATCTCGTCCAGGCTCGCCCGGGTGGTCTCCTGCACCTGGTGGAGTTCCTCGCGCAGCGGGCCGGGGGCCCGGTCGGCGGTGTGCTTGAGCTGGAGGAGGACCGCGGTGAGGGTCTGGCCGACCTCGTCGTGGAGTTCCTGGGCGATGCGGCGCCGCTCGGCCTCCTGCGCGGACAGCGCGCGGGCGCTGCTGGTGGCGCGTTCGGCTTCCAGGCGGGCCAGCATCGCGTTGAACGAGGTGGTGAGCTCGGCCATCTCCCCCGGCCCCTCCACGGGGGCGCGGCTCCCGGGGCGCAGCAGGTCGACCGAGGCCATGGCGCGGGCGAGCCGGGCCAGCGGGGCGAGGGCGACGCGCAGCAGGACGGCGTTGGCGACGAGCATCGCGGCCAGTCCGAGACCCAGGACGATCGCCTCGCCCAGCAGCACGGGCGTGGAGACGGTGACCGGGCCGAGCAGCAGCAGCACGGCCACCGCGAAGACGGCCGCGTTGAGCAGGAAGATGCGCCAGTACAGCGTCACGACCGCGCTCACTCCCCTCGATGCTCGTTCGGCGTGCGGCGTTCAGGCGCGGTGGCCGCCGTTCGTCGGCGGGTGCGCGGGCCTGGCCGGTATGGGCGGGGCGGGCAGCGGCGGGAGCGCGGGCTCGTGCAGCCAGGCCGCGAACAGGTCGTCGACGGGCGCGTCGGCGTAGCGGGCGACGTGCGCGGTGAACGACGCGGTGGTCACCACCCCGTGCCGGTGGGCGGTGGTCCAGTCGCGGAGCATGCGGAAGAACGCGGTGTCGCCGAGGGCGCAGCGCACCGCGTGGACGGTGAGTCCGCCGCGCTCGTAGAGCCGGTCGTCGAACATCAGCTTGCGGCCCGGGTCGGCCAGCTTGAGGTCCTGGGCCCGCCCGGCCAGCACCCGGTGGGCGACGGCCGCGCGGTCGTGGGCGCTGTGGCCGCCGGAACGCTCCGACCAGAGCCATTCCGCGTACTTGGCGAGGCCCTCGTTCAGCCAGATGTGCCGCCAGTCGGCGATGGTCACGCTGTTGCCGAACCACTGGTGGGCGAGTTCGTGGGCGATGAGGCGCTCCGAGCCGCGTACGCCGTCCACGTGGTTGGCGCCGAACAGGGAGAGCCCCTGGGCCTCGACCGGGACGTCGAGTTCCTCGTCGGCGACGACCACCGCGTACTCGCCGAACGGGTAGGGCCCGAACAGTTCCTCGAAGAGCCGCATCATGGCGGGCTGGCGGGCGAAGTCGCGGGAGAACCGGGCCAGCAGGTGCGCCGGTACGTAGGCGCTCTGCGGCACCCCGTCGAGGCCCGGGTCGCCGAGGAGGACCGTCTGGTAGAGGCCGATGGACAGCCCGACGAGGTAGCTGGAGGTGGGCGCGGACTGCTCGTACACCCAGGTGGTGGTGCTGGACCGGGTCGTACGGGTCAGCAGCCGGCCGCCGGCCACGACCGTGTAGGCGGACGGCGTGTTCACGGAGAGGTGGTACGAGGCCTTGTCCGCGGGCCGGTCGTTGCAGGGGTACCAGGACGGCGCCCCGACGGGCTGGCTGGCCACCAGCGCCCCGTCGGTCAGCTCCTCCCAGCCGATGCCGCCCCAGGGGCTGCGCACGGGCTTGGGGTTGCCCGCCCACTGCACCTCCACGGTGAAGGCGGCGCCGGCGGGCAGCGGCTTGGCGGGCCGCAGGCGGAGCTTGCCGCTCCGGTGGGTGTAGTGCGGGGCCCGGCCGTTCACCAGGATCCGGCCGACCTTGAAGTCGGCGAGGTCCAGGGCGAACTCGGTGAGCGGCGCCCGCCCGGCGATCGCGCTGATCCGGGCGGTGCCGGCGAGCCGGTTGGGACCGGGCCGGTATTCCAGAGCGAGTTCGTACCGGTGCACGCGGTAACGGGGATCGCCGTTGGCCGGAAAGTACGGGTCGGTTGCCGCTGTCCTCTGGCCGTTCACTGACGCTTCCGCTCCCTGCGCTGTGCTCGTGCGACGTGCTCGTACGACGTGCCGGGGTGCCGGCGTGCCGTGCCGGGACCCGGCGGGCCCGCCGGCGCACGGGCCGCCGTACGGACTCAGGACCGCCACGCCTCGATCGGATTGCCCAGCCAGCGGGTGTCGGCGGGGACGGTTTCCCCGGCCATCACGAGGGAGGCGGGACCCAGGGTGCTGCGGGCTCCGACCGAGCTCCCGGGCAGGACGATTCCGCCCGGGCCCAGGGTGGCGCCCTCGCGGAGGACCACAGTATCCGTCCTCAAGATCCGGTCGTGGAAGAGGTGGGTCTGCAACACACAGCCCCGGTTCACGCTGACCGCGTCGCCCAGGGTCACCAGGTCGGTCTCGGGCAGCCAGTAGCTCTCGCACCACACGCCGCGGCCGATCCGGGCGCCGAGGCCGCGCAGCCACAGGGCCATCACGGGCGTGCCGGGGACGGATCCGGCCAGCCACGGCACGGCCAGCACCTCGACGAAGGTGTCGGCCAGTTCGTTGCGCCACACGAAGCCGCTCCACAGCGGGTGCTCACCGGTCCGGTGCCGGCCCACGAGCAGCCACTTGGCGGCGACGGAGACGAGGCAGGCGGCCACGCCGGCGACGAGCAGCACCACCCCGGACAGCAGCGCGGCCGCCCAGGTACCGAGCCCGCTCGCGGTGATCAGCGCGCAGAGCCCGGCCGCGGTCAGCACGGCCAGCGCCGCCGAGCAGAACACGGGGACGAGCCGGCACAGCTCGACCAGGCCGCGCGCCCACAGCAGGCGGGCCGGCGGGTCGTAGGTCCGGCTCCGGTCGGCGGCCGCGGCCGAGCGCGGCAGCTTGACCGGCGGCAGGCCCAGGTAGGAGCTGCCCTTCTTGGCCTTCTTCGGGGTGGCGGACAGGACGCCGACCAGCCCGTCGTCGGGGACGCTGCGGCCCGGGGCGGTCATCCCGGAGTTGCCGAGGAACGCGCGGCGGCCGATCTCGGAGGGGCCGATCCGCATCCAGCCGCCGCCCAGCTCGTAGGGGGCGGTCAGCGTATCGTCGGCGAGGAACGCGCCCTCGCCGACGGTGGTGAGGCTGGGCAGGGCGAGCACGGTGGACACCTCGGCGCCCCGGCCGATCTTCATGCCGAGCAGCCGCAGCCACACCGGGGTGATCAGCCCGGCGTACAGCGGGAAGAGGGTTTCCCGGGACAGGTCCATCAGCTGGGTGACGGTCCAGGCCTGCCAGCCGGTCCGGCTGTGCGTCGGATGGTTGCCGGTGCGCAGGCCGAGGCTGAGCAGGCGTACGGAGACCAGCAGCAGCAGCGCGTACGCCAGCCCGAAGGCGAGCGCGCCGGGCACCACGGCGAGCAGGGCCGCCCGCAGCGCCTGTCCGAGTCCGGCGTCGGCGGGCACGAACCGGCTGACGACGAGCAGGGCCGGCAGGGCCGCCAGGACGGGCAGGGCGGTCAGGAACACGCCGCCGACCCCGTACATGGCCCGCCACCGCAACGCCCGCGGCGGGCGGTGGCCGGGCCAGTTGCGCTTGGCCTTGCCGAGCTTGTGGGCGGGCGCCCCGGCCCAGCGCTGGCCGGTCGGGACCTGCCCGACGACGGCGGAGCCGGGGGCCACCTCGGCGCGCTTGCCGACGCGGGCACCGGGGAAGAGCAGGCTGCGGGTGCCGACGACCGCGCCGGCGCCGACCTTGACGGGCCCGATCTCCAGCCGGTCCCCGTCCAGCCAGTGCCCGGAGAGGTCCACCTCGGACTCGACGGCGCAGCCGCGGCCGAGCTTGAGCATGCCGGTGACCGGGGGCAGGGAGTGCAGGTCCACCTCGGGGCCGACCTTGGCCCCGAGGGCGCGGGCGTAGCGCTCCAGCCAGGATCCGCTGAGCGAGGTGGCGCCCGCGCACTCGGCGAGCCGCTCGGCCGTCCACAGCCTCAGGTGCACGCTGCCGCCGCGCGGGTACCGGCCGGGCGCGACCCCGCGCAGCAGCAGCCGGGCGCCGCCCGCGGCGATGGCGAGCCGGCCGGGCGGGCTGTACAGCAGGACGGCGCCCGCGCCGACGAGCCACCACGAGGCGGTCGGCGCCCACGGATAGGCCCCGAACCGGTGCAGGACGTTGCCGAGGGCCAACAGCGCCACGGTCCAGCGCAGTCCGACCAGGGTGAACAGGGGGAGCAGCAGCAGCGTCTGGATCACCTGGGAGCGGCGCGGGACGGCCTCGACGGTCCGGGTGGCCCCGTCGTCCTGTACGGACTTCTCCAGCCGTCGGGCCAGCTTGCGCAGGGTGGGCTGCTGGTAGATGTCGAGGACGGCCGCGCTCGGGTAGCGGGTGCGCAGTCGGGTGGTGAGCTGTGCGGCGGCGAGGCTGTTGCCGCCGATCGCGAAGAAGTCGTCGCCGGCGCCGGCGACGACCACGCCGAGGGTCTCGGTCCACTGCTCGGCGAGCCAGGCCTCGGTGCCGTACAGCTGCTCGGTGGGGCCGGTGGGCTGCGCGTCGGGCAGCGGCCAGGGCAGGGCGTCGCGGTCCACCTTGCCGGAGGTGCGGGTCGGCAGGGTCTCGACGGGCGCGAGGAGCGGTACCAGGGCGGCGGGCAGTTCGGCGCGCAGGCGTTCGACGGCCGCGGCGTGGTCCCAGCCGTCCTGCGTGACGAGGTAGCCGACGAGCAGTTGGTTGCCGCCGCGCGCGGTGCGGACGGCGGCGGCCGCGCCGGCGACGCCGGGCAGCGCCTGGAGCGCGGTGTCCACCTCGCCGAGTTCGATGCGCCGGCCGCCGAGCTTGATCTGTTCGTCGCCGCGCCCGAGGAAGACCAGGCCCTCCGGTTCGGCGCGGACCAGGTCGCCGCTGCGGTAGGCGCGCTCCCAGCCGAGGGATTCCAGCGGGGCGTACTTCTCGGCGTCCTTGGCGGGGTCGAGGTAGCGGGCGAGGCCGACGCCGCCGATCACGAGCTGGCCGCTGCCGCCCATGGGCACCGGTTCCCCGGACTCGTCGACGACGGCCAGTTCCCAGCCCTTCAGCGGGAGGCCGATGCGGATCGGTTCCTCGCCGGTCAGCAGGGCGGCGCAGGCGACGACGGTGGCCTCGGTGGGCCCGTACGTGTTCCACACCTCGCGCCCCTCGGTGACCAGCCGCTGGGTCAGCTCGGGCGGACAGGCCTCGCCGCCGAAGATCAGTAGGCGGACCTCGTTGAGGCTCTCGGACTCCCAGAGCGCGGCGAGGGTCGGGACGGTGGAGACGACGGTGATCTCCTGCTCCACCAGCCAGGGGCCGAGGTCGGCGCCGCTACGGACCTGGGCGCGCGGTACGGGGACCAGGCAGGCGCCGTAGCGCCAGGCGAGCCACATCTCCTCGCAGGAGGCGTCGAAGGCGACGGACAGGCCGGCCATGACCCGGTCGCCGGGTCCGATGGGTTCCTCGGTGAGGAAGAGCGCGGCTTCGGCGTCGACGAAGGCGGCGGCGCTGCGGTGGCTGACGGCGACGCCCTTGGGCTTGCCGGTGGAGCCGGAGGTGAAGATGATCCAGGCGTCGTGCTCGGGCCCGGGCCGGCTGGCCGGGGCGCCTTCGCCGGTGGTCCCGGTGACGTCGATGCGCTGCCCGGCGCCCAGGACGGCCCGGACGCCGGCCTCGCCGAAGACCAGCTCGGCGCGCTCGTCGGGGTCCTCGGCGTCGACGGGTACGTAGGCGGCGCCGGCGGCGAGGACCGCGAGGACGGCCGCGTACAGCTCGTTGGTGCCGGACGGAACGCGGACCCCGACCCGGTCGCCGAGCCCGACGCCGGCGGCGGCCAGGGCCCGCCTGCGGCGTTCGACGTCGGCGGCCAGGGCCCGGTAGGTGAGCCGGGAGGTGCCGTCGTCCAGGGCGAGCTCGTCGGGGTGGGCCCGCACGGAGGCTTCGAACACGTCGACGAGGGTGCGTACGGGGGCAGCGGGTCCGGCCGTGAACAGGGCGGACTTGCCGGGCGCGCCGGGGGTGTCGGCCCCTGCGGTCCCGTCGTCGAGCAGAGTGAGTTCACCGTGCTCCGGTGTGGCTGCCATCGGCCCTCGCGTCTTCGCTCCCGGATGGGTCCGGGTCGCCGGCGGAGCCCAGGTCTGCCCGGGTTGTTCCGGTCCGGCGCCAAACAACCTGCCATTGTAGTGCGACATCAAGGATTTTCTCGTTGAACCCTCGGTGGCGTGTCCGTTAACGGACGGTGCCGGACGACGCCGGCGCCCGTGCGGGACGGCTCAGATCGGGTCCACGTCCAGGAACGCGGCCAGCGCCGGTTCCGGGGCGCCGGGGCTGCCCGCGCTGCCGGGGAGGGTCTGTTCGGCCCAGATGACCTTGCCCTCGGGGGTGTAGCGGGTGCCCCAGTGCTCGCTGAGCTGCGCGACCAGGAACAGGCCGCGTCCCCCTTCGTCGGTGGTGGCCGCGTACCGCAGGTGGGGGGCGGTGCTGCTGCCGTCCCAGACCTCGCAGGTCAGGGCCTGGTCGTGCAGCAGCCGTACGCGTACCGGGGCGGTGCCGTGCCGCAGGGCGTTGGTGATCAGCTCGCTGAGGATCAGTTCGGTGGCGAAGGAGAGCTCTTCGAGGCCCCACTCGTCGAGCTTGCGGGCCGCCGCGCCGCGCAGGACGCCGACCGCGCTCGGCTCGAACGGCACCTCCCACTGGGCGACCCGGTCCGGGCCCAGGGTCCGGGTCCGGGCGATGAGCAGGGCCACGTCGTCGGTGGGCCGGTCGGGCAGCAGCAGGTCGAGCACGGCCCGGCAGCTCTCGTGGGGATCGCGGTCGGGGTGGCTGAGCGCGCGGCGCAGCAGTTCGAGGCCCTCGGCGATGTCCCGGGTGCGTTCCTCGACCAGCCCGTCCGTGTACAGGACGAGCTGGCTGCCCTCGGCCAGCTTGAACTCGGCCGTCTCGAACGGCATGCCGCCCAGGCCCAGCGGTGGTCCGGCCGGCAGCTCCACGATCTCCGTCGAGCCGTCGGGGGCGACCAGCAGCGGCGGCAGGTGTCCGGCGCGGGCCATGGTGCACTGCTGGGACACCGGGTCGTAGACGGCGTACAGGCAGGTCGCGCCGAGGACGCCGCCGTCGCCGCCGTCCCCGTCGTGGTCGATGCGCTGCACGAGGTCGTCGAGGCGGGCGAGGATCTCGTCGGGCGGCAGGTCGAGGGAGGAGAAGTTGTGGACGGCCGTGCGCAGCCGGCCCATGGTGGCGGCGGCGTGCAGGCCGTGCCCGACGACGTCCCCGACGACCAGGGCGACGCGGCTGCCGGGCAGCGGGATCACGTCGAACCAGTCGCCGCCCACCCCGGACTGGGCGGGCAGGTAGAAGTGGGCGACGTCCACCGCGCTCTGCTCGGGCAGGGCGCGGGGCAGCAGGCTGCGCTGGAGGGTCTCGGCGAGGGCGTGTTCCCGGGTGTAGCGGCGGGCGTTGTCCATGCTGACGGCCGCGCGGGCGACGAGTTCCTCGGCCAGCGACAGCTCGTCCTCGTCGAACGGCTCGGGCTTCTGCGAGCGCCAGAAGTTGACCACGCCGAGCACGACGCCCCGGGCCCGCAGCGGCGCGGCGATCAGGGAGTGGATGCCGAAGTCGACGATGGCCCGGGTCCGCTCGGGGTCCTGGGCCTGCCAGCCCGGCGCGTCGGACAGGTCGGGCACCAGTTCCGCCCGGCCGGTGCCGTAGCCGCGGGCCTGGGGGGTGGAGGGCAGGAAGTCGATCAGCAGGCCGCGGGGGTAGAGGGGGTGGTCGGCGCGGATGCCGCTGACGGCGGTGCGCCGCATGTCGGCGTCGGGGCCGGGTTCGTCGCCGACGAGGACGGGATCGGCCAGGTCGACGGTGACGTAGTCCGCGAAGCGGGGAACGGCGACGGCGGCGAGTTCCTCCGCCGTCCGGACGACGTCCAGGCTGGTGCCGATGTCGCCGCCCGCGTCGTAGAGCAGTTTCAGGCGCCGCCGGGCCGTCTCGGCGCGGGTGGTCAGGATCTGCATCTCGGTGGAGTCGCGGATGGTCACGGCGGTGCCCTCGGGCCGGCCGCCGGGGTGGGTGAGCCGTTGGTTGACGACGAGCAGGCGGTCGCCGCTCTCGATCACCTCGTCGGTGGCGACCCGGGCGGACAGCAGCAGGTCGGCCATCCGCCGGTCCAGGCCCGGTACGTCGCCCAGGTGGCGGCCGTCGGCGTCGTCGGGGAGCCCGAGGAGGCGTTTGGCCTCGTCGTTCGCCAGGAGCAGGCGCCCCTCGCCGTCGGTGATGAGCACCCCCTCGCGGACGGCGTGGAGCACCGCGTCGTGGTGCTCGTACATCCGGGTCATCTCCTGGGTGCCGAGCCCGTGGGTCTGGCGGCGCAGCCGTCGACTGATCAGCCAGGTTCCGACGGTGGCCAGGGCCAGGCCGATGGCGATGGCCAGCAGGATGACGGGGAGCTGGCGGTCGACGACCCCGCTGACGTTCTTCACGGTCAGGCCCGCCGACACCAGTCCGACGACCCGGCCGTCGGGCGCCGTGACCGGGACGATCGCCTGGATCTCCTTGCCGAGGGGGCCCTGCACGCTCTCGGTGTGCACCTGCCCGGCCAGGGAGGGTTCGATCGTGCCGACGAACCGTTTCCCGATGCGGTCGGGCTGGGGATGGCTGTAGCGGATCCCGTTGGTGTCCATGACGACGATGAAGTCGACGCCGGCGGCCTTGCGGGTGCTCTCGGCGAGCGGTTGCAGCACGGCGGAGGGGTTCGGGGATTCCAGGGCCGCCCGGAGTCCGATGGAGTGCGCGAAGGTCTCTGCCACGGAGACCGACCTGTTGCGCGCCTCGCGGTCGATGTCGTGTCGCGACTGGAGCACGAGCGCCAGCAGCGATCCGGCGGCGAGCAACACCACGATCGCCACCTGGAGGATGAACACCTGTCCGGCGACGCTCTTGAACCGGTTGCCTAGCAGTGACCGCACCGACGTGCCCGGCACGGGTGGCAGAGAAAGGTCACGAACCCAGTTGTAGCACCTCCGGCCGCCCGGGGCGCCCGAACCGCGCGATCCGCGCCGGATCCGTCACCCCGGGGGTCGGGCCCGGGGCGCGCCGGGGCTCAGCGCGCGGTCGGGCCGGCGGCCGTCGTCGTCAGGGGGGAGCCCGCGGTGGAGGTCACCGGCGGGACCGGGTCGGGCGACACCGGGGCGGCCGGCGGCTGCGGGTTCTGCCCGGCGGGCGGGGCGCAGGTGACCTCGTCGCGCGGGGTGTAGTGGGTCTTCGTCTCCTCGCGCTTGACCTCGCGGCCGCCCTGGAGGAAGACGCGGCCGACGGAGACGTCGAAGCCTTCGAGGGGGGTCTGCACCTCGCAGGTGGGCCCGCTGCCCTGGATCTTCGCGGGCGGGGTGACCTGGGTGCGGGGCCCCTTGGTGGCGCGGACCTCGTCGTACTTCTTCGTGCCCAGGAGGCTGATGGTCAGCGAGGTGTCGGTGGACTGCGCCCGGACGTACAGGGCGTGCCCGGTGTCGTTGACCCAGCGCAGGTCGAGGGTGCCCCAGGCGACCGTGGCCTCGCGGCCCTCGGGGTAGCGCTCGATGTAGAAGGAGTGCGCGCCGTGCTCGACGGTCTTGACTCCGGCGAAGAACGCGGCGTTGTACATGGTGGTGGCCACGGCGGAGACGCCACCGCCCGGGGACTTCACGTACCGGCCGTCGTTGATCATGATTCCGTCGACGAAGCCGTTCTCGGGGGTGCGCTCGCCGACCGTGCGGTTGAAGCTCCACTCCTCGCCGGGGAGGACGACGGAGCCGTTGATCAGCTCGACGGCGCGGCCGATGTTCGTGGTGCGGTACGGGGCGGACGGGAACTCGACGGTGAAGGAGGAGAGCTTCTCCTTGATCCCCAGGCGCTGCGCCTCGGCGCTCGTCAGGTCCGGTTGGACGGCGACGGTGTCGACCTCGCCGCTTCGGGCGGCGCCCGTGCGGGTCAGCAGCGGCAGGACGGCCTTGCCGAGGGCCGCGTCGGTGACCCGCTGTCCGGTGCGGCCCTGGTCGGCGACGACGACGCGGCCGTTCCCGTCGGTGCTCAGCGTGGCGTCACGCGGGGTCGGCGTGGCCGCCCGGACCGGCCGGGCCACGGCGGGGTCGGCGAGCAGGCCCTTGGAGTCGAGGGCCGGTACGAGGCGTCCCGCGTCGTCGGGGTTCATCTTCAGGTGGGTGCCTAGGACGGCCGTACTGATGGGTATGCGGGAGCCGGCGACCGTGAGCGTGACGGGGCCCGACATCGCGGGCCGCGCGAACTCGCGCAGCGCCCGGCCGGTCTCCTCGTCCCCGACCTTCGGGGTGGTGCGCTCGACCGGCATCACGACGGGGCCGCCGCCGGGCCGCAGGTAGCCGGCGCGGAGGGTGTCGAGGGCGCGGTCCTCGACGAGGTCGACGCCCTGGAGCGGGGCGACGGCCTTTGCCTCGCCCTTCTCGAAGGCGACCACCCCGTCGCGGACCTGCTGCCGGGTGCTCTCGTCCATGCGGGCGAGGGCCGCCCGGGCGGTGCTCTCGTTCATCCGGGTCACGGGCTCCAGGTCCCGGCGCTCGCCGGAGTCGAAGAGCCGGCCGATGACGGCGGTGGGGGCGTATCCGGAGCGGACGGCGGCGTCCACGGTGGCCCGGGTGTCCAGGGACAGTCCGAGGCCGCCGGGAGCGGCCTCCTCGACGCGGTCGCCTATCTCCATCGCGACGGGGGCGGCGGCGAGGGGGCCGAGGTCGCGGTCCAGGGTCCGCAGCGCCTGCTCGCGGCTCATGCCGCCGATGTCCACCCCGCGGACGAAGGTGCCCCGGTCGACGTCCGAGCCGGCGACGAGGCCGGTCACGTACAGGCCGCCGAACCCGAGCACGGCCGCGCCGCCCACCACCGAGAGGGCGATCCGCCAGTTGACCGTCCTGTTGCCCGCGCGTCCCATACGTTTCCCTCCGGCACCGCCGATCGTGGGGCGGGCGTGGGCCGCGACAGCAGCCCATAGATGACCATTCCGGACATCCAGGATCACCCAAAAGGGTCACCGATGGGGCCAATGTAATGGTTGTCACATGATCCGGAACCACGCCGCCGGCCCCGGAACGCGCCCGCACCCCGCCCGCCGGCCCGCGCGGGCGCTTCGGCGCGAAAGACGCCCGCCGCCCGGGCCGACCTCCCTATACTTCCCGGGCACCGAGGGGGGTGGTACGCGTGTCCCGAGTCGTGATGTGCCATGGCATCGGCTACCAGTACAAGCACCGCGAGACCGAGCTCAGCGCCTGGTACGAGGCCCTGCGACTGGGCATGAACGACACCGCGGTGGCGGTCCCGCCCCCGGAGCAGGTGTCGGCCGTGTACTACGGCAACTGCTACCGCAGCCTGGGCGCCAAGGGCCCGACCACCGAAGAGGACGAGTTCGCGCTCATCCCGCCCCTGCGCGAGGAGGACGTGCGCGATCCGCTGGAGCACGAACTGCTGGAGGCCATCGCCTCGGGACTCGACGCGCCCCCCGCCGGCGGCAGGGGCGTGGCCCAGGCCGCGCTGCGCAGGCTGGAGTCCTCCCCCGCGCTGGGCCTGCCGCCGGCCCGGGTGGTGATCCGGCTCGTCCGGCAGGTGCGGCGCTACCTCGACGAACAGGACACGGTCCGCGCCTGCGCCCAGGAGCGCTTCGCCCGGGTGGTCACCCCCGACACCCGGGTCGTCGTCGCGCACTCCCTCGGCTCGGTCGTCGCGTACGAGGCGCTCCGCGCCGACCACCCGGAGTGGAACGTCGACACCCTGATCACCCTGGGCTCGCCGCTGGGCATCCGCGCGGTCCGGGAGCGGCTCGCGCCCGGGCCGGGGGGCGATGACGCCGCGCCGTGGCCGAACGTGGCGCGCTGGATCAACGTGGCGGCCGACGAGGACCCCGTCGCGCTGGTGAAGAAGCTGGGGCCGCTCTTCGGCGACCGCGTCGAGGACCGGCTCGTGGTCAACGCGGGCCTGAGCCGCTTCGTCCTCGGCGGCCACTCCCTGCTGCGCTACCTCACCACGAGCGAGGTCGCCGAGGGGATCGCGGACGCCCTGCGGCCGGAGTGACCGGAGCGAGCGGCGCCGCCGCGCCCCTCGGGCCCGTCGGGCGCCGGTCGCGTCAGACCCGGTCCGGGAGGGGGGTGAGCAGGCGCTCCCGGAGGCGGGTTTGGGTGGCGGGGGTGATGCCGACGGGGCCGGTGAGGTACGCGGAGGGGGAACCGTAGCGGGTCGCCAGGTCCGCGAGGACGAGGGCCATGACGCCGGCCGGGGCCCGCCCGTAGGAGGGCCAGCGCAGGGTGCGGCCGGGGTGCGCGGCCCGCCAGTCGGCGACGAGGCGCTCGGTGGCGAGCTCGGTCAGCGCGAAGTCGGCGAGGATCTCCTCCTGCGGGACGTCCAGGAGGGTGAGGACGAAGGCGGCGATGAGCCCGGTGCGGTCCTTGCCCGAGGCGCAGTGGAACACGGTGGGGCCGGGGCCCTCGGCGATGAGCTCGATGGCCTCCCGGATCTCCACGACGCCGTCCTCGGCCACCTCGGCGAACCGGTCGGCGAGGTAGCGCCAGGGGTCGGTGTCCGGGTCGATCTCGGCCTGGTCGTAGGGCCGGTGCTCGATGCTGTGGTTGGCCCAGGTGAACAGGTGCGCCTCGGGCACCCGGCCGCGCCGCTCGATCTCCCAGGGGTAGCGCAGGTCGATGACGGTCCGCACGCCCAGTCCGAGGAACCGCTCCCAGTCCGCGCCTTCGAGCTTCGCGAGGTTGTCGGAGCGGTAGAGCACACCGCTGACGACGGTGCGTCCGTCGGCCGTCCGGTAGCCGCCCAGGTCACGGAAGTTGTGCAGGCGCTCGAACGCGATGTGGCGGGAGGGCGGTGCTTCGTGCGGACGGGACAACCGGGGCTCCTGGGTGCGGTGCGGCGTGGTGCGGCGTGGCGTGGTGCGGCGTGGTGCGGCGTGGTGCGTCTTCGGCCGTGCTGCGCCTTCGGCCGTGGTCCGGCGGCGCCTCGGGGTGCTTCGGTGGGCCCCAGGATGCCGGCCCGTGTGCACGGGCCACCGGTCGGGTCAGCGGTAGTAGCGGCGACAGGCCCGCAGCATGCCCTCGGCCGAGAGGGTGAACACGTCCACGAACTCGCTCTGTTGGGGCGACAGGCGGCCCATCACGACCACGCAGTCCCCGTCGGCGACGATCCGGTTGATGTGGTGGCGGACCCCGGCCGGTCGGGGACATTCGAGGTCGGTGCCGAGGGTGCCGGCGTGCAGGAGCGAGCCGTAGCCGTCGAGGTCGCCGGCGTCCAAGTAGTCGTAGGCGAGCCGTACGTGGTCGACCCCGGAGTCGGTGACGACGCGACTGGGCGGTACCCGCCCGGCGTGCCGACTGGTCATGGGCAGTCCTTTCGTACGGCCGCACCCCCTCCGGGTGCCGACGGCCCCACCTTCCTCCCGATCCACAACTCGGGGCTATCCCTTGCCTATCACGCTTCACCACCACGCAATCTCCACACCATGGACAACCGGAGAGGTGTTCGGGGAGACTGACCCCGCGCTCCACCCGTTCACTGGCGTGCCTCCAGCTGGGAGTCTCATGACCGTTTCGCCCGGCGGGGTTCCGCACACCCCGGACACGGTGGTGTTCCGCATCCTCGGACCGTTACAGGTGACCGGCCCCTTCGGGCCGGTCAGGATTCCCCCGGGGCGGCAGGAGGTCATTCTGGCCGCCCTGCTGCTTGAGGCGAACCGGGTCGTCAGTACCGACTACCTGGTCGACCTGATCTGGGACGACGAGCCACCGGACACGGCCCGCACGCAGGTGCAGATCTGCGTGTCACGGCTGCGCAAGCTGTTCTCCACGGCGCGGATCGCCGCCGCCATCACCACCCGGCCGCCGGGGTACGCCCTCAAGACGGAGGGCGATCTCGTCGACGCGGCGATCTTCGGCCGCCGGGTCGCGGAGGCGCGCACCCTCGGCAAGCGGGCGGAGCGGGCCGGGGCGGTGGAACTGCTGCTCGCGGCGGCGGAGTTGTGGCAGGGCGACTGCCTCAGCGGGGTGTCGAGCGAGACGCTGCGCAGCAAGGCCCTGCAGTTGGACGAGGAGCGGCTGACGGCCGCCGAGACCCGGATCGATCTCGAACTCGACCTGGGCCGGCACCATCAACTCGTCGGCGAGATCCAGTTGCTGGTACGGGTCCACCCGCTGCGGGAGCGGCTGCGCGGGCAGCTGATGCTGGCCCTGTACCGCTCGGGCCGGCAGGCCGAGGCGCTGGAGAGCTACCGGGTCGGACGGGAACTCCTCGTGGAGGAACTCGGACTGGAGCCCGGCGGCGAGCTGCGGCAGTTGGAACGGGCCATCCTCTCGGGCGACGTCCCGCCGGTGCCGTTTCCCGGGGCGACTCCCGGAAAGGGGCCGGATCCGGACGGCGCCGGGCAGGCGGGGCACGCCGGTGGGGTGTCGGCGGCAGCGGGGGGCCCGGGAGGCTCCGGCGGGTCCGAGGGCTACGGCGGCGGCCCGGGCGGGTCGGAGGGCTACGGCGGCGGCCCGGGCGGGTCGGAGGGCTCGGGGAGCTACGGCCGCCCGGACGCCGGCTCGGTCCGGGCGGAGGCCCCGGACGGCTACGGCCGGGGTGGTGGCCCGGCTTCGTCGGGCCTGCCGGGCGACGGCGCCGCTCCGGAAGGTCCGGATGTCGGTGCGCGGGGTCCGGGCCGGGACGTGCCCGGGGGCGGCGCCCCGACGGACCCCGACGCGGGCCGACCCGGTGGCGGCGGCCCGACGGGGGGCGGATTCGACGCGGGCTCACCCGGTGGTGGCGCATCGCGGTTCCCGGCCCTGCCGGGCCGGCCCGGCGGGGCGGACGCCCTCGGGGGCGCCCTCGTCGGCGCGCTGCTCGCCGGCCCGACGGACCCCGGCGCCGGCGCGCGGACCCCGCAGGGCGCAGCCCCCGGCGGCGCGGAAGCGTCGGCGGGCGGGGGCGACGCCGGCGGGGCGGCGCCGGCGGCGGGCCCGTCCGGATCGGACCGCCCAGGCGGCGCCCGCCCCCGCGGCGCGCCCGCGTCCGGCGGGGACGCCCGCGCGGTGGCCTTCCTCGGCGCGGGGTCCCACCCCGACGACCGAGCCGACGCGGCGGCCTTCCTCGGCACGGACTCCCGACGGGACGACCGCGCCGACGCGGTGGCCTTCGGCGCGGACCGCCCCGACGACCGCGCCGGGTCGGCGGCGGCATCGGGCGCCCCGGGGTCGGGGGCGCCGAGCGGGTCGTGGGGCGCCGGCGGGGTGGAGAGACCCGGCGGGGCGTACGGGGGGCCCGCGCAGGCGGGTCCGTACCGTGAGGAGACGCCCCGTCAGCTACCGGCCGACACCTCGGACTTCGTGGGCGACGAGGAGCGGATCCAGAACATCGAACGGGCGTTGCTCGGCGACGGCACCCGTCGGGCCGTCGGACTGGCCGTGATCGTCGGCAAGCCGGGCACCGGCAAGTCCACCCTGGCCACGCACATCGCGCACCGGCTCGGCGATTCCGCTTTCCCCGGCGGCCAGTTGTACTGCGACCTGCGCGGTACCGGCACCCCGGCCACCTCCGGCGAGGTGCTCGGCCGGTTCCTGCGCGCGCTCGGCATCCCGGGCCCCGTGATCCCCGAATCGCAGGACGAGCGCGCCGAGATGTACCGGACGCTGCTCGCCTCCCGGCGGGTCCTGGTGGTGTTGGACGACGCCGGGTCGGAGAGTCAGATCCGGCCGCTGCTGCCGGGGAGCAACAGTTGCGCCGTCCTGGTGACCAGCCGGGTCCGGCTCACGGGCCTGCCCGGGGCGCACCGGGTGGAGCTCGACGTGATGAGCACCGGGCACGCCGTGGAGCTGCTGGTGCGGGTGATCGGGGCGGAGCGGGTGGCCGCCGAGGGCGTCGCCGCCGAGGCGCTGATCCGGACCGTGGGCGGGCTGCCGCTCGCCCTGCGGATCGTCGCGGCCCGGCTGGCGGCGCGTCCGCACTGGACGCTCGCGTCGATGGTGCACCGCCTCGCCAACGAGCGGCACCGGCTGGACGAGCTGACCCACGGCGAGATGACGATGCGGGCCAGCCTCTCGCTCACCCACGACGGGCTCGCCTCGGAGGACCGCCGCCTGTTTCGGCTGTTGAGCCTCGCGCAGGGCCCGACGCTGCCGGGCTGGCTGGCGGGGCCGCTGCTCGACGATCCCCGGCCCTTCGCCTCCGATCTGCTGGAGCCGCTGGTCGACGTACAGATGTTGGACGTCGTCGGGATGGAGTCCACGGGTGGGTTCCGCTACCGCTTCCACGAGATCATCCGGGTCTTCGCCCGGGAGCAGTTGGCGGCGCACCACGATCCGGCCGACCAGCGGGCGGCGACGGCCCGGATGCTCGGCGGTTGGATGTCGCTGGCCGAGCAGGCCCACCGGCGCATCTACGGCGGGGACTTCACCGTCCTGCACGGCGGCGCGCCACGCTGGGAGCCGCCGCAGGGTTGTGTGGACGAGCTGTTGGTGGATCCGTTGGAGTGGCTCGACAGCGAGCACGCGAATCTGGTGCAGGCCGTGGAGCACGCGGCCGGGGCGGGGATGGACGAGCTGTGCTGGGACCTGGCGACGACGCTGGCCACCCTGTTCGAGGGACGGGGCTACTTCGACGACTGGGAGCGTACGCACCAACTGGCCCTGCAGTGCGCGCGGTCGGCCGGCAACACCCGGGGCACGGCGGCCCTGCTCAGCTCGCTCGGCGTGCTCTACCTCGGGCGCAGTCAGAGCGAGGAGTCCCGGGCCGCGCTGACGCAGGCGCTCGGCCTGTTCGAGGAGTTGGGCGAGCGGCAGGGGCTGGCGCTGTGCCACCGCGACCTGGCGTTGCTGGAACGGATGCGGGGCAACGAGGACCACGCGCTGACGCTGTACGACCGGGCGTTGCGGGATTTCGACCGGGCCGGTGACGTGGTGGGGCGAGCCATCGTCCTGACGCAGAGCGCGCACATCTGGATGCGGCGCGGGCAGACGTCGGCCGCGCAGAGCCGTCTCGACGAGGCGCTCGGCATCTACCGTTCGGTGGGGTACACCGGCGGTCAGGCACGCACGCTGCGGCGGGCGGGCCAGCTGCTCCAGGGGCAGGGCGAGCACGAGCGGGCGGTGACGACGTTCACCGAGGTGCTGGAACTGTGCCGGGACAGCGGGGACGTCATCGGCGAGGGGCACCTGTTGCGGGACCTGGGGCACGCGCACGCCGAGATGGGCCGGTGCGAGGCGGCTCGCGGGTTCTACGCGCAGGCGCTCTCGGTGCGGGAGCAGATCATGGACCAGGGCGGCGCCGCGCTGGTACGGCTCGACCTGGCGCGGCTGCTCGTGGCGAGCGGGGGTGCCGGGGAGCGGTCGCGGTCCCGGGAGCTGTTGGAAAGTGCGGTACGGGCCTTCCGCGACCGGCGGATGGAGCCCGAACTGGCCGAGGCCGAGAAGATGCTGGGCGTGTCTGCGACGGCGGGGGCGCAGCCGGGCGCGGGCGGCGCGGTGATCGGGATCGCTCCCGCCGCGGTCGGGGTCCCTCTCGGGGCCCTGCCGGGCCTGTTGCCCGCGGTGCCGGGGCCGGCCGTGGCCGTGGTGCGCGCGCCGGCGGCGGGGTCCGCCGCCGGGGTCTGACCGTCCGCCGGGTCCCGTGGTGTCCGGGGCCCGGTCCCGCCGTCCCCGCGCGGGGCGTCGGGCGGGGTCGGGGTCAGTCCCACGGGTTGGTGTTGGTGGAGGCGCCGGCCGCCGGAACGGCCTGCGGGCCGGCGCCGAGGGTGGTGACGGCGCTCGCACCGGCGGCGTGGGCGGCCTGGGCTCCGAGGACGGTCGTTCCGGCGAGGGCGACGGTGACGAAGGCGGTGCGCAGGGCGTGGGAGACGGTCATGTCGGGTCCTTTCATCGGTGCGCTCCGGGGGCTTCCGGGGCGCTTCCTTCTTTCTGGACACCAACGTAGGAACGGCCGGAATCCCCGGACCGGCCGTGCCCCTATCGCCGCGCTATCACGGGATGCTCGTGGCGGTCCGGAGTGCCGATAGGGCCGACGGGGCGGACGCTGTTCGTGGGGTGATGCCAACGCGATAGCGCCCTGCTGAGGATGGGGAACAGGAACCGGGCCGTCACCCCTGGCCCTGTCGTTCTCCCTCACCGTCCCCGGGAGCGCCCATGAACACCGATACCACCACGGACACGAGCACGGACCGGCGCCACGGCATCCCCGCGGCGCCCCCGCAGGAGACCTCCCGGGTGGGAGCCCTGATACGGGCCCACCGGCTGCGGATCGGGCTCACACAGCGGGAGTTGGCCGACTTGTCGACGATCAGCGTGCGGGCCATCCGCGATCTGGAGCAGGGCAAGGCCAGACGGCCCCGCCCCGACACCGTACGGCTGATGGCCGACGCCCTGCGGCTGGGGCAGCGGGCGCGGGCCGCGCTGGAGGCCGCCGCCCAGCAGGGCCGGGCCGGCGGGATGTGCTGGGCGCAGCCTCCGGCGCCACCGACCGCGTTGCACGCGATGCCGGGCCGGGACGCCGAAACGGGCGTCCTGGTGCGGGAGTTGCTGTCGGGTACCGAGCGGCTGGTGCATCTGGTGGGGCTGGGCGGGGTGGGCAAGACGCGGTTGGCCCTGGAGGTGGCCGAGCGGGTGCACGGCGCCGGGATGCCGGTGCTCTGGTACGGGTTCCCGGGCGCGTCGGCCGACTATCTGGCGCACGGCGACGGGGAGTTGTCGGATCGGGTGGCCGGGGCCGTGGCCGAGTTGTGCGGCCCGCCGGGGCGGGACGGGATCGCCGTGGGGCCGGACGGGCCGCTGCTCCCGGGGGTCGGCGCGGCCGGGTTCGGGGTGGCCGGGTTCGGCGTGGCCGGGTTCGGGGTGGCGGCGCTCGCGGAGCTGGTGGGTGAGCAGCGGGTGTTGCTCGTGCTGGACGGGGCGCCCGTGACCCCGGAGCGGTGCGACGGGCTGACCGGACTACTGCGGGCCTGCCCGGGACTGCGCCTACTGATCACCTCGGAGCAGCCGTGGGAGGTGCCGGGCGAGCGGATCTTCCTGCTGGCTCCGCTGGAGGTACCGGCCGAGGGCGCGGTGGACGCCGGTTCCCCCGCGGTGCGGGTGTTCCTGGACCACGTACGGCGCGTGCGGCCGGAGTTCGCTCCCGGGCCGGTCGACATGGAGCTGGTGGCCCGGCTGTGCCGGCGGCTCGACGGGCATCCGGGGGCGCTCGCCTCGGCGGCGTCCTGGCTGGTGGTGTGCGATCTGGCGACGCTGTGCCGGGGCCTGGACTCCGATCCGGTGGCGCTCCTCGACCACCTCGGCGGGGGTGCGGGCGCGGACCGTTTCCGGATGGCCCTGCGCCACCGGCTGGGCCGCCTGTCGGCGGGGGCCCGGGAGCTGTTGGACGCCCTGTGCGCGCGGGTCCCGGAGGTCGGGGCGGGCTGCGACGGCGCCGAGTTCGATCTGACGGGCATCACCGTCCTGACCGGTCGCAGCCTGCCCGAGTCGGGTCGGATGCTGCGGGAGTTGCTGATCGCGGGCGCCGTCCGGGCCGCACACGAGAGCGGCGGCTCCCGCTTCCGGGTCCTGGGCCTCGTCCGGTCCGCGATCCGCGACAGCTCCGGAGCGGCGACCGCGCTCGCTCCCTAGTGCTGTGACCGGAAAGGTCCACCGGGTCGCGGCGCCCGGCACGGCACCTCGCCGCGTTGTCGGACCACGGAAGTACGTCCAGTACGAACCGCGGCCCTCCGCCTTGCGATGCACCGCACCGAACACCGCGACCCGGCAAACCTTTCCGGCCACAGCACTAGCGGGGCCCCCGGCCCGCCGGCCCGCGCCCGGCCGCCGGCGGTTCGCGGGAGCGGACGGCGCGGCGCCCCTCGCCCGAGTGTCCCTCCGGGAGGTCTGGTCACCAAAGAGGCCTGCACGAGCCGAGTTGACGCCGCCGGGGCGCGCCCGCCGCGTTGTCCCGACGGGCCGTGCCCGTCGCTCTTCCTGCCGCCCAACTGCTGCCGGAGTGCCGGAGCAACTGCCGCCCGCGGGGCGGACCGCCGGTTGGATGACGTACAGCCGGAACACCGCCCCGTCGGGCGGCCGACTTCCCACCCCCGCCACCCCCTCGCGAGGAGCATCCGCATGTCCCCCACCGCGTCCGAACGCAGCAGCGCGCACGGGCCGGCCGCTGTGCGGCTGCCCCTGTCGGCGGCGCAGCGCGACATCTGGATGGCCCACGGACTCGACGCCTCGGGCTGCCGCTACAACATCGGCGAGTACCGGGAGCTGGTCGGGCCGCTGGACCCGGAGCTGCTGGCCCGCGCCTGGCAGCAGCTCGCCCGGGAGGCGGACGTCCTGCGCGTGCGGGGCACCGGATCCGACGAGGACGGCGGGCTGTGGCAGCTGCTGCACCCCGAACCGGCGGGCCGCCGGCTGGAATTCCGCGACTTCGGGGACGCCGCGGATCCCGTGGGGGCGGCCGGCGCGTGGATGGCCGAGGAGCTGGCCCGGCCCTTCGACCTGGCCGGTGACTGGCTGACCCGGCACGCCCTGCTCAAGGCGGGCACCACCGGCGGCGGTGAGCAGCGGTGGTTCTACTTCCACGCGTTCCACCACCTGGTGGTCGACGGCATGGGCGTGGCGCTGCTGGACCGGCGGCTGGTCGAGCTGTACGAGCGGGGGGCCGCGGGCGAACCCTGGGGGCCCACCCCGTTCGGGACATTGGCTGACGTACTGGAGGAGGACGCGGCGCATCGGGTGTCCCCGGAGGCGGCCGCGGAGCGGGCCCACTGGGCGGCACACCTCGCGGAGCTGCCGCAGACCCCGCGCCTCGGCGAGGGCCGCTCGGGCCGGACGGCGCCGGGCGCGCTGCCCTTCGTACGGCGGACCGTGCTGCTGTCGCCGGACCGGGCGGAGCGGCTGCGGCAGGTGGCCCGGGCGCACCGGGCGCCGTGGACGATGCTGGTGATCGCGCTGGTCGGGGCGTACGTGCACCGGGTTTCCGGCAGCCCCGAGCCGGTGCTGGGGCTGCCGGTGACCGGTCGGCGCACGGATCTGGCGCGGCGTACGCCGGCCATGCTGTCGAACGTCATCCCGCTGCGGGTGCCCGTGCGGGCGCAGGGGACGACGGGCGAGCTGCTGGCGACGGTGGTCGCCGAGGCGCGGCAGGGTCTGGCGCGGCAGCGCACCCGGTACGAGGACATGTGCCGCGATCTGGGGTTGGGCGAGACGGACCGGCGGATCACGGCGCCGCTGGTGAACATCATGGCGTTCACCCCGGGGATGCGGTTCTGCGGTCTGCCGACGACGCAGCACAACATGAGCAACGGCCCGGTCGAGGACCTGGCGGTGGGGGTGTACGACCTCGGTCCGGAGGGCGGGCTGCGGATCGACTTCGACGCGGCGCCCGAGGTGTGCGACCTGGAGGCGGTGGCAGGGCACCAGGACCGTTTCCTGCGGTTCGTGGAGTCGGTACTCGCCGAACCCGAACTACCGCTGAGCGAACTTGAGTTGCTGGGTACGGTGGAGCGCCGACAGGTGTTGGAGGAGTGGACCGGGATCCGGGTGGAGACCGGCGGGGCCACCCTGGTCGACCGTTTCGAGGAGCAGGCCCGGTTGCGGCCCGGCGCCCGCGCGGTCGTGTTCGGCGGGCAGGAGCTCTCGTACGGGGAGCTGAACGCCCGCGCCAACCGGCTCGCCCATCACCTCATCGCCCGGGGTCTGGGGCGCGGCGACCTCGCCGGGATCCTCCTCGACCGCGGCACCGACCTCGCCGTCGCCCTGCTGGCCGTCACCAAGACCGGCGCCGGCTACGCCCTCCTCGACCCCGAGTTCCCCGACGAACGCCTCACCCGCACCGCCCACGACGCCGGACTGGCCGTCCTCGTCACGGACGGCGGCCACCACTCCCGTCTCACCGGTCCCTGGCGGGTGGTGCGGCTGGACGCGGAGGCGGCCGTGGTCGCGGCGGCGGAAGGCACGAATCCCGGGGTGGGGTTGTCGTGGGAGGACGTGGCGTGCGTGATGTTCACGTCCGGGTCGACGGGCCGGCCGAAGGGGATCTTGTCCTCGCACCGCAACCTGGTCTCCACCCTCACCGCCCAGACCTACGCGAGCTTCGGCCCCGGTGAGACCTTCCTCCAGTGCTCGCCCGTGTCGTGGGACGCCTTCAGCCTCGAATTCTGGGGAGCACTGCTCCACGGCGGAAGCACCGTTCTCCAACCGGGACAGCGCCCCGAGCCGGCGGTGCTGTCGGAGCTGGCACAGAAACACCGCGTGACGATGCTCCAGCTGTCCTCCAGCCTGTTCAACTACCTCACCGACGAGCACCCGGAGACCTTCACCACCACCCGCGTCGTCTACACCGGCGGCGAACCCGCCTCCCCCGCCCACGTCCACCGCCTCCAGCGGCTCCACCCCCACCTCACCATCACCAACGGCTACGGCCCCGCCGAATCCATGGGCTTCACCACCACCCACACCATCGAACCCACCCCCGAGGTCCAGGGCCCCCTGCCCATCGGCCGACCGCTCATCAACAAGCACGCCTACGTGCTGGACGCGAGGCTGCGGCCCTCCCCTCCCGGCACCACCGGGGAGCTGTACCTGGCCGGCGACGGCATCGCCCACGGCTACCTCGCCCAACCCACCACCACCGCCACCCACTTCGTCCCCAACCCGTACGGACCCCCCGGCAGCCGCCTCTACCGCACCGGCGACCAGGCCCACTGGGACACCCACGGCAACCTCCACTACACCGGCCGCACCGACACCCAGATCAAGATCCGCGGCTTCCGCATCGAACCCACCGAAATCGAAACCACCCTCACCACCCACCCGCAGATCACCCAGGCCACCCTGGTCCACTCGGACGGACAGCTGATCGCGTACGTGACGGCGGTCCCGGGGAGCCCCGCGGCCGCGCCGGCGCCGGACGGCCTGCGGGCCTGGCTGCGGGAGCGGCTGCCCGAGCACATGGTCCCGGCCCGCTTCGTCGTACTGGACCGGCTGCCGCTGACCCCCAACGGGAAGATCGACAGGGCCGCCCTGCCGGAGGTCGGCCCCGTCCCGACCGAGGGCGGCCGGCAGCCGCGCAACGAGGCCGAGGAACTGGTGCGGGGCCTGGTCGCTGAGGTCCTGGGGGTGCGCGACCCGCTGTCCATGGACGACGACTTCTTCGAGTTCGGCGGTCACTCGCTGCTCGCCGCCCGCCTCGTCCACCGCCTCGGCGCCACCCTCGGCGTCACCCTCACCCTCCGCGACGTCTTCCAGCACCCCACCCCCGCCGCCCTGACCCGGCGGATCGAGGCCGTCTCGTCCCGACCCGCCCTGCCCCCGCTCTCCCCCCACGGTCCGCGTCCCGAACGGCTCCCGCTGTCCTTCGCGCAGCAACGACTGTGGCTGGTGGACGGGTTGGCCGGGCCGGCCGGGAACGAGGGGAAGGGCGCCGCCTACAACGTCCCGATGGCGGTCCGGCTGGAGGGCGAGCCGGACGTCGCCGCGCTGCGCGCCGCCTTCGAGGACCTCGCCGGCCGCCACGAGCCGCTGCGCACCCGCTTCGCCACGGCGGACGGGGACCCGTACCAGGTCATCGATCCGACCCCCGGCCACTCCTTCACCTCCCGCACCGTCCCGGCCGACGCGCTCGACGCCGAACTCCTCGCCGAGGCCCGCCACTCCTTCGACCTGGCCACCGAACACCCCTTGCGCGTGACCCTGTTGTGCGGCGCGCCCGGGCAGTACACGATGCTGGTCCTGCTGCACCACATCGCCACCGACGGCCGGTCCCTGCTCCCCCTGTTCGAGGACCTGTCGCTGGCCTACGCCGCCCGCCGGGACGGGCGTTCGCCCGACTGGGCGCCGCTGCCGGCCGCGTACGCCGACTTCGCGCTCTGGCAGCGCACGGCCCTGACCGGCCCCGGCACGGCCGACGGCGGGGTGGCGTTGGACGCCCAGCTCGCCCACTGGAGGACGGCGCTGGCCGGGCTCCCCGAGGAGTTGGGGCTGCTGCACGACCGACCGCGTCCGCCGGTGGCCGGGCAGCGCGGCGGGGTCGTGCGGGTGGACTTCGGCGCCGAGCTGTACCGGGGGGTCGTGGAGCTGGCGCGGGCCGAGCGGTGCACGCCGTTCATGGTGGTGCAGGCGGCCCTGGCGGCGACCCTGACCCGGCTCGGCGCCGGTACGGACGTACCGCTCGGGGCTCCCGTCGCGGGCCGCCCGTACGAGTCGCTGGACCCGCTGGTCGGGTTCTTCGTCAACACCCTGGTGCTGCGGACCGACACCTCCGGGAACCCGGCGTTCCGTGAGCTGCTGGCCCGGGTGCGTGCCGCGGACCTGGATGCCTTCGCCCATCAGGAGGCCCCGTTCGACCTGGTCCTGGAGGCGGTGAACCCGGCGCGCTCGGCGGCCCGGCATCCGCTGTTCCAGGTGTGCCTGGCCGTGGAGTCCGGCCCCCGGCCGGCCCCCGGGTTCCCCGGCCTGCGGGCCGGGCCGGCCGAGCCGCTGGCGACGGGGGCGGTCAAGTTCGACCTGGAGTTCCTGCTGCACGCCGAGGACGGATCGGGGTTGACGGGCGCGGTGCTCTACAGCCGCGACCTGTACGAGCACGCCACCGTGGAGCGGATGGCGGGCATGCTGCGGCGCACGCTGGAGCAGGTGGCCCGGGAGCCGCGGGTGCTCTTGTCGGAGCTGGAGTTGCTGGGCACGGCGGAGCGGCGCCGGGTGCTGGAGGAGTGGAGCGGCGTCCGCGCCGGGAACCGGGACAGCGGCACGGTCCGGGAAACGGGGAGCGGCGGGGCGGACTCAGGACCGGGCCATGGCGGGGCGAGCGCACGGCCGGTCACCCTCGTCGGCCGTTTCGAGGAGCAGGCCCGGTTGCGGCCCGGCGCCCGCGCGGTCGTGTTCGGCGGGCAGGAGCTCTCGTACGGGGAGCTGAACGCCCGCGCCAACCGGCTCGCCCATCACCTCATCGCCAGGGGTCTGGGGCGCGGCGACCTCGCCGGGATCCTCCTCGACCGCGGCACCGACCTCGCCGTCGCCCTGCTGGCCGTCACCAAGACCGGCGCCGGCTACGCCCTCCTCGACCCCGAGTTCCCCAACGAACGCCTCGCCCGTACCGCCGACGACGCCGGACTGGCCGTCCTCGTCACCGACACCCGCCACCACACGCGTCTCACCGGCCCCTGGCACGTGATCAGCCTGGATGCCGACGCGGAAACGATCGCCGTCCGGGATCCGGGCGCGCCGGGGGTCGTGCTGACTCCGGACGACGTGGCGTGCGTGATGTTCACGTCCGGGTCGACGGGCCGGCCGAAGGGGATCCTGTCCTCGCACCGCAACCTGGTCTCCACCCTCACCGCCCAGACCTACGCGAGCTTCGGCCCCGACGAGACCTTCCTCCAGTGCTCGCCCGTCTCGTGGGACGCCTTCAGCCTCGAATTCTGGGGAGCACTGCTCCACGGCGGAAGCACCGTTCTCCAACCGGGACAGCGCCCCGACCCGGCCCTGATCGCGGTCCTCACGCAGCAGCACCGCGTGACGATGCTCCAGCTGTCCTCCAGCCTGTTCAACTACCTCACCGACGAGCACCCGGAGACCTTCACCACCACCCGCGTCGTCTACACCGGCGGCGAACCCGCCTCCCCCGCCCACGTCCACCGCCTGCAACAGCTCCACCCCCACCTCACCATCACCAACGGCTACGGCCCCGCCGAATCCATGGGCTTCACCACCACCCACACCATCGAACCCACCCCCGAGGTCCAAGGCCCCCTGCCCATCGGCCGACCGCTCACCCACAAGCACGCCTACGTCCTCGACGGCCACCTCAACCCCGTGCCCGCCGGCACCACCGGCGAGCTGTACCTGGCCGGCGACGGCATCGCCCACGGCTACCTCGCCCAACCCACCACCACCGCGAGCCACTTCGTCCCCAACCCGTACGGACCCCCCGGCAGCCGCCTCTACCGCACCGGCGACCAGGCCCACTGGGACACCCACGGCAACCTCCACTACACCGGCCGCACCGACACCCAGATCAAGATCCGCGGCTTCCGCATCGAACCCACCGAAATCGAAACCACCCTCACCACCCACCCGCAGATCACCCAGGCCACCCTCGCCACCCACCCGGACCACCACAACACCCCGCAACTAACGGCCTACCTGGTCACCACCGAGCCGGCCCCGGCTCCGCAGGACGTCCGCCTCTGGCTTCGGACCCTGCTGCCCGACCACATGGTTCCGGCGTTCGTGGTCCTGCTGGACCGGCTGCCGCTGACCCCCAACGGCAAGATCGACCGGAGCGCCCTGCCGTCGCCCCGTACGCAGACCACGCCCGGCGGCCGGGAACCGCGCACCCCGCTGGAGGAGACGGTCCGTACCTCCTTCAGCGAGGCGCTGGGCACGCCGTCGCCACTGTCGATCGACGACGACTTCTTCGACCACGGCGGCCACTCGCTGCTCGCCGCCCGCCTCACCCACCGTCTCGGTACCGCCCTCGGCGTCACCCTCACCCTCCGCGACGTCTTCCAGCACCCCACCCCGGCCACCCTCGCGCACCACATCGGGACGCGGCTGCAGGCCGCCCCTCCCACACCACGACGTGCCAGGCCGGCCCTGCGCCGCCGCACCCCCGACCAGGAACGGAGTTCCTCATGAGCCACGACCAGCAGTCGGACTTCCAGCCCGCACCCGACGACGTCGTCTGGGACCTGCCGGGCGAAGGCCCGCAACGCACCGCGCTGTTGGTGCTGCCCCACGCCGGCGGGAACGCCCACGCGTACGCACAGTGGCGCGACCACCTCCCGCCGGACGTCCGGCTCCTCATCGGCCAGTACCCGGGCCGCGGCGCCCGCTTCGCCGAGGACCTGCCCCGGGACATCGGTGACCTGGCCGGGCCGGTGGTGGCGGCCCTGCCCGCCGGGGTCGCCGACGACCTGGTGGTGCTGGGGCACAGCATGGGCTCGCTCGTCGCGTTCGAGGTCGTACGCAGCCTCCAGGCGGCGGGCCGTACGCCGAGGGCCCTGGTCGTCTCGGCCTGCCGGGCGCCGTTCCTGGCCAACCCGTGCGCCGTCCACCCCGAACTCCTCGACGACGACGGCCTGGTGGCCGCGATCAAGGAGCGCGGCGGCACCGACGACGGCATCCTCGACGAGCCGGAGCTCCGCGAGATCATCCTGCCGTCCATCCGTGCCGACTTCGCGATCGACGACGTCTACCGGTGCGAGGAGTCCGCGGCCCGCGTGGAGTGCCCGGTAACGGTGATCGGCGGGGACGTCGACCCCGTCGCGCCCGCCGCCTCCCTGGACCGCTGGGCCCGCATCACCGACCGCGGGTTCTCCTCGCACGTGCTGCCGGGCGGCCACTTCTACTTCCAGGAGCGGCTCCCCGAGTTCTTCGCGGTGCTGGCCCCGGTGGTCGGCGGCCACGCCCCGGCCCCCGCCTGACCCCGGTCCGGCCGCGCCACCGCGCCCCTTCCCTGCCCCGCACTCCGTTGCACTTCTCCGCGCTCCTCCGTATTCCTCTGCCTTCCCCCGCATTCCTCCGCATTCCTCCGCATCCCGAGGGAAAACCCATGACCATCACGCACACCGAAGCGTCACCGGCCCCGACCCCGCAGCCGGCCGCCGGCACCGGCATCGACCCCGTCCGTGAGCCCGGCAAGCCCGTCGTCGTGCACACCCCGGCCGGGCTCGGCCTCGCCGCCTCCGTCGCCTGGCTGACCGAGCACCGAGCGGCGATCCAGGCCGAGTTGCTGCGCAGCGGGGCCGTCCTGCTGCGCGGACTGCCCGTCGAGGACGCGGCCTCCTTCGCCGCCGCCCGGGACGCCCTGATCGAACGGCGCGCCGGTTACAAGGAGAAGGCCACTCCGCGCACCGACTTCGGCGAGGGCGTGTTCTCCTCCACCGACCTGCCCGCCGTGCAGCCGATCCGGCTGCACAACGAGAACAGCTACACCCTCGACTTCCCCGGCGTCCTGCTGTTCGGCTGCGTGACCGCCCCCGAGGAGGGCGGCGCCACCACCGTCGGCGACATGCGCGAGGCCCTGCGGCTGCTGCCGCCGGAGTTGGTCCGCCGCTTCGAGCGGGCCGGCTGGCTCCTCGTACGGAACTACTCGGAACTGGCCGGGCTGCCCTGGTACAAGACCTTCGCGACCGAGGACAAGGCGGTGGCGCAGGCGTACTGCGAGGAGAACACGATCGGCTACGAGTGGACCGACGAGGGCGACTCGATGATCACCCGGCAGCGTCGCTCGGCGATCGTCACCCACCCGGTGACGGGCGAGCGGACCTGGTTCAACCACTTCGCGTTCTGGAACAGCCGCACCCTCGACCCCGACGTCCGCGAGGTGCTCCTCGACACGTACGGCGAGGACGGGCTGCCGTTCAACACCTACCTGGGTGACGGCTCCCGGCTCACCGACGCCGAGGTCGACGCGGTCAACGCCGTCTACGACCGGGTCACCGTACGGGAGACCTGGCGGACGGGCGACCTGATGATCGTCGACAACATCCTGTGCGCGCACGGCCGCGAGGCCTACCGGGGCGACCGGAAGATCCTCGTCGCGATGGGCGAGCCGGTCGCGCTGGCCGACTGCGCGCCCGCCACCCAGCCCTCCACCACCGTCCACACCGGGGAGTGACCGCCGTGACCGCCGTACTTCCCGAACGTTCCCGCACCCACGCGGCCCCCTCGTCCGTACCGGACCTGCTGGAGCGGCTCGCCCAGGCACCCGCCGGCCGTACCGCCGTCGTCGCGGGCGGCGACGAGCTGACCTTCGCCGCGCTGCGCGCGGGTGCGACGCGGTTCGCCGACCGGCTGACCGCGCGGGGCATCGGCCCCGAGAGCGTGGTGGCGCTGTGCCTGCCGCGCGGCGCGGACCTGGTCGTGGCGCTGATCGGCACCCTGACCGCGGGGGCCGCCTACCTGCCGGTGGATCCGAAGTTGCCCGCCGAGCGGCGGAGTTACCTGGTCGAGGACGCGCGCGCCGACCTGGTCGTCACGGCCGGGGAGGGCGACGGGCCGGCGGCAGCAGGCGTACCGAACCTGCCGGTGGCCGAACTGCTGTCACCGGCGCCGGAGCGGCCCTACGCCCCGGTGACCGTCGGCGCCGACACCCTCGCGTACGTCATCTACACCTCCGGCTCCACCGGCCGCCCCAAGGGCGTCGAGATCGGCCGGGCGGCCGTGTCCGCGCTGCTGGCCGAGCTGGAGGAGTCGGACATCGCGGTGACGGACGGCGGCCGGGTCGGCTGGAACGCCTCGCCGTCCTTCGACGCCTCCGTCCAGCAGTGGGTGCGGCTGTGCCGGGGCGACACCCTGGTCATGATCGACGAGGAGACCCGCGCGGACCCGGCGCTGCTGGCCCGCTTCGTCGACGAACAGGCCCTGACCGACCTGGACATCACCCCCTCGCACGCCGATCCGCTGCTGGACCTGATCAGCGCCGACGGCGGACCGCGCCCGCTGACCCTGCTGGTCGGCGGGGAGGCCGTCAGCCCCGCGCTGTGGCGGCGCCTGGACTTCCTGGGCGCACGCGGGGTGCTGCGTACGGTCAACCTGTACGGGCCGACCGAGTGCACGGTCGACGCCACCGCCGGCTGGGTCGACGCCGGCGGCGAGCCGCACATCGGCCGGGTGCTGCCCGGGCTGCGGATGCGGGTCCTGGACGCGGCGCTGAACCCGGTGCCGGAGGGCGGCAGCGGCGAGCTGTACCTCGCGGGGCCGCGGGTGGCCCGCGGCTACCGGGGGCGGCCGGCTCTGACGGCGGAACGGTTCGTCCCGGACCGGGCGAAGGACTCCGGCGACGGTGCCGGCGACGGTTACGGCTACGGCGACGGCCCCGTCGGGGACCGCGGCGGGCGCATGTACCGCACCGGTGACCTGGTCCGGGTGTTGCCCGAGGGGCGACTGGCCTACCTCGGTCGCGCCGACGGGCAGATCAAGCTGCGCGGCCACCGGATCGAGCTCCGGGAGGTCGAGGCCGCGGTGGCCGCGGCGCCCGGGGTCGCCGAGGCGGTCGTCGTCCTGCACCCGGAGGCGCACGGGGCCCCCGGCCTGGTGGCCTATCACCGGGGCGACGGGCCGGCCGTCGCCGAGGGGCGGTTGCGGGCCCACCTGGAAGCCGTCCTGCCCGCCTACATGGTTCCATCGCTGTTCGTGGCCCTGGACCGGTTCCCGACCACCGTCAACGGCAAGGTCGACCGGGCGGCCCTGCCCGCCCCGGCCACCGCCGCGCCCCTGTCCCCGGCCGGGCCGGCCGACGACGGGCTGAGCGCCTCGCAGCGGCTGATCGCGAAGGTGTGGGCCACCGTGCTCGGCGCCCCGCGGATCGGCCCCGACGACAACTTCTTCAAGCTCGGTGGCCATTCGCTGCTCGCCATCAAGCTGGTCTCGCGGGTCCGCGCCGAACTGGGCGTCGCCCTACCCGTGAAGGCCGTCTACGCCAACCCGCGCCTGCGGGACCTGGCCGCCCACATCGACACGCTCGTGGCGGCCACCGCGGGCCAGGACCGTTGAGGACGCCGAGGACATGACCCTGATCCCGTTGTCGTACGCGCAGCGCCGGCTGTGGTTCCTGGGCCGGCTGCACGGTCCGTCCGCGACCTACAACGCGCCGGTCGTCCTGCGCCTGGACGCCGACCCCGCCGCCGGCGCGTCACCCGACACCCCGCCCGGTGCGCGGTTCGACGCGCTGGCCGACGCACTGGCCGACGTCGTGGAGCGGCACGAGGTGCTCCGTACGGTCCTGCCCGCCGGCGCCGACGCGGAGCCGTACCAGCGGGTGGTGCCGGCGGCCGACGTGCCCCGGCTGGTCGTCGAGGACTGCGCGGACGACGCACGGGAGGCCCGGGTCGCCGCCTTCGTCCGGGAGACGTTCGACATCACCCGCGAACCGCCGCTGCGGGCCCGGCTGTTCCGCTCCGGCGACGGGACCCGAGTGTTGGTCCTGCTGATCCACCACGTGGCGACCGACGGCTGGTCGGTGCGCCCGCTGCTGCGGGACCTGGCGCGGGCCCACCGGGCGCGGCTGGCCGGGCGGGCCCCCGACTGGGAGCCGCTGCCCGTGCAGTACGCCGACTACGCGCTGTGGCAGCACGAGGTGCTCGGCGACCCCGAGGACCCGGAGGGCGCGGCCGGGGAGCAATTGGCGTACTGGCGGGACGCCCTGAAGGGCGCGCCGCCGGTGCTCGCCCTGCCCGCCGACCGGCCCCGCCCGGCGGAGCCGTCGGGGCGCGGGGGCGCGGTGACCGGCCGCCTCGACGCGGTGGCGCACGCCGCGCTGCTGGCGTTGGCACGCGGTCGGCGCGCGACGGCGACGATGGTGGTGCGGGCCGCGCTCGCCGCGGCCCTGTCGGCGGCGGGGGCGGGTGAGGACGTGGTGATCGGCGTGCCCGTCGCGGGCCGCCCCGAGGAGGACCTGTACGAGCTGGTCGGGTTCTTCGTCAACTCCCTGGCCCTGCGCACCGATCTGGCGGGCGCCGGGTCGGCGGCCGAGCTCGTCGACCGGGTCCGGGACGCGGACCTGGTCGCGTACGAGCACCAGGAACTCCCCTTCGACCTGCTGGTGGAGAAGCTGTGCCCGGAGCGGGCGCTGGGTCACCACCCGTTCTTCCAGACGATGTTGACCGTGGACGCGGACGCCGCCGGTAGCGCCTCGGTGGAGCTGGGCGGGGGTCTGGTCGGGCGGCTCGCCGATGTCGGCCTGGGCGCCGCCAAGTTCGACCTGACGTGGTACTGCGCGCAGCGGCACACCGCGGACGGGCTGCCGGACGGCATGGACGTCGCCCTCCAGTACGCGGGTGACCTCTTCGACGAGGACACGGCCCGGCTGCTGCTGGAGCTGTTCGTGCGGACGCTCGACGCCTTCGGGCGGACTCCCGACGCCCCGCTCGGCGAGGCGGGACCCGAGGCCGTCGAGGCGGCCCGGGCGCTGGCCGGGCGGCCGCACACCACCGCGGCGGCGCCCGCCCCGACGGCCGCCGGCTCCGGGGCGCGCCGGGAGGCACTGGCACCCCGGGAGGAGATCCTGTGCGGGCTGTTCGCCGAGGTGCTCGACCGGCCCGGGCTCGACGCCGACGCCAACTTCTTCCGCAGCGGCGGCCATTCGCTGCTCGCGAGCAAGCTCGTCAACCGGATCCGGGGCGCGCTCGGTCTGGAATTGGGCATCCGGGACCTGTTCCTGGCTCCGACCCCGGCCGCGCTGCACCGGCGGCTGGCCGGGCGCCTCGGCGCGTCCGCGTCCCGGCCGGCGCTGGTGTCCGTACCGGCCGGGGAGCGGCCGCGGCTGCTCCCGCTGTCCGCGGCGCAGCGTTCGTTGTGGTTGCTGGGCCGGATCGAGGGCCCGTCGGCGACGTACAACGCGCCGCTGGTGCTGCGGCTGGAGGGAGTTCCCGAGCCGGCGGCGCTGGGAGCCGCGCTGGGTGACGTACTGGCCCGGCACGAGGTGCTGCGCACGGTGTACGGGGAGGAGGGCGGGCAGCCCTACCAGCGGGTGCTGGACGTGCCCGGGGAGCTGCTGGAGGTCGCCGACTGCGCGCCGGAGGCGTTGGAGGACCTCGTCGCGGGCTTCGGGCGGGAGACCTTCGACCTGGCGGTACGGGTGCCGGTGCGGGCCCGGCTGCTGCGGCCCGGGAACGGCACCTCGGTACTGGTGCTGCTGTTCCACCACATCGCCACCGACGGCTGGTCCCTGGCGCCGCTGCTGCGGGACCTGACCGAGGCGTACGGGGCACGCTGCGCGGGCCGCGCCCCGACCTGGCGTGCGCTGCCGGTGCAGTACGCCGACTACGCCCTGTGGCAGCGGGAGTTGCTGGCCGATCCGGCGGCCCTGCTGGCGCACTGGCGGGCGGCCCTGGAGGGGCTGCCGGCGCGGACCGCGCTGCCCGCGGACCGGCCGCGACCGGCCGAACCGTCGGGACGGGCCGCGACGGTTTCGGCGGTGCTCGGCCAGGACGCGCACCGGGCGCTGGCCGCACTGGCGCGGGAGCGCCGGGCCAGCCTGTTCATGGTGGTCCGCTCGGCCCTGGCGGCGGCGCTGTCCGCCGCGGGGGCGGGCGAGGACCTCGCGATCGGAACCCCGGCGGCGGGCCGCTCCGACGAGGACCTGCACGACCTCGTGGGCTGCTTCGTCAACTCCCTGGTGCTGCGCGCCGACCTGTCGGGCGACCCGTCGGCCTCGGAGCTCGTCGAGCGGGTCCGGGACGCGGACCTGGCGGCCTTCGACCACCAGGACCTGCCCTTCGACGTCCTGGTGGAACAACTGGCCGGCCCCGAGCGGGCCCTCGGTGAACACCCGTTCTTCCAAGTCATGTTGACCGTGGGCCAGGCCGACGCCGGCCGGGTCCGGCTCGGCGGGATCCCCGGTCGGGCGGGCAGCACCGATCTGGGCGCCGCCCGCTTCGACCTGTCCTTCCACTGCGCCGAGCGCCGGACCCCCGACGGCGGCCCGGACGGCCTGGACGTGCTGGTCCAGTACGCGGGCGACCTGTACGAGGAGGACACGGCCCGTCTGCTGCTGGAACTGTTCGTCCGGGCGCTGCGCGCCTTCGGGCAGGCTCCCGGAACCCGACTCGGCGCCCTGGAGCTACTGCGGGAGCCGGAGCGGCAGGCCCTGGAACAGCGGCGGGTCGCGCTGGAACGGCACGACCGCGAGCGGCTCGCCGCCGCGGCGGGAGCCCGCCGCGCGGGCGGCGGCCCGGGCCGGGTGTCCTCGCCGCGGGAGGAGATCCTGTGCGGGTTGTTCGCGGAGGCGCTGGGTCGCGAACGGATCGCGTCGGACGCCAACTTCTTCAAGGCGGGCGGGCATTCGCTGCTGGCGAGCCGGTTGATGAACCGGATCCGGGCGGTCCTCGGCGTGCAGGCCGGGATCCGCGACCTGTTCCTCGCGCCGACCCCGGCGGCGCTGCACCGCCGCCTCGGCGAGGCCGCCGGGAACGGCGCCGGGCGGCCGGCGCCGGTCGCCGTCGCGGACCGGCCCGAGCGGCTGCCGCTGTCGTACGCGCAGCGCCGGCTGTGGTTCGTCGACCAGCTGGAGGGCCCGTCCTCGACGTACAACATCGCGCTGGTACGGGAGTTGGAGCGGCCCCTGGACCCGGCCGCGCTCGCCGAGGCCCTCGCCGACCTGGCGGCGCGGCACGAGGTGCTGCGCACCGTGTACGGGGTCGAGGGTGGTGAACCGTACCAGCGGATACTGGAGGGGGCGCGGCCCCAGTTGGAGCTGGGTCGTCCGGCGGACCTCGCGGCGGCCGTGGACGAGACGGCCGCGGAGGTCTTCGACCTGACCCGGGACCTGCCGCTGCGGGCCCGACTGTTCCTCCCCGACGGCGACGGCCCGCAGACCCTGGTGCTGCTCCTGCACCACATCGCGGCCGACGGCTGGTCCACCGGACCGCTCCTCGCGGACCTGACCACCGCCTACGAGGCCCGGCTGGCCGGAACCGCACCCGACTGGGAGCCGCTGCCGGTGCAGTACGCGGACTACACCCTGTGGGAGCGGGCCGCGCTGGACGCGCCTGCCGCCGCCGGGCACTGGCGTACGGCGCTGGCGGGGCTGCCCCCGTTGATCGACCTGCCGACGCAGCGGCCCCGGCCCGCCGTCCCCTCGGGGCGGGGCGCGGTCACCGGGTTCTCCGTGGACGCGGACACGCACCGGCGGCTGCTGCGCATCGCGCACGCCCGCGGCGCCACCCTGTTCATGGTGGTGCAGGCGGCGCTGGCCGCCGCCCTGGCCCGTACCGGGGCGGGCGAGGACCTCGCGATCGGCACGACGGTCGCGGGCCGCGGCGACGACACCCTGTCCGGCCTCGTCGGCTTCTTCGTGAACACCTTGGTGCTGCGCACCGACGTGACGGGCGACCCGGTGTTCGGGGACCTCGTGGACCGGGTCCGGGAGGCGGACCTGACGGCGTACGCGCACCAGGAGCTGCCCTTCGACCTGCTGGTGGAGGCCCTGAACCCGCACCGCTCCTCGGCGCACCACCCGCTGGTACAGGTGATGCTCCAGGTGAACCCGGCGCCGGCCGGTCCGCTCCCGGGCCCGTTCGCGGGCACGGAGCGCTCGTTCGCCGCCCGGACCGCGAAGTCGGACCTCACCTTCGCCCTGACCGAGCGGGACGGGGGCGGGCTGTCCGGGGTGCTGGAGTACGCCACGGACCTGTACGAGCCCTCGGGCGCGGGCCGGCTCGCGGCACTGCTGGTGTCGGCGCTGGAGCTGTTCGCCGCCGGTCCGCAGCTGCGGGTGTCGGACCTCGCGGCGCCCGCGGATCGGCGGGCCCCGCGCCCGCTCGTCGGGGGCTACCCGATCGACCTGGCCCGGGTCGAGGCGGTTCTCGCGGAGCACCCGGGGGTCGGCGGCGCGCGGGTTTGGGTGGCCGCGGACCGGCTCCTCGCGGAGGTCACCGCGACGGGCGGGCCGGTGCCGGAGGCCGAGCTGCAGACCTGGGCGGCGCGACACCTGCCGGAGTACGCCGTCCCCGCGACGGTACGGGTCCCCGGGGAGCAGGCCGGCGCGCCGGCGGGCGCCACGACCACGGCCGCCGCCGCGGCGCCGGGTGAGGACCCGGCGGCCCGGGCACGGGCGGCCGCCCTGCTGCGGCTCTTCGCGGAGGTCCTGGAACGGCAGGTCGCACCGGACGACAACTTCTTCAAGTCCGGCGGCCACTCCCTGCTCGCGGTCCGCCTGGTGAACCGGGTCCGCGCGGAACTGGGTCACGAACTCACCCTCCGCGACGTCTTCCGCCACCCCACCCCGGCCCGCCTGGCAACCCTGCTGTCCTCGACGGCGCCCGCCCCGGCCGCCGCACCGACCCTGCGCCGCCGCACCCACGCCGGCGCCCGCGTCCGGACCTGAGGAACCCGGGCCGCTCGACGCGGGGGGCGACCGGCCGGGCCCGACCCCGTGGCCGCCCGTCAACGCGGGCGGCCACGGGGCGTTTCCGGGTGCTCTTCAACGTCAGGGCGCTCCCGACTGCCGTGCGTCCGACCGTGCGCTCCGGAGCGGCGGTCGGGAGCGGCGGTCGGGAGCGGCAGTCGGCCGGCGGCGGAGCTGCCGGAGGGACTGCCCGCCGGGGCGGGCGGGGGTGCCTAGCGTGGGGGCACGGAGTCCGCTCCCGCTCCCGAACCCCTCGCCTGGAGGCCCCGCGATGCCCTCGACCGCCCCCACCGCCTCCGCCGTCCTGGACGGCGGCCCGGCGATCAGTCCGGCACCCGGCGTACTCGACCGGATAGCCGCCCAGGACCCCGGGCGGACCGCGCTGGTGCACGGTGAGCGGCGGCTGACGTACGGACAGTTGGCGTTCGCGGTGGCGCTGCGGGCCGACGAGCTCGCCGCGGGCGGGGCCGGACCGGGACGGCTGGTGGCAGTCCACCGACCCCGGGGCGTCGACGCGATCGTAGGGCTGCTCGCCGCCCTGCGGACCGGCGCCGGCTACCTGCCGCTGGATCCCGCGGCGCCCGCCGCCCGCAACGCGGCGATCCTCGCCGACTGCTCGGGCCGCGAACAGGAGCTGATGGACGGGGAGTTCAGTCTTCCCGGAGCCCGGGTCCCCGAGGGAACCGCCTACGTCATCTACACCTCCGGGTCGACGGGCACCCCGAACGGCGTGGTCGTCGGACACGGGGCGCTGGCCCGGTTCGTGGCGGGCGCGGGCGTCCGGTACGGGATCGGCCCCGAGGACCGGGTGCTCCAGTTCGCCCCGCTGCACTTCGACGCGAGCGTGGAGGAGGTCTTCCTGACCCTCGGCTCGGGCGCCGCCCTGGTCCTGCGCGACGAGGACATGCTCGACGTCCCCGGACTGCTCGCGGGCTGCGCCGCGCACGGGGTGACGGTGCTCGACCTGCCGACCGCGTACTGGCACGAACTGGCCCACGCCCTGGCCGGCGGGATCGCCGAACTGCCCTCCTGCCTGCGGACGGTGATCATCGGCGGTGAGGCAGCGCTCCCCGAGCGGGTCGCGCAGTGGTGCGCGGTGGTGGATCCGGAGCGGGTCCGGCTGTGGAACACGTACGGGCCGACCGAGGCCACCGTCGTGGCGACCGTCGCCGACCTGTCCCGGTACGCGGGCGGTCCGGTGCCGATCGGGGCGCCGCTGCCGGGGGTGCGCGCGGCCGTGGTCGACGGGGAGCTGTGGCTGCTGGGCGGGGCCCTCGCCGACGGCTACCTGGGCCGGCCGGAGCTGACCCGGGCCCGGTTCACGACGCTGGGCACCGAGCGCGCGTACCGTACCGGGGACCTGGTCCACGTACGGCCCGACGGGCTGCTGGGGTTCCGCGGGCGGGCCGACGACGAGGTGAAGATCAACGGGCACCGGGTGGATCCGGCGTCCGTGGAGTCGGTGCTGACCGCGCACCCCGGGGTGCGCGAGGCGGCCGTGGTGGCGCGGGAGACGACGGACGGGGTGCGGTCGCTGGCGGCGTACGTGGTCGCCGACGACGGGGTGAGCGCCCACGAGCTGCGCGACCGGGTCCGGGCGGAGCTGCCGGCCGCGGCCGTGCCGGGCACGGTGACGCTGGTGGAGGCGCTGCCCCGGACCTCCTCCGGGAAGATCGACCGCAAGGCGCTGCGGGGGTCACCGCTCGACGAACACCCCACCCCGAACAGCGTGTTCGACGGGGTGGCGGTGCTGCCCGCCGAGGAGCGGGTACCGCTCTCGTACGCGCAGCGCCGGCTGTGGTTCCTGGCCTCGCTGGAGGGGCCCTCCGCGACGTACAACCTGCCGGTCGTGCTGCGCCTGGACGCCGTCCCGGACCGGGCCGTCCTGGCCGCGGCGCTGGCCGACGTGGTGGAGCGGCACGAGGTGCTGCGGACGGTCTACCCGGTCGTGGACGCGGAGCCGTACCAGCACGTGCTGCCCGCCCCGCCGGTGGAGCTCGCCGTCCGACCGTGCGCGGAGGACGAACTGACGGCGCTGGTGGCCCGGTTCACCGCGACGCCGTTCGACCTGGCCGCACACCTCCCGATCCGGGCGACCCTGTTCCTACCGGGTGACGGGTCCGCGACCCTGGCGTTGCTGACCCATCACATCGCCACCGACGGCTGGTCGGTCGGCCCGCTGCTGCGCGACCTGGCGCGGGCGTACGAGGCCCGGCTGGCGGGCGCGGCGCCGGACTGGGAGCCGCTGCCGGTGCAGTACGCCGACTACACCCTGTGGCAACGGGAGTTGCTGGAGGAACCGGACGAACTGGTGGAGCACTGGCGGGCCGCCCTGGCCGGCATGCCGGGCGTGCTGGACCTGCCGACGGACCGTCCCCGGCCGGCCGAGCCCGGCGGCGGGGGCGCGACGATCGTCGCCCGCCTGGACACGGACGCGCACCGCCGACTGGTGGCGCTGGCCGAGGAGCGCGGCGCGAGCCTGCTGATGGTGGTGCAGCCCGCCCTCGCGCTGGCCCTGGCCGCGGCCGGCGCCGGCACGGACATCGCCGTCGGCACCCCGGTGGCGGGCCGGGCCGACGAGGCCCTGAACGACCTGGTCGGCTTCTTCGTGAACACCCTGGTCCTGCGCACCGAGGTGTCGGGCGACGCCTCGTACGCCGAGCTGGTGGACCGGGCCCGGGAGGCGGACCTGGCCGCGTACGCGCATCAGGAACTGCCCTTCGACCTGCTGGTGGAGCACCTGCGGCCGCAACGGACCTCGGCGGTCAACCCGTTCTTCCAGGTGATGCTGACCGCCCAGGAGGCGGCCGACGCGGATTCCGGCGGCCCCGAAGGGGCGTTGGGCGCCGGGCCGTTGTCAGGTCGGTTCGTCGAACCGGGCCTGGAGGTGGCGAAGTTCGACCTCAGCGCCTCCTGCGTGGAGCGGGCGGAGGGCGGGCTGGAGGTCTGGTGGCAGTACGCGGTGGACCTGTTCGACCGGGAGACGGCGCAGCTGCTGTTGGACCTGTTCGTACGGGCCCTCGCGCGGGCCGCCGCCGACCCCGACGCCCGGCCGGGCGCCCGGCCGCTGCCGACCGCCGAGGAAGCCGCGGTCCTGACCGGGCTCCGGGAGCGGCCGGCCGTGACCGCGCCCCCGCGTGCCCCCGCGACCGCCACGCACTCCCCCGCCGAGCAACTGCTGTGCGCGCTGTTCGGAGAGGTCATCGGGCTCGCCGGGCCGGTGGCCCCGGACGCCAACTTCTTCGCGGAGGGCGGCCATTCGATGATGGGGATCCGCCTGGTGAACCGCATCCGCGCGACGCTCGGGGTGCAGGCGCGGATCCGTGACCTGTTCCTCGACCCGACGCCCGCCGGCCTCGCCCGCCGGCTCCTCACCGACCCGGGCGCGGAGACCGGGCCCGCCCCGACCGCCGCGGAGGCGGAGTCGGCCCCCGGCCGGCCCGGACCGACCGCCGTGCCGGCCGCGCTGCGCCCCGAGCGGATCCCGCTGTCGTACGCGCAGCGCCGGCTGTGGTTCGTGGACCAGCTGGAGGGCCCGAGCCGCTCGTACAACATCCCCTTCGTGCTCCGTCCGGACCGGCCGCTGGAGCCGGCGGCCCTCGCGGAGGCGCTGGCCGACGTGGCGGAGCGGCACGAGGTGCTGCGGACCGTGTACCCGGCGGTGGACGGGCAGCCGTACCAGCGGGTGCGCGCGGGGGCCCGGCCGGTGCTGGACCAGGTGACCGTGCCGGAGGACGCCCCGGCGGCCGGCGCGGCGGACGACGCGCAGGCCCCGCCCGGCCCCGCGCTGCGGGCCGCCGTCGACGCGGCGGCCGGGCACGTCTTCGACCTCGCGGCCGAACTGCCCTTCCGGGCGACGCTGATCGACTGCGGGACCGGTCAGGTCCTGGTGGTGCTGGTCCACCACATCGCCGCCGACGGCTGGTCCGCCGGCCCGCTGCTCGACGACCTGACCACCGCCTACGAGGCCCGGCTGGCCGGGGGCGCCCCCGGCTGGGAGCCGCTGCCGGTGCAGTACGCCGACTACACCCTGTGGGAGCGGGCCGCCCTGGAGGGCGAGGACGCCGCCGCACACATCGCCTTCTGGAAGGGGGCCCTCGCCGACGCGCCGCCCGTCCTGGAGCTCACCGGCGCCCGGACCCGGCCCGCCGAGGCCTCCCACCGGGGCGCGACGGCCCCGCTGGCCGTGGACGCCGCCACGCACGCCCGGCTGGAGCGCCTGGCCCTGGACCACGGGGCCACCCTGTTCACGGTCGTCCAGGCGGCCTTCGCCGCCACCCTCACCCGGCACGGCGCCGGCACCGACCTGCCGCTGGGCACGGTCGTGGCGGGCCGGGACGACGAGGCCCTGAACGACCTGGTCGGCTTCTTCGTCAACACCCTCGCCCTGCGCTGCGACACCTCCGGCGACCCCCGGTTCACGGAGCTGCTCGGCCGGGTCCGGGACACCGCGTACGCGGCGTACGCCCACGCCGAACTGCCCTTCGACCTGGTCGTGGAGCAGCTGAACCCCGTACGGTCCACCGCGCACCACCCCCTGGTACAGGCGGTCGTCCAGGTCCAGCCGGCCGAGGCGGGCGCGCCCCGCGCGTCGGCACTGGCCGGGACGGCCGTCGGCACGGACTCCGGGTTCACCAAGTTCGACCTCACCCTGTCGCTGCGCGAGACGCGCGGCGCCGACGGCACTCCGGGCGGGCTGGACGGCGTACTGGAGTACGCGACGGACCTGTACGACGCGGCCACGGCCGCCGTGCTCGCCGGGCACGTGGCGCGGACGCTGCGCGCCGTGGCCCGGGACCCGGAGCAGCGGATCGGGGACGTACGGCTGCTGTCCGCCGAGGAGGAGCACCGGCTGGTCGTCGCGTACAACGACACGGCCGCGCCGCGGGCGGCGTGCGGGCTGGTGCACGAGCGGTTCGCGGCGCAGGCCCGGCGCACGCCGCGGCGGACCGCCGTCTCGTACGGGGAGGAGACCCTGCGGTACGAGGAGGTCGACGCGCGCGCCAACGCGCTGGCGCACCGGCTGATCGAGGCGGGCGTGGGCCGGGACGGGGCGGTGGGGCTGCTGATGGAGCGCACCCCGCACCTGCTGGTCGCCGCCCTCGCGGTACTCAAGTGCGGCGCCGCGTACGTGCCGTTGGACCCGCGGTTGCCGCAGGCGCGGGTGGACATGGTGATGGAGGACGTGGGCGCGCGGGTCCTGCTCGTCGGTGAGGCGCAGGCCGGCCTCCCGGTGGTGCGGGCGCAACTCGAAGGCGGAGTACGGGTGTTGTCGGTGGACACCCCGGTGTCGGGTCATCCGACGACCGATCCGGGCGTGCCGGTCGGCGAGGACGCCCTGATGTACGTGATGTTCACCTCCGGCTCCACGGGCCGCCCCAAGGGCGTCGGCGTCACCCACCGCAACGTGGTCGACCTGGTCACCGACCGGTGCTGGGACCTGGCCAACCACCGCCGGATGCTCGTCCATTCGGCGATCGGCTTCGACGCCTCGACGTACGAGCTGTGGGTGCCGCTGCTGAACGGCGGCCAGTTGGTGATCGCCCCCGGCGACGGCACCGACGTCGCGGAGCTCGACCACGCGATCCGCAGCAACGAGGTCAGCGCCGCCTACTTCACGATGGGCCTGTTCCACATCATGGCGGACGAGGGCCTGGACACCCTCAAGCTCCTCGACGAGGTGTGGACCGGCGGCGACGTGGCCTCCCCGAGCGCCCTCCAACGGGTGCTGGACCACTGCCCGGACACGGTGCTCGTCCACTCGTACGGTCCGACCGAGACCACCTTCGCCTCGCACCAGCAGCGGTTCCCGCTGACCCAGCGGGAGGTCCGCGGCGTGTACCTGGGCGCGGCCCTCGACAACACCCGCGCCCACGTCCTGGACGGGCGGCTGCGCCCGGTGCCCGTGGGGGTCGCCGGCGAGCTGTACCTGTCCGGTACCCAGGTGGCTCGCGGATACGTGGGGCGGCCCGGCCTGACGGCCGAACGGTTCCTGCCCGACCCGTTCGCGGCGGACGGCAGCCGGATGTACCGCACCGGGGACCTCGCGCACTGGACGGCGGGCGGCGAGCTGCGCTTCCTCGGGCGGGCCGACGGCCAGGTGAAACTGCGCGGCTTCCGCATCGAACCCGGCGAGATCGAGGACACCCTCGCCCGCCACCCGGGGGTCGGACAGGTCGCCGTCACCGTCCGCGAGGACGGTCCGGGCGGCAAGCGGCTCGTGGCGTACGCCGTGCCCCGCGCCGGGCACACCCTGACCGGACCGGGGCTGCTGCGCTGGGCGGCTGACGAACTGCCCGAGCACATGGTGCCCTCGGCGGCGGTGCTGCTCGACGCGATCCCGCTGACCGTCAATGGCAAGCCCGACCGGGCGGCGCTGCCGGCGCCCGCGCCGGCCGAACGGGGCGGCGGCCGGGCGGCCCGCACCCCGCGCGAGGAGGTGCTGTGCTCGCTGTTCGCCGAGGTGTTGGGGCTGGAGCGGGTCGGCATCGACGACAACTTCTTCGCCCTGGGCGGGCATTCGCTGCTCGGCGTGCGGTTGGTGAGTCGGATGCGGACCGTGCTGGGCCTGGAGCTCGGGGTCCGCGACCTGTTCCGCACACCGACGGTCGCCGGCCTCCTCGGTGACGAGCCCTCCGGCTTCGACCCGATGGGGGTCATGCTGCCGCTGAGCACCCGGGGTGCGGAGCGGCCGCTGTTCTGCCTCCACCCGGGGACGGGCGTCGGCTGGCCGTACGCCGGACTGGCCCGCCACCTCGGGCCGGACCAGCCGCTGTACGCGGTGCAGGCGCGGGCGCTGAGCGAGCTGGGGCACTCCCCCGGGTCCGTCGAGGAGATGGTGGACGACTACCTGCCGCTGATCCGCGGGATCCAGCCGCACGGTCCGTACCGCTTCCTCGGTTGGTCCTTCGGCGGCACGGTCGCCCACGCGCTGGCGGTACGCCTCGCCGAGCTGGGCGAACGCACCGACCTGCTGGCGATGATGGACGTGCACCTGCTGCCGACGGAACCCGAGCGGCGCCGGATGACGCCGGCGCAGAAGCGGGACATGCTCGTCGGCGACGCCACCGACGAGCCCGAGGACGCCCCCTTCGACGTGGACGCGCTCATCGGGCTGGTCCGGCTGAAGGACCCGGTGCTCGGCGCCTTCTCCGACGCGGAGATCCGGTCGGTGATCGGCGCCTCCATCAACCACGCCGAAATCATGAACCTGTACGTCCCGCGCCCGGTCGCCACGGATCTTCTCTTCCTGGCGGCCCTGGAGGACGGGGAAACCGAAAACACCCTCGCCCAGCATTGGATTCCCTATGTGGAGGGCCGGGTGGAGAACCATCTGATCGGCGTGCCGCATACCAGAATGGGCGAACCGGAACCACTCGCGATGATCGGCCGTATCCTTTCCGAGAAATTGAGGAGTCTGTCATGACCAATCCTTTCGACGACACCGAGGGCACCTTCCACGTCGTGGTCAACGCCGAGGGTCAGCATGCCCTGTGGCCGGTGTTCGCCCAGGTCCCGGCCGGTTGGGAGACCTTGTGGGGCGAGGGAACCCGCGCCGACGCACTCGCCTGGGTCGAGCAGCACTGGACCGACATCCGGCCGCGGAGCCTGGTCGCCCAGTACTCCTGATCTAAAATCCGCACCGCGATCCGAATGGCCGTGCCCCGCACCGCGGGGCGCGGCCGTTCGCCTTTGTCCCACCGGCCCGTGCCGGCGCCGACGGCCCGGGCCGAATTCCCCATACTGCCGCCCCAACTTCCCCTCGACCCTTCGACCGCTTTCTATATTCTGGGTATGCGACGACGGAATATGGACATCCTGCTGAGCGGCACGGCATCGGATTCCCACACCTGGAACCTGGTCTACCTCCAGCTCTTCCTGGAGGAGCTCGGACACCGGGTCCACAACCTCGGCCCCTGCGTACCGGACGACCTGCTGACCGGAGCCTGCGCCGCGGCCGGGCCGGGCCGGCCGGACCTGGTGGTCATCAGCAGCGTCAACGGCCACGGCTACCGTGACGGGCTGGGCGCCGTACGGGCGGTGCGGCGGGCCGGGCTGACCCTGCCGGTGGTCATCGGCGGGAAGCTGGGCGTCGCCGGGGTCGCGGACCCCGAGCAGCGCGGGCGCCTCCTCGACGCCGGGTGTGACGCCGTCTTCGACGACGGGAACGTGGCCGCCCTGCGGGACTACCTCACCACGCTCGCCGTCGGCCGCTCCGCCCCGCGGGCCGTGGCATGAGCGGCGGCGCCACCCTGCTGGCCCCCGGGGTGCAGCGGGAGCCGGGCGCCCCGCAACCCGACGCCTCCTTCGGGGGCTTCGTGGCCCGCGCCGCCGCCGCCGGACAGCTCGTGGTGCAACCCCGCATGGGGTTCGGCGACCCGCGCCGGATGCGGGCCGGACTGGAACGCACGAAGAGCGCCGTCGCCACCACCGTCGGCACCCTCACCATCGACAGCTACACCCGGGTCGGGGACGCCGCCGCGGCCCGGGCGGCGGTGGCCGAGGGCACCGCCCTCAACGGCTACCCGATCACCACCCACCCCGTCGAACTGACCCGGTCCCTGCTGGACGGCTTGGCCGGCCCCGGCTTCCCCGTCCAGGTCCGGCACGGCTCCTCGCGGCCCGAGGCCATCGTGCGGGCGCTGGTGGCCGCCGGGCTCGACGCCACCGAGGGCGGACCGGTCTCGTACTGCCTGCCCTACGGTCGGACCCCGCTCGCCGAGTCCGTGGAGAACTGGGCCCGCTGCTGCGAGCTCCTGGCCTCGCTGACGCCCGCGCCCCGGGTCCCGCACCTGGAGAGCTTCGGCGGCTGCATGCTCGGCCAACTCTGCCCGCCCGGGCTGCTGGTGGCGCTGAGCCTGCTGGAGGGGATGTTCTTCGTCCGGCACGGCATCCGCAGCGTCTCCCTCAGCTACGCCCAGCAGACCGACCCCGCGCAGGACGCGGAGGCCGTCCGGGCGCTGCGCCGTCTCGCCGCCGAGTTCCTGCCGGCCGGGGTGGACCGGCACGTGGTGCTCTACACCTACATGGGGGTCTTCCCGCACACCGCCCGGGGCGCCACCCGCCTGCTGGAGGCCTCGGCGCGGCTCGCCGTACGGTCCGGGGCGCAGCGGCTGATCGTCAAGACGGCCGCCGAGGCGTACCGGATCCCGACGGTGCTGGAGAACGTACGGGCGCTGGAGACGGCCGCGGCGACGGCGGCCCTGCAGGAACGCCCGTACGTCCGAAGCAGCGGGCCGGGCGGAGGGCCGCCGGATCCCCGGTTCGGCGGCGACCGGTGTGCCGGCTCCGACGGCTCCGACGGCTCCGACAGCTCCGACAGCTCCGACAGCTCCGACAGCGAGGTGTACCGGGAGGCCCGGGCCTTCGTGGAGGCGGTGCTGGAGCTGGACGAGGACCTGGGACGGGCCCTGCGGGCCGCGTTCGCGCGGGGCGTGCTGGACGTCCCCTACTGCCTGCATCCGGACAACGCGGGCCGCTCGCGCAGTTTCGTCGACGCCGGCGGACGGCTGCGCTGGTCCCGGACTGGCTCGATGCCGGCGACGCCCTGCCGAACCCCCGGCGCGGGGGCCTGCGCCCCGGACCTGGGGTCGGACGGACTGCTCGCGGCCGTGCACGGGGTGGCCCGGCGCTACGACGAACAGGAGGACGGGCAGTGACCGGACCCCGGCCGGCGAGCACACCGGCGACGACCGACCCGTCCACGACCTTCCCGTCCACGACCGACCCGTCCACGACCTTCCCGTCCACGGACGGACCCATGACCCAAAGATCGACAGGAGTCGACATGGAGCTTCGAACCCCTCCCCCGCTCGGTGAGCACCTGCGTTCGCCGCGCCTGCGCTCCGCGATGCTCGTGCAGCAGGAAGCCCTGTACGCGGCGCGGGAGTTCCTGCGCGGCGAGGACTTCGTGGAGCTGCTGCCGCCGCTGATCGGTCCGGTGACGGATCCGGGCGGGCGCGGCGCGAAGGCCCTGGACGTGGACTACTACGGGCAGCCGTACAAGTTGATGACGAGCGCCATCCTCTACAAGCAGGCTTCGCTGAAGGGCTTTCCGCGGCTGTTCTACATCGCCCCGAACGTCCGGGTGGAGCCCCCGGAGACGGCGTCCACCGGCCGGCACCTGGTGGAGTTCCACCAGATCGACGTGGAGCTGGCGGGCGGGACCCGGCGCGACGTCCAGGAGCTCGCGGCCGGACTGCTGACGCACGTGGTGCGGCACGTGTGGACGGCGGTACCGCAGGTGCTCCGCGAACTGGGCCGGGACGAGTTGGAGTTCGCGGAGCTGCGGCAGGGCAAGTTCGACTCGCTGACGCACGCGGAGGCGGTGGCGCGGCTGCTGGCCGGGGGCCACGCCCAGAGCCCGGACGCGGAGATCGACTGGGCGGGCGAACGGATCCTCTCCCTGGAGGCCGACCGACCGTTCTTCGTCAACGACTATCCGAAGGGATCGCGCGGGTTCTACGACCGCGAGGACCGGGAACGGCCGGGTGTGCTGCGGAACTTCGATCTGATCGCGCACGGCGGGTTCGGCGAGCTGGTCAGCGGCAGCGAGCGGGAGAACGACTACGCGACGATCGTCACCCGGATGCGGGAGAGCGGCGAGAACCCGGCCAAGTACGCCTGGTACCTGGAGCTGGCCCGCGAGGGCATCGAGGCCAGTGCCGGCTTCGGGATGGGTCTCCAGCGCCTCGTGCGGTACCTGACCGGTCTGGACGCGCTCTGGCAGGTCAGCGCCTACCCGAAGCTGCCGGGGGTGATCGCCCCGTGAGCGGCGCCCTGGAAGCGCCCGGTTTCCCGGCGGACGCCGTACGGGCCCGGGCCCGGGTGGGAACGGCCGAGGTGTTCCCCGCCGCGGACGGCTACGGGACCCGCCTGTTCGGCGCCGCCCCCGAACCGACAGGCCTGGACGGCTCCGGCGGGCCGCAGCCGTCCGGCGTCGAGATCGGCGGCGACTGGCTGGACTCGCTGCGCCTCGCCCCGCCGGTGTTCATGCCCAGGCGGCTGGAGAAGCTGATCGACCTGGGCCGGGAGCCCTCGTACGAGGACGTGGACCTGCGCACCCCGGTGGGCGGCTTCGCCTCGCAACTTCCGCTCTACCTGTCGGCGTTCGGCTCCACCCGGGCCGGCAGCGGTGACCTCGGCGTGGCCGCCGCCCGGCAGGCCGCACGGCTCGGCATCCCGATGGTCATCGGCGAGAACATGGTGCCGGTGCACGGCTACGGCAGCCGGTCGGCGTTGCTGGAACGGGTCGCGGCGTACGCGGAGCACCTCGCGGACGGGGTCGGTGGGGTGGTGGTGCAGCAGTCCACCGAGGACGCCGACTCCGAGGTGTGGAACCTGCTCTACAGCGATCCGGGATCCCGCCCGCTGCGGGACTCCGGGCGGCTCGGCTTCGAGCTGAAGACCGGCCAGGGCGCGAAGCCCGGGCTCGGCGGGATGACGGTGGTCGGCGCGGCCGAGGCCGAGCGGCTGGCCGGCCGGTTCACCGTTCGGGACCTGCTGGGCGAACCCGCCGGACGCCGGCTGCGGTCCGCGACCCCGGGAACCTTCACCGAGGAGATCCTGCGCCAGCAACTGCGTTTCATGCGGAACAACTTCCCGCTGGCCCGGACCTGGGTGAAGTTCCACCCGGGCCGCGACGTCGCCCGGGCCGCCGCGACGGCGTGGGCGGCGGGCGCCGACGCGGTCACCGTCGACGGCGCCGAGGGCGGCACCGGCTGGGCGCCGCGGGTGTTCCTCGACCGGGTCGGCCTGCCCCTCGGGGAGTGCCTGCGCCGGATCGAACGCCCGCCCGGGGCAGCCCTGTTGGCCTCGGGTCGGATGTGGGAGGGCGGTCGCGCCGTGCGGGCCCTGGCCTTGGGCGCGACGGCGGTGGGGCTCGGCCGGGCGGCCCTGCTCGCGGTGGACGAGGACCCCGACGAGGGGCTGGTCCGGCTGGTGGAGGCGCTCGCCCTGGAGGCGCGGTTGCTGATCAGCGCCGTCGGGCAGTACCGGCCCGCCGACCTGACCCCCGAGGACCTGTGGTCGCCCGGCGACCCCGCGCCGGTGGCCGCGCTCCCGGTCGGCGGGCCGGTGTGAGCGGCCGCCCGCCGGGGGCCCCGGCCGGCGGCGCGGCCCACGTCGTGGCGCCGGGTCGCCGGGGCGGGCTCGTACGGGCCCGGTTCCGGCTCGGCGACCTGCCCGGGGTCACCGTCCGCCCTGGGCCGGCCGGGCGGGTGGCGGGCCCCGCCGCCCGCCGCGCCCTCACCGAAGCCGGGCTCGGCCACCTCGGCGGACACCTGGAGCTCCGTACGCGCGGGCCCGCGCCCCGGGCCGCCGACCTGGCCCGGGCCGGCCGCCGGGCCGTGACCCGAGCCCTGGAGACCCGGCCCCGACCGTGATCGCACGCCCCCGCCGCACCCCGTACCGCGGACGCCGGACCTGACCGGCCGCCGAACGACCCGCGGTGCACGAACCCCCGACCCCTGAGGGGCCCGCGAGCCCCTCCCCCGAACGCCTCCCAGAGAAGGTGCTCCATGGACACCCCCGTACCGCAGCCCGTCCGGCCCCCCGACCACGAGCGGGTGCAGTGGGGCCGCGTCAGTTCCCTCGTCGGTGGCCAGGCCGCCGTGCAACTCGGCAGCTTCGCCCTGCTGATCGCCATGAACTGGACGGCGGTCGAGCTCGGCGGCACCCGCGCCGTGACGTTGCTGATGCTCGCCGCGACCGTGCCGCGCGCCCTCATGCTCATCTTCGGCGGGGCCGTCGCCGACACCCTCGGCCCCCGCTTCGTCCTGCTGCGCACCACGGCGGCCCGGGTGGCGCTGCTCGCCGTCGGCGCGGTGGTCACGGCCACCACCCAGGAGCTGTGGCCGCTGGTGGTGATCGCCCTGATCGAGGGGATCCTGCTGGGGCTGGCGGGTCCGGCGTCGGGTGTCCTGCTGCCCATGTTCGCCCGGGGCGACCAGCTCGCCCGCGCCAACTCCCTGTACGCGATGGTGCTGCGGGTGGCGCCCATCCTCGGCGCCCCCGCCGGCGCGCTCCTGATCACCGTCGGCGAACTGTGGGTGGCGATGCTGGTCGGCGCGGTGACCGGCGCCGTCTGGCTCGGCTGCCTGCTCCACGTCACCCACGGGTTCGTCCGCCCGAAGCCGGAACCGGGGGTCTCCCTGGTCAAGCGGTCCGGGGACGGGTTCCGGCTGCTGGCCCGGCACCCGCGGCTGCGGTGGATGTTCGTCGCCGCCCTCTGCCTGGACCTGGCGTTCAGCTGGCCCGCCGAGGTGGCGCTGCCGCTGCTGGTCTCCGAGCGCGGCTGGGGCGTGAGCGCGGTCGGCATCGTCCTCGCGGCGTTCAGCGTGGGCGCCCTGGGCTCCAGCGCGGTCGGCGCGGCCCTCGCGCACCGCATCCCCATGTTCGTACGGCTCGTGGTGACCGGCGTCGGCCTGGCCGCCGGGATCCTCGTGATGGCGCTGATGCCCTCGGTGCTCTCGCTGACGGCCGTCGCGGCCGGGGTCGGCCTGCTGTCGGGGCTCAACGGCCCGGCCATCGTCACCCTGTACCAGCAGTCCGCGCCGGAGGACCGGATGGGCGCCGCGATGTCCACCCTGTCCCTCGCCGGGATCGGCACCGCCCCGATCTCCATCGCCGTCTTCAGCTCGCTGTCGCTGGTCATCGGGGTCCAGACGACCTGGCTGGTGTGCGGTGCGATCGCCTTCGTCTCGCCGGTCGCCGCCGTCCTGGCCCTGCGCCACCCGGTGCACGCCGAGGAGCCGGCCGCGGAGCGGGCGCCCGTCGCGGCCTCGGTGTGAGGGGCACGCGATGGCCCTCGCGACCACCGACGACCGACTCCTGGTTCCGCGTACGCTGACCGATCCCGGTCCCGCCCGGGCGGTGGTGGTGCCGGCGAGTCCGCAGCTGTGGCTCGTGGACACCAGCGCCTACAGGGCGCACGCCGCCCGGCACGCGCCGGGCACGCTGGACGCCCAGGAGCTCGCGCGGGCGGCCGAGTTCGCGCGGGCCGCCGACCGGGACGGCTACGTCTGCGCGCACGTGGCGCTGCGCCGGCTGCTCGGCGCCTACCTGGGCCTGACCCCGCGCGAGGTGACCGTCGAGCGGGCGCCGTGCTCGCACTGCGACGAGCCGCACGGACGGCCCGTACTGCCGGGCGGGGCCCTGCACTTCTCCCTGTCGCACTGCACCGGGCTCAGCCTGTTGGCCTTCGCGGACGCGCCGGTCGGCGTGGACGTGGAGGAACTGGTCGCCCCGGGCGTCATCGCGGACACCGCCGACGTCCTGCACCCGAGGGAGGCGGCGGAACTCGCCGCACTACCGGCCGCGGGACGGTCGGCGGCCTTCACCCGGGTGTGGACCCGCAAGGAGGCCTACCTCAAGGGGCTGGGCGTGGGACTGTCGGAGAATCCGGCGGCGGACTACGTGGGCGCGGGCCACCACCCGGCCCAGCCCCCGGGCTGGTCCCTGACGGACGTCCGCGTCCCGGAGGGCCACCGGGCAGCGGTCGCCCTCCGCCGATGACCGGCGACGGGGGGCCGCTCCCGGGAGCCGCGATCCGCTGCGCGTAGCCTGGCCGGAGCCGAGCACGGAGTGACCCGCGGGCCGGCTTCGGGAACGGCCCCATGGTGAAGGAGCGAGATGCGAGCACTGACGCTTGGTCCCACGAAGCATGAGCGCGTCGTGCTCTTCGCCACGGGAGCGGGCGGCGATCCGGAGCGTTACCGCCCCCTACTGGAGGACCTGGCAGCCGATGGCTGCCAGGTCATCGCGCCGCACTTCGAGCGCTTTGCCGCTCGGGAGCCGACCACCGCCGAGCTGCTCGCGCGCCCGGCCGGGTTGATCGAGGCGCTCCACCGGTGGGCATCCGATGACGCGGACGTTGTCGTGGTCGGCCATTCGATCGGTGGTTGGGCCGGCCTCTGTCTCGCCGGTGCGACGCCCCGGGGGCGGGACGGCAGACCGCTGGATGTCCCGCGCGAGCCACGCGTCGGCCGTCTCGTCCTGTACGCGCCCGCTGCCGGCTGGTTCGCCGCTCCGGACGCCTTGGACGGGGTGACGGCGCCGATGCTCGTCTTCGCGGGGGAGACGGACACCATCACGCCCGTCGAGCAGGCCGTCCGCTTGAAGGGTGCGCCGACCCGGGTCGACCTTCGCGTCGTGCCGGGCGCCGGTCACTTCAGTTTCATGCACGCGCCTCCTCCGGGCACGGTCGAGAACGAGGGTTTCGACCAGGCCCGGTTCCTCACCGACCTCGCGCAAGCGACCCGGGAGTTCGCCCTCGCGCCCTGAGGTGACGTGACCCGCCGGCACCGACGCTGCGCGGACGGCGCGGAGTTGCCGGGCGGTGTGGGTGGCAGGGCCGACCGGGCTTGACCCGCCGCGCCCGACCCGAAGCCTGAACCGGCCGACCTCTCCCTTGGTTACCGGTGCGCAAGTCGCCTGGAGGTCAGGGCAGTTCGATGACACGTGGAAGGACGCTGGATGACCGACGAGGGCGGGAGCACCTGATGCCGGGGTGGACGACGGGGCGGACCGTACGGGTCCTCCTGCCCGCCGTCGCCGGCTGCGCCCTGCTGGCCGGTGGCTTCGCCCACCGGGTGGAGCTGAGCGCGCTGTTCGGGCCCGTCGCCCGGGGCGACGCGGGGCGCGGCAGTTGGGTACAGGACCGCGGGCCGGCGGACCGGGCGGGCGCGGACGTACGGGAGGCCCTGCGCGAGGAGGCTCCGCCCGACGCCCGCCCGTTCGCCGCGACCGGACCGGACCCGGCCGCCGCCCGGCGGCCCTCCGACCCGCTGGAGGCCCGGCCCGTGCCGGCCGAGCCGGCGATCGGGGCACTGTTCTCCCCGGGCTTCGACTGGGACGGCGACCACCACTGCTCCGGGAGCGTGCTCCATTCCCCGGGCGGCGACCTCGTCGTCACCGCCGCGCACTGCGTCCACCAGGGCGGCTTCCGCACCAACCTCGCGTTCGTCCCCGGCTACCGGGACGGCGTCGCCCCCTACGGCGTCTGGGTCCCCACCCGCATCGAGGTCGACCCGCGCTGGGTCCGCTCCGCGGACCCGGACCACGACGTCGCCTTCCTCAGGGTGCGCCGCGCGGGCGCGCCCGGTGCGGGCGGGTCCGGTGCGCGGCTGGAGGCGCTCACCGGCGCCATGACGCCGGGCTTCGGTCCCGAACTCCCCACGATGGCCAGGCTGGTGGGCTACCCGAACGACGCCGAGGAGCCGCTGGGCTGCGCCAACACGGCCGTCGCCGCCGGTCCCGCGCAGCTGCGACTGGACTGCGCCGACGTACCCAACGGCACCAGCGGCGGCCCCGTCCTGACCGGGGACCGGGGCCGGACCCTGATCGGGGTGATCGGCGGCCGTGACGGCGGCGGGGACGAGTCGACCTCGTACAGCAGTTACCTCGGTGCGGACGCCCGCGCCCTGTACGAGCGCGCGACGGCGGGCCCGGCGGGCTGAGGAACGGGTCGACGGTCCTCACGCCGCCGGTGGCGGCGGGTGGTGCGGCGGGTAGGCGGGGGTGGCCGGGCTGGTCGGCAGCCGCCACTTCGACAGGACCCGGACCATCGTCGCGGGGCCGAGCAGGGCGTTGGGCGGGGTCGACAGCGACAACACCCCGAAGAACCGGGACGAGAGCGCGGGATCGGCGTTGGCACCGACCATGACGCGGGACATGTAGCGCTGGAGGACCCGGGTCGCCCGGTCGGGCGGCGGCCCCTCCGTCTGCGGGTAGCGCAGGTCCTCGCTGGTGGCGATCTGCCAGGCGACGGACGCCTCGTCCGCGGTGGCCCGCTGGATCCGGTGGGTGGCCGCCCGGACCTGCGCGGGGGTGAGCCCGGCGATGGCCCCTTGCAGGGCCTGCGCCGTGAGCGCGGCGACCGTCATCCCGTGTCCGTAGACCGGGTTGAAGCGGCAGGCCGCGTCGCCGAGGACCAGGAATCCGTCGGGCCGGCGGTCCATGCGCTCGTAGTGTCGCCGCTCGTTGGCGGTGCCGCGGAAACCGGTGGGGTCGGACAGCGGGGTCGCGCCCCGGATCGCGTCGTGCAGGGCGGGACTGCGCAGGCTCCCCGCGAAGTCGAGGAACTCCTCGCCCTTGGTGGAGGGGGCGTGCTCGCCGTTGCCGATGAGGGTCACCAGCCAGCGGTCCCCACCCTGCGGCACCAGTACGCCGCCGCGCGGACTGTCCGGGCGGCCCTGGACGTACATGCCGTGCCAGCGCCGGCCCGGGTCCGGCGGGGCGGCGTAGAGGCGGCTGGAGTAGCCGAGGTGCGAGTCGTAGCGGGTGACGGCCGGGACGGGGTGGCCGAGGGCCGCCAGCCAGGTCGGGGCCTTGGAGGTGCGGCCGGTGGCGTCGACGACGAGGCCGGCGGCCAGCGGTTCGCCGCCGCGCAGGGTCACCCCGGTCACCGAGCGGCCGTCCGGCCCGGCGAGGAGTCCGTCCGCCGGGCGGCCGTCGAGGATCCGGATCCGCGGGTCGCCCAGCACGGCCCGACGCACGCACCAGTCGATGAGCTCGCGGCTGCCGACCAGGACGGGGGCGCCGGGTACGGAACGGAACCAGTCGGCCGGGCTCAGCCACAGGAAGTCGCGCGGCGATTCCAGCAGGGCGGAGCCGCCTTCGCGCAGGGCGGCGGTGAGTCCCGGCAGCAGTCGCTCCATCACGTCCACGCCCCGCGACCACAGCACGTGCGCGTGCCGGGACTGCGGTACGCCGGGTCGGAACGCGGGCCCGTCGCGCGGCAGTTCGTCCCGCTCGACCACGGTGACGCGGGCGAACCGCTCCGCGAGCACCCGTGCCGCCAGCAGCCCGGCGAGACCGGCCCCGAGGACCACGGCGTGGTCGTCCCGGGCTTCTGGGTGGTTGTCCGGAGTGTCGTCCATACCCCCGATTGTCGGGCGGCCCGCCCGGCCCGGTCAGGCCCCGACCCGGGGCGCCCGGAGGCGTCCGGGGGGCGCCAGGGGGCGCTCACCGGCGGACGCCCGCCGCACCGGATCCCGCGCCCGGACCCCCGTCCCACACCGACGGCCCCGGCCGAGCCGCCGTACGGATCCACCCGGGCGGGGACCGCAGCCCCTGACCGCGGTCAGGCCGGGCCCGGGGTCGACGCCGCGACGAGGACGTCGCCCGCCGCGACCCGGCTGTACAGGACCGTGCGGCCGGTGCGCCGGCGCAGTACCAGGCCCGCCGCGAGGAGGACCTTCAGCTGCCCGGCGACCGCGCCCAGGCTGTACCCGGTCAACGCCACCAGCTGCGTCGTGGACTTCGGGCTCTCCAGCAGGACCAGCACCTTCGCCCGGACCGGCCCCAGCAGCCGGACCAGGGCCTGCGGGGCCGGCCGCGCGGCGCCCTGGGTGAGCTGGCCCGCGCACGGGTAGACCAGCGCGTGCCGACGGGTCCCGGTCCAGCTCACCCACCCGTGTCCCGGCGTCACGGGGACGAAGACCAGCCCGGCGTCCCCCGACAGTTCGCGCGGCCGCCGCTGCTGGAGGTTGATCCGCAGCCGCCCCTCGCCCAACCAGGCCATGTCCGGCCGCATCCCGGACAGGGCCTCCGCCAGACCGCCCCGGCCCAGGTGCCGGGTACGGACCAGGACGTCCGCCTCCGCGACCCGGCGGCGGCGCTCCCAGTCCGGGCGCACGGCCTCCGCCCACACCCACTCCAGCAGCTCCGCCGTCCTCGGGCCCAGCCCCCGGGCCCGGACGAGCGCGTCGGGGAGTCCGGACGCGGCGCGCAGGTCCGTACGCACCACCGCGTCCGGGGTCGCGCGTACGGAGGCCAGCTCCTCCTCGAACGGGCGCCCGTCGGGCGGCGGCGTGAGGTACCCCGCGATCCACCGTCGGCCGAAGGCGGCCCGTACCAGCTCGGCGGTCAGGGGTTCGGCGGCCAGCCGGGCCCGGTAGTGCGGGAACCGGTCCTCCAGCCAGGCCCGCTCGGCGGGGTGCGTCGCGGTCCGCCGGTGCAACGCCATCAGCGCGGCCGTGGTCTCCGCGAGCGCGGACACCACGAACCGGCTCCGCGCCAGCGCGTCGGTGTCGATCCGCCACCACCCCATGCGCCCCGCCTCCCGCTCCCCCGCCCGTCCACCACCGACCGGGCCAGTGTCCCCCGCCGCACGCGACCCACCCGCCCCGGGCGCCCGGGCGACCCACCGCCCCGCGGTCACGGCGACCCACCGCCCCGCGGCGCCGCCACCTTTCGCGCCCACGCGAAACATTGGGGCCGCCCGCCCGCCCGTACCGAGACTCCCCGCATGCCCCGCTCCTACCGCTCGCTCGCCCGTGTCCCCGAGTTCACGCCCTTCTTCGCCGCCGCCGCGCTCCGCACCGGCGCGGCCACCGTCGGCGGGCTCGCCCTCGGCGTCCTCGTCCACGACCGCACCGGCAGCCCGTTCCTCGCCGCCCTCGCCATGTTCGGCCCCTCCCTCGCCCAGGTGCTCGGCGCGACCCTGCTGCTGTCCGCCGCCGACCGATTGCCCCCGCGCGCCGCCCTCGCCTCCCTGGCCGTGCTCGCCGCCGCCGGCACCGCCGTGCTCGCCCTCCCCGGCCTGTCCGGGTGGGCGGTGTGCGCGGTACTCCTGGGCCAGGGCCTCGCCGACTCCCTCGCGGGCGGGGTCCGGTACGGGCTGCTCACCGAGATCCTGCCCGCCGACGACTACCTCGCCGGCCGGTCCCTGCTCGCCGTCTGCGCCGGCGTGACGCAGATCGCCGGATTCGCCCTCGGCGGGCTGCTGCTCGCCGTGCTCTCCCCGAGCGGGGCCCTGCTGGTGGCCGCCGGGCTGGGGTCGGCCGCGGCGGTCACCGTCCGCCTCGGCCTGAGCCGTCGCCCCGCCCGGGCCGGCGGGCGCCCGTCCGCCCGCGAGACCTGGCGGGTCAACGTCCTGCTCCTCTCCGACCCGGCACGCCGCCGGCTCTACCTGGCCCTGTGGGTGCCCAACGGGCTGATCGTCGGCTGCGAATCCCTGTTCGTCCCCTACGACCCCGCACATGCCGGGCTGCTGTTCGGCTGCGCCGCCGCCGGCATGCTCGCCGGGGACACCGTCGCCGGGCGGTGGTTGCCCGCCCACCTGCGGATCCGGCTCGCGGCCCCGCTCCGGCTGCTGCTCGCCGCGCCCTACCCGGTGTTCCTGCTGGAGCCCGGACCACTGGTCGCCGCGACCGCCGTCACCGTCGCCTCCGTCGGATACTCGGCCGGGCTGCTCATGCAGGAACGCCTCCTCCCGCTGCTCCCCGAAGGGACCCGGGGCCAGGCGCTCGGGCTGCACTCGGCCGGAATGCTGACGATGCAGGGCGTGTGCGCGGCGCTCGCCGGAGCCGTCGCCCAGTACACCTCGCCGGCCGTCGCGATCACCTCCCTGGCCTGCGCCTCGATGGCGGTCACCCTGGCACTGGAGCCCGGGCTCCACCCCAGTAAGCTGCGGGTCCGTCCCCCGCACGCTCCTTCTCCCGTTGCCCGAGGTACCGCGCAGTGAGCTCCCCCGCACCCCCCTCCCCGGTGACGGTCGTCGGCCTCGGCGCCGACGGCTGGGCCGGGCTCGCCGCCGCCGCGCGGTCCGCGCTGTCCTCGGCCGAGGTACTGATCGGCGGGCCGCGCCAACTGGACCTGCTGCCCGCCGACGTCTGCGCCGGCCTGCGCGTCGCCTGGCCGAGCCCGCTGCGGCCGGCCGTGCCGAAGCTGACCGCCGAACACGCGGGCCGCCGGATCGCCGTACTGGCCAGCGGGGACCCCATGTTCTACGGGATCGGTCGCGCGCTCAGTGAGGAACTGGGCCCGCAGCGGCTGCTGGTCCACCCCCACCCGTCCTCCGTGTCGTACGCGTGCGCCCGCCTGGGGTGGCCCGTCGAGGACACCGAGGTCGTCACCGTCGTCGGCCGTCCCGTGGCCCGGCTCACGGCCGCCCTCCACGAGGGCCGGCGGGTGCTCGTACTGAGCGCGGGCGCCGCCTCCCCCGGCGAGATCGCCGCGCTGCTGCGCGCGCGGGGCTTCGGGCCCAGCCGGATGCGGGTGCTGGAACAGCTCGGTTCCGAACGGGAGGACCTCCGCGAGGGGACCGCCGAGCAGTGGGAGCACCCGCCCGGTGACGCCCTCAACGTGGTCGCCGTGGACTGCCGGCGCGACCCCGCGCACCCGGCCCCGCGCCTCGGCGCGACCCCGGGCCTGCCGGACGCGGCGTACGAGCACGACGGCCAGCTCACCAAGCGGCACGTGCGCGCCGCGACCCTGTGCGCGCTGGCGCCGGCCCCCGGCGAGCTGCTGTGGGACATCGGCGGCGGCTCCGGCTCCATCGGCATCGAGTGGATGCGTACGCACCCGTCCTGCCGGGCGGTGGCGGTGGAGCGCGTACCGGAGCGGGCCGCCCGCATCACCCGCAACGCGGACGCCCTCGGTGTCCCGGGGCTGCGCGTGGTCACCGGCGCGGCGCCCGACGCGCTGGCCGCACTGCCCGTCCCCGACGCGGTGTTCATCGGCGGCGGGCTGACCGCCCCGGGCCTGCTCGACGCGGCGTGGGAGGCGCTGGCCCCCGGCGGCCGGCTCGTGGTCAACACGGTCACCCTGGAATCGGAGGCGGTCCTCACCGACCGCTACCGTCGGCACGGCGGTGACCTGGTGAAACTGGCCGTCGCGCACGCCGTGCCGGTCGGTGGTTTCACGGGCTGGCGCCAGGCGATGGCGGTCACCCAGTGGTCGGTGACGAAGCCCGCCACGAGGGCGACGGACCCGGCGAACGAGACGCACGACGCGGACGACGCGAGCTGCGCGATCCGCACGAACGAGGCAGAGGCGGAACGGACATGACCGTGTACTTCATCGGGGCGGGCCCCGGCGCCGCCGACCTGATCACCGTGCGCGGTGCCCGACGGCTGGCCGTCTCGCCCGTGTGCCTGTACGCGGGCAGTCTCGTACCGCGCGAGCTGCTCGCCGAATGCCCGGCGGATGCCCGGCTGGTGGACACCTCGCGGTTGAACCTGGACGAGATCGTCGCCGAGTTCGTACGGGCCCACGCGGCCGGTCAGGACGTGGCCCGGCTGCACTCGGGCGACCCGTCCGTGTTCAGCGCGGTCGCCGAGCAGATGCGCCGCCTCGACGCGGCGGGCATCCCCTACGAGGTCGTGCCCGGCGTACCCGCCTTCGCGGCGGCCGCGGCGGCGCTGAAGCGGGAGCTGACGGTGCCCACCGTCGGCCAGACCGTGATCCTGACCCGGATCGCCCAGCAGGCCACGCCGATGCCCGCCGGCGAGGACCTGGCCACGCTGGGTCGCAGCGGCGCGCTGTTGGTGCTGCACCTGGCCACCCGGTACGCGGACCGCGTCGTCGAGGAACTGCTGCCGCACTACGGGGCGGACTGCCCGGCGGCGGTCGTCGCCATGGCCAGCCGCCCCGACGAACTGGTCCTGCGCGGAACCCTCGCCGACATCGCCGGCCAGGTGAAGGAGGCGGGTTTGGTGCGCACCGCGGTGATCCTGGTGGGCCGCACGCTGGGCGCCGAGCAGTTCCGCGACAGCCACCTGTACTCCGCCGAGCGCGACCGGCATGCCTGCTGAACCGGGCCCCGCCGGCGGCGTGCCCGCCCGGGTGTCGCTCGGGCACGTGCTGCTGCTGGGCGGTACGACGGAGGCCCGCCGCCTCGCGGAGGCGCTGGCGGGGCAGGGCGCGTACCGGGTGACGACCTCGCTGGCGGGCCGGGTCGCCGCGCCCGTGCTGCCGCCGGGCGAGGTCCGCGTCGGTGGTTTCGGCGGGCCCACCGGTCTGGCCGAGTGGATCGCCGCCCACGGTGTGACGCACCTGGTCGACGCCACGCATCCGTTCGCGGAGCGGATGAGCTTCAACGCGGCCGCGGCGGCGCAGAGTTCGGGAGTACCGCTGCTCGCGCTGCGCCGCCCGGGGTGGACTCCGGAGCCCGGCGACGACTGGACCTTCACGGACTCCCTCGCCGAGGCCGCCGCCGCCCTGCCGTCGCTGGGCCGGCGGGCCTTCCTGACCACCGGCCGCACCGGCCTGCACGCGTTCGCGGGGCTCACCGACACCTGGTTCCTGGTGCGTTCGGTGGATCCGCCGGCCGGAGCGGTACCGCCGAGGCTGGAAGTGCTCTTGGCGCGGGGCCCGTTCGGCCTCGACGCGGAGCGGGAGCTGTTGGCCCGGCACGGCATCGACGTGTTGGTGACGAAGGACAGCGGTGGTTCGGCGACCGCCCCGAAGCTGACGGCCGCCCGCGAGGCGGGCCTCCCGGTCCTCGTCGTACGCCGCCCTCCGGTCCCGGCCGGGGTCGCCGAGACCGGATCGCCGGAAGCGGTGGTGCGCTGGCTGGAGACCGGTGAAGGGCGGGACGGGTCGGCCTGACGCGTCCGTCCCGCCCTCACCGCCCGCCACGGTCCGTCAACTGCCGGGTCGGCTCAGGGATAGCGGCGCGGCGTCCAGGTGACCCTCGATCCGTCGGGCCGTTCGGTGACCCGGGTCTGCGAAGAGCCGATCAGCAGGATGGTGCGCATGTCGACCTCGGCGGGCTCCAGTTCGGCCAGCGTGACGATCCGCACCGACTGCTCCGGGCCGCCCACGTCCCGGGCGACGACCACCGGGGTCTGCGGCGGCCGAAGCTCCAGCAGCAGCTCCCGGGCCTGCGCCACCTGCCAGGTGCGGGTGCGGGAGCCCGGGTTGTACAGGGCGAGCACCAGGTCGGCGGCGGCCGCGGCGCGCAGCCGCTCCGCGATGACCTCCCACGGCTTGAGCCGGTCGGACAGCGAGATGGTCGCGTAGTCGTGGCCGAGGGGGGCTCCGGCCGCGGCGGCCGCCGCGTTGGCGGCGGTCACCCCCGGCAGGACCCGTACGGGCACCTCCGCGTACTCGGGCTGCGCGGCCACTTCCAGGACGGCGGTGGCCATGGCGAAGACGCCCGGGTCCCCGCCGGAGACGACGGCGACCCGCTTGCCGCGCCGGGCGAGGTCGAGGGCGAACTCGGCCCGCTCGGACTCCACCTTGTTGTCGGAACCGTGCCTGACCTGGCCCGGCTTGGCGGGGATCCTGTCGAGGTAGGTCGTGTACCCGACGAGCACCTCGGCGTCGGCCAGCGCCCGCCGGGTCTCGGCGGTGATCCACAGCGGCCCGGCCGGGCCGGTGCCGACGACGGCGACCTCGCCGGGGCCGGACGGCACGCTGCCCGGGTTGCCGATCCGACTGGGCACGACGGCGACGGCGAAGTACGGCACCGACTCCGGGTCCGTGTCCGCCAGCAGGCCGGTGCGTTCACCCTCCATGGTGGCGCGCTCCACGTAGCGGGCCTCTGCGAGCCGGCCACTGTTCTCCATGGCCCGCCGGACCGTGGGGAAGGTCCGGCCGAGCTTCATCACGACGGCCGAGTCGGTGGCGGCGAGCCGGGCCGTCAGCTCCTCCTCCGACAGGGTGCCGGGCAGGATGGTCAGTACTTCCTCGCCCTCGACGAGGGGGGTGCCGAGCCGGGCGGCGGCGGCGCTCACCGAGGTGACCCCGGGGATCACCTCGGCCTCGTACCGGTCGGCGAGACGCTTGTGCATGTGCATGTAGGAGCCGTAGAAGAGCGGGTCGCCCTCCGCGAGCACCGCGACGGTGCGGCCGGCGTCCAGGTGCGCGGCGAGGCGGGCGGCGGAGGCCTCGTAGAACTCCTCCATCGCGCCCTGGTAGCCGCCGGGGTGGTCGGTGGTCTCGGTGGTGACCGGGTAGACCAGCGGTTCCTCGACGTGGTCGTCGCGCAGGTGCTTCGCGGCGATCGAGCGGGCGATCGAGCGGCCGTGGCGGGCGCTGTGGTAGGCCACCACGTTGGCCTGGGCGATCACTTCGACGGCGCGCAGGGTCATGAGGGACGGGTCGCCGGGGCCGAGCCCGACGCCGTAGAGGCGTCCCTTGGTCGGTGCGGTGCTCATTCGGCCACGCTCGCGATGGCGTTGACGGCGGCGGCCGCGATGGCGCTGCCACCGCGTCGGCCCCGCACGATCAGGTGGTCGAGGCCCGAGGGGTGCGCGGCGAGGGCGTCCTTGGACTCGGCGGCGCCGATGAAACCGACGGGCACGCCGATGACGGCGGCCGGGCGCGGAGCGCCCTCCTCGATCATCTCCAGCAGCCGGAACAGGGCGGTCGGCGCGTTGCCGACGGCGATCACGGAGCCCTCCAACAGGCCCCGGTCGCGCCAGACTTCGAGGGCGGCGGCGCTGCGCGTCGTGCCCATCCTCGCGGCGAGTTCCGGTACGGCCGGGTCGGAGAGGGTGCAGATCACCTCGTTGTCGGCGGGCAGCCGCTTACGGGTGACCCCGCTGGCGACCATCTGGACGTCGCAGAGGATCGGCGCGCCGGCCTCCAGGGCGGCGCGGGCCCGCAGCACGACCTCGGGGGTCCAGCCGAGGTCCTGGGGGAGGTCGGTCATGCCGCAGGCGTGAATCATGCGCACCGCGACCTGGGCGACCGAGGCGGGCAGCCCGGAGAGGTCCGCCTCGGCGCGGATCGTGGCAAAGGACTGGCGGTAGATGGCCGCGCCGTCCTTCTCGTACTCGAACACGGTGTACTCGCTCATTTCTTCACTGTCTTCACTGCGGCGGTGAGGGGCTGTTGTCATGACTGCTGCTGCTGTTGCTGTTGCTGCCGTGTACCGCTGTCGCCGTCGCCGGGCCTGCTGTCGCGCGCGGCCTTGAGTGCGGCCGCCAGGCCGTGGCGAGGGACCGGTACGGGGTCCCGTCCGTGCACGGAGAGCGCGTACGCGTCGGCGGTCGCGACGAGGTCCACCCAGGCGGCGCCGCGCGGGTGCCCGCACCGGCGCTCGCAGCCGGACCAGTGCACGGGCAGCGCTCCGGCCGACCCGGCCACGACCGCGCGCGCGTCGGCCCGTACGTCGGCCAGGGATTTGGCGCAACCGGGCCGCCCGGTACAGGCGGTGACGGACTGCCAGGGATCGTCGGCGGCGACGACCAGGCCGGCCGCCTCGATCAGGGCGGCGCCGCCGCCGAGCCCGGTGGTGCTCACCGACGGCAGCACGACGGTCCGCCAAGGAGTGACGCGCAGGCCGCCGTTCCCCTGGGAGGCGACCTGTACGAGCACCTCCCACTGGCCGGTGTCGAACCGACCCAGGGGCGGCAGCACGCACAAGGGGGTCGACTCCCCCGCGCCGCTGCCCCAGGGGCGGGGCGGCGGCGCGTACGGCAGGCGCACCTCGGGCACGGGGCGGGCCTCGATGCCGGCGACGGCCAAACGCCGACCCAACTCGCTCTCGTCCAGCCCGTGTTGCGCGGGCAACTCGGCCACCCGCCAGGCTCGGGTACCGGCGGAGGCGGCCGCGTCCAGGAAGTACTCGGCGGCCAGCAGCGCCGCCCGGGGAGCGTCGCCGGCGGCGACGTCGAGGGCGCCGTCCGCCGCGCCGAGACGGATCAGCGCCCGGCCCGCGGGCAGGGCGAGGGCGGTCACGTCGGGGTCGAGGGCGGCGACGTCCCCGCGGCCGTCGTCGAGGGCGAACAGGAACCGCCCGGACAGGGCGGCCGCGCGGGTGCTCGCGCACAGCAGCCGGTCCAGTTCCCCGACCCACGGCGTGACGTCGGGCCGCCCGTCGTCGAAGAGCCCGGACACCGGGGTGGCCACGATGTTGCGCACGCGTTCGTGGGTGGGCGCGGGCAGCAGGCCGGCCGCCGTCAGCAGCTCGGCGAGTCCCGCGCCGCAGGCCTCCGTCAGGCCCCGGAGCTGGACGTTGCCGCGCGAGGTGAGTTCCAGGTGCCCGTCCCCGAACCGGTCGGCGGCGAGCCCGAGCGCGGCGGCCTGCTCGACCGTGAGCAGCCCGCCGGGGATCCGGACGCGCGCCAGCAGCCCGTCGTCCGCCGCGTGCAGACGCAGCGCGCCGGGGCAGGCGTCACCGCGGTCCCGTATGACGGGTTCGTCCCGCGATGCGACGGAAGGGGACTGGGGCATGGCCGCGAGCATACCCACGATTGGCCACCCCCGACCTGTGTCCGTCACCACCCCCACCCCCCGGACCAGCCACGACCCGCACCCGGACCAACCCGCCCGCCCCACCCGCACCCCCGCCCCCGGACCCCCGGCGGAGCAACACCTCACCCCCGCTGCCGGCCAGGGACCCGGCCGCCTAGGATGACCTTCCGACGGACCGTTCGGCCCGTCGTCGCCGAGGACGGCGACATGGGAGGAAGCCCGGTGCGAATCCGGCGCGGTCCCGCCACTGTGAACCCCGCGGAGCGATCGGCGGGGTGAGTCAGGAACTCCCGCTGTCCTCACTGCCCGGGGCGCGGAAACCCCGAGGAAGGCCTGCCGCCGCATGATCCTGTTGCTGTCGACGTCCGACACCGATCTGCTGAGCGCCCGCGCGGCGAACGCGGCGGACGCCCCGGTCCCGTACCGGTTCGCGAACCCCTCCCGCCTCCCCCTGGACGACCTCCCCGGGCTCCTCGAAGGCGTCGACCTGGTCGTCGTACGCCTCCTCGGCGGCCTGCGCGCCTGGCAGGAGGGCCTCGACCTGCTCCTGGCTCCCGACCAGACCCGTCCGGTGGTCGTGCTCACCGGCGAACAGGCCCCGGACGCGCAGCTGATGGAGGCGTCCACCGTCCCCATCGGCATCGCCGCCGAGGCGCACGGCTACCTCGCGCACGGCGGACCGGCCAACCTGGACCAGCTCGCCCGCTTCCTCTCGGACACGGTCCTGCTGACGGGTCACGGCTTCGAGCCGCCCGCCGCCTCCGCGACCTGGGGCCCCCTGGAGCGCACCCCGGGCCGCACCACCGGCCCGCTCGTCGCCGTGCTGTACTACCGCGCGCACCAGATGAGCGGCAACACCGCCTTCGTGCACGCCCTGTGCGAGGCCGTCGAGGCCCACGACGCGCAGGTGCTGCCGCTGTACGTGTCCTCCCTGCGCACCCCCGAACCGGAGCTGATCGCCGCTCTGCGGTCGGCGGACGCGGTCGTCACGACGGTGCTCGCGGCCGGCGGCACCCGCCCCGCGACCGCCTCCGCCGGCGGCGACGACGAGTCCTGGGACGCGGGCGCCCTCGCCTCGCTCGGCGTACCGATCCTGCAGGCCCTGTGCCTGACCGGCTCCCGCGGCACCTGGGAGGAGAACGACGAGGGGCTGTCCCCGTTGGACGCCGCGACGCAGGTCGCGGTCCCGGAGTTCGACGGCCGGCTGATCACCGTCCCGTTCTCCTTCAAGGAGATCGACGAGGACGGCCTGCCCGCCTACGTCGCCGATCCCGAGCGCGCCGCCCGCGTCGCCGGGATCGCCGTGCGCCACGCCCGGCTGCGGCACATCGACCGGCGCGACAAGAAGGTCGCCCTGGTCCTCTCCGCGTACCCCACCAAGCACTCCCGCATCGGCAACGCGGTCGGCCTGGACACCCCGGCCAGCGCCGTGGAGCTGCTGCGCACCCTGATCGCCGGCGGCTACGACTTCGGTCCCGCCGACGGGATCCCGGGCCTGGTCTCCGGCGACGGCGACGAGCTGATCCGCGCGTTGATCGAGGCGGGCGGCCACGACCAGGACTGGCTGACCGAGGAGCAGTTGGCCCGCAACCCGGTCCGCATCCCGGCCGCCGACTACCGGCGCTGGTTCGCGCAGCTGCCTGCGGAGCTGCGCGAGAGCGTGGAGCGGCACTGGGGCGAGGCCCCCGGCAGCATGTTCGTCGACCACTCGGCGAACCCGGAGGGCGACATCGTCCTGGCGGCGCTGCGCCGCGGGAACCTGCTGATCCTGATCCAGCCGCCGCGCGGCTTCGGCGAGAACCCGATCGCGATCTACCACGACCCGGACCTGCCGCCGTCGCACCACTACCTGGCCGCGTACCGCTGGATCCAGGCCCGGGAGCAGGACGGCGGCTTCGGCGCCGACGCGATGATCCACCTGGGCAAGCACGGCAACCTGGAGTGGCTGCCGGGCAAGAACGCGGGCCTGTCCGCGTCCTGCGCGCCCGATGCCGCGCTCGGTGACCTGCCGCTCATCTACCCGTTCCTGGTGAACGACCCGGGCGAGGGCACGCAGGCCAAGCGCCGCGTGCACGCCACCCTGGTCGACCACCTGGTGCCGCCGATGGCGCGCGCGGAGTCGTACGGCGACATCGCCCGGCTGGAACAGCACCTGGACGAGTACGCGCAGATCTCGGCGATGGACCCGTCGAAGCTGCCGGCGATCCGGGCGCAGATCTGGACCCTGATCCAGGCGGCGAAGCTGGACCACGACCTGGGGCTGGAGGAGCGTCCGGACGACGACGGCTTCGACGACTTCCTGCTGCACGTCGACGGCTGGCTGTGCGAGGTCAAGGACGCCCAGATCCGCGACGGGCTGCACGTGCTGGGCGGCGCGCCGACCGGTACGGCCCGGGTGAACCTGGTCCTGGCGATCCTGCGCGCCCGCCAGATCTGGGGCGGGACCACGGCCCTGCCGGGTCTGCGCGAGGCGCTGGGCCTGGACGAGTCCGCGGCGACGCGGACCTCGGCCGACGCCGTCGAGGAGCAGGCCCGCGCGCTGGTGCAGGCGATGGAGGACGCGGACTGGTCGCTCGACGCGGTCGCCGGCGTGACGGCGGGCCACTCCGCGGACGTGGCGGCCGTACTGGACTTCGCCGCGCGCGAGGTCGTGCCGCGCCTGGCCGGCACGACGGACGAGATCGCCCACGTGGTGTCCGCGCTGGACGGCGCCTTCGTCCCGGCCGGCCCCTCGGGCTCGCCGCTGCGCGGCTTGGTCAACGTCCTGCCGACGGGCCGCAACTTCTACTCGGTGGACCCGAAGGCCGTCCCCTCGCGCCTGGCGTGGGAGACGGGGCAGGCGCTCGCGGAGTCACTGCTGACCCGCTACCGCACGGACAACGGCGAGTGGCCGGCCTCGGTCGGCCTGTCCCTGTGGGGCACCAGCGCGATGCGGACGGCCGGCGACGACATCGCCGAGGCCCTGTCGCTGCTGGGCGTGCGGCCGGTGTGGGACGAGGCCTCGCGCCGCGTCACCGGCATCGAGGCGATCCCGCTCGCCGAGCTGGGCCGCCCCCGCATCGACGTGACACTGCGCATCTCGGGCTTCTTCCGCGACGCGTTCCCCCACGTCATCGGTCTCCTGGACGACGCGGTGCGGCTGGCGGCCTCGCTGGACGAGCCCGCCGAGTCGAACTTCGTACGCGCCCACGCCCAGGCCGACCTGGCCGAGCACGGTGACGAGCGCCGCGCCACGACCCGCATCTTCGGCTCCCGCCCGGGCACCTACGGCGCGGGCATCCTCCAGCTGATCGACTCCCGTGACTGGCGCACGGACGCCGACCTGGCGGAGGTCTACACGGTGTGGGGCGGGTACGCGTACGGCCGCGGCCTCGAAGGGCGCCCGGCCCGGGACGAGATGGAGACCGCGTACAAGCGGATCACCGTCGCGGCGAAGAACACGGACACCCGCGAGCACGACATCGCGGACTCCGACGACTACTTCCAGTACCACGGCGGCATGGTGGCCACGGTCCGCGCGCTGCGCGGCACGGCCCCGGAGGCGTACATCGGCGACTCCACCCGCCCGGAAACGGTCAAGACCCGCACCCTGGTCGAGGAGACCTCCCGCGTCTTCCGCGCCCGCGTCGTCAACCCCAAGTGGATCGAGGCGATGCGCCGCCACGGCTACAAGGGTGCCTTCGAGCTGGCGGCGACGGTCGACTACCTCTTCGGCTACGACGCCACGACCGGCGTGGTCGCCGACTGGATGTACGACAAGCTGACGGAGACGTACGTCCTGGACCCGACGAACCGCGCCTTCCTGGAGGAGGCCAACCCCTGGGCCCTGCACGGCATCGCCGAGCGCCTGCTGGAAGCGGAGTCCCGCGGCATGTGGGAGAAGCCGGACCCGCAGATCCTGGAATCCCTGCGCCAGGTCTACCTGGACACCGAGGGCAACCTGGAGGGCGAGGCGGAGTAACCACCGCCGCTGCGGCGGCACGCGGGTCTTCGGCCCGCATGCCGCCGATCCCCGCGGACGGTGCGTCTCCCCCGCCGGGCCGGGGCGCGAGGTCAGACCGGCGGCATCAGGTCGCTGTCACTGACGGTGTACGCCAGCAGGGGGTAGGTGAAGTCCGACGCGTCGTTCTCCCGGCGCCGCAGCCGGTAGAACTCGCGCCGCTGCTCGTCGTCGGCCGACAGGAGCCGCTCGCCCTGCGGGAGGTACGCCTGTCCGTCGCGGTACCGGACGAAGGTCTTCGACGTTCTGAAGGTCACACCCAACCATCGGTTGTCCGCCGTCCCGACGGGCGCGTCCCAGACGATCCGGTGCTTGAGCATCCGGTTCGAGGCGACGGAGAACGCGACGACGCCGTGGTGGGTGAGGGGGATCTCGACCTTCTCACCCCCGGCTTCCTTCGATTCGAAGATCAGCTTCCTCGGCGTGCCCGCTTCGGGATGTTCGTAGCAGGAGAAGACGGCGATGAACGAATCGTCGGACAGATCGAGGGCCTGGTCGCAATGGCCGCCCATGGTCCTGTAGGCGTTCGTGTAGAGCTCGATGAGGGCGTTGTTGAAGCCGACCGGCAGCGCCGCACGTTCTTGGATCCTTCGTGCCAGCCGTTCGTGCACCGCCCGGAAGCGCTGCGCCGGATCGCCGTACCGCGTGGTGGTACGCACGAGAGGCACGTCGCCCGCGTCGTCGATCCGGGTGAGCACGGCGGCTCGCCGGCCCTTCCCCACGTCCTCCCAACGAGCCGACTCGGACAGCTCCGCGAAGAGGTTCTCCTCGGTCGAGGAGGACGACAGGGGCGCCAGGGACGCCAGGGACGACACGAGGATCTCGTCCGAGATCCTAGATCCGAGGGGCAACGTAGTCCCCCGCGTTCATGCTGAAGAGCAATTCCTCGCCGTAGTCGATGACGGACGAGGTCCTGTTCTCCTCGGCGTACAGCCCGCGCAGCTGCTCCATGCCGGCCGCCGTGGCCGGCCCCAGCTCCACCAGCTCCCCATCCGCCTTGAGGAACGTGCGGCCGCTCCTGTGAACGGCTTCGGCGCTCGAACAGCGCACCACGTATCCCAGACGGGTCGGGAGCAGGTCGGCGTCCAACGACGAGGGCCGGATCTCGTGCGTGTACAGGCGGTTGGTGGACAGCGGCATGAGGAAGACGGAGCCGGGGTGGAGGGTGAGGGTGAACCGCGGGGGCAGCGCGGCCCCGTCGCGTTCTTCGACCGGCTCCTTCAGACGGAAGTGGAGCCTGGTCAGCCCGCTGGCGCCCTTCACACCGTAATCGAAGGGGTCTTCGGCCAGGGGCCGCAGCTCGTCGATCCGATCGTAGAAGGTGCAGAACGCCATGATGCCGTTGACGGGCATGTCCTTGGTCTTGTCGGCATGGGCCGAGATCCTGGCCTTGGCCTGCTTGCGCCCGGCCGTGGCAGCGCTGTTGCGGTAGACCTGGGCGAGGACGTGGTTCAGCGGTGCCTGGTCCCGGAAGACGGCGGCGGCCTCGCGGTTCAGGTCCTCGACGATGTCCGTGTCGGTCGGGCGAAAGTTCTCGGTCGGCCCCGAGAGGTTCGTGGAGCAGCGCAGCAGGCGGAAATGCAGTGCGTCGTCCTCTCGCGTGACGGGCGTCAGGTAGATGCCGCTGCGATGCGCCGTTCCGGGCTTGGTGGACTCCGTCAGGGACTGGAACGCGTGCTCCGCGCGGATCCGCCCGAAGTGGTCGGCCTCCGGTGCGAAGAAGCGGCGGTAGTACACGCCGACGCCGTGCACACGGAGGGGAACCCGACCGAGGTCGACGAGGGCCCACGGCCGGTCGACGTCCTCGCGGTAACCCTGCGACAACTCCCGGATGACGAACACCCGGGCGGCCGAGCGTAGTTGGCGGCCATCCATCGCGGATATGTCGCCACACAGGTAGACAGTCCTCCGCGCGAGGTCGACCGAACCGGAAGCAAGTTCCTCCGGCGTGATCACGGACCCGAGGAAATCCCCGACGACGTCCTTGTCCCGCACCACCGAAGGCGCCACCAGGATGTTGCCCGCCTCGTCGACGCGGGCTTCGGTCAGCTCTGTTGTGCGCAAGAGACGGCACCTGCCAGTAAGAACCGGGGACATCAAAACCGTGGACATGACACTGCTGTGGAACATCGATGCTCTCACGGGGCCCGCCGCCGGGCAACGAGCTCCGCCGCCGGGCAACGAGCTCCGCGCCGAGCGGTCCGCGGAACTCCTCGAAGAGGTCGTGGGAGCGCAGGCGTCCTAGCCGCCGCCGCGTCGCGCCGCATCACAAAGGGGTCCGCGTCACCTGATGCGGTGAACTCCCCCTTATCCCGTCGGCATCCGGGGTAGGGCCCTGCTGATCTCGTGCCGGGGGGACGGAACGCCGGCTCCCCGCACCCGTGGACGAAAGGCCGACCCCGTCGTGACGCAGCCGTTCCAACTGCCGGATTTCTACGTGCCCCATCCGGCGCGACTGAACCCCCACCTGGAGGACGCCAGGGCCCACACCAAGCAGTGGGCCCGCGCCTTCGGGATGTTGGAGGGTTCCGGCGTGTGGGAGGAGAAGGACCTCGACTCGCACGACTACGCCCTGCTGTGCTCCTACACCCACCCCGACTGCGATGCGGCCGCGCTCTCCCTGGTCACCGACTGGTACGTGTGGGTCTTCTTCTTCGACGACCACTTCCTGGAGATGTACAAGCGCTCCCAGGACCGCGCCGGCGCCAAGGCCTACCTGGACCGGCTCGGCGCCTTCATGCCGATGGACCTGGCCGACGGGTTCCCCGAGCCCACCAACCCGGTCGAGGCGGGCCTCGCCGATCTGTGGGCCCGTACCGTCCCGGCGATGTCGCTGGACTGGCGGGAGCGGTTCTCCCTGTCGACGAAGAACCTCCTCGACGAGTCGATGTGGGAACTCGCCAACATCAACATCGGGCGTATCGCGAACCCCCTCGAATACATCGAGATGCGCCGCAAGGTGGGCGGCGCCCCCTGGTCGGCGGGCCTGATCGAGTACGTCTCCGCCGAGGTCCCGGCGCGCGTCGCGCACGCGCGGCCGCTCGGCGCGCTGCGCGACGCCTTCTCCGACGCCGTGCACATCAGGAACGACATCTTCTCCTACCAGCGCGAGGTCGCCGACGAGGGTGAACTCTCCAACGCCATCCTGGTGTTGGAGACCTTCCTGGACTGCACCACCCAGGAGGCCGCCGAAGCCTCCAACGACCTGCTCACCTCCCGGCTGCACCAGTTCGAGCAGACGGCCCTCGTCGAACTGCCCCAGCTCTTCGCCGACCGGGCCATGGATCCCACCGAGATCGCCGCGGTCCTCGCCTACGCCAAGGGGCTCCAGGACTGGCAGTCCGGCGGCCACGCATGGCACATGGTCTCCAGCCGCTACATGAACAAGGAGGCCAAACCGACCGCCCCGCTGACCCTGCCCTTCCTCCCCTCGGGCCTCGGCACCACCGCGCTCGACCTGGGGTCCCTCTTCACCCGCCGCTCGATGGAGCTGCGCCGGCGCTCCTTCACCCACGTCCCCTTCGAGGCCACCGGCCCCTCGGTGATCCCGGACCTGTCCCTGCCGTTCCCGCTCACCCTGAGCCCCCACCTCGACCACGCACGCGAGGGCTCCGTCGCCTGGTCGCGCCGCATGGGCCTGCTCGATCCGCAGCCCGGCGATCCCGGCTCGGCGATCTGGACGGAGGACAAGGTGCGCGGCTACGACTTCGCGCTCTGTTCCGCCGGCATCGACCCCGACGCCACGCCCGAGGCGCTCCTGCTCAACTCGTGCTGGCTGACCTGGGGAACGTACGGGGACGACTACTACCCGGTGGTGTTCGGCCGGACGAAGGACCTCCCGGCGGCCAAGGCCGCCACCGCCCGGCTCGTCTCGATGATCCCCGTCGACCTCGCGGAGCAGCCGCCGCCGGTCACCGCGCTGGAACGTTCCCTCGCCGACCTGTGGATCCGTACGAGCGCGGACATGACGCCGACGGTCCGCGCCGAGTTCCGGGCGACCCTGGTGAGCATGCTGGAGAGCTGGGTCTGGGAGATCGAGAACCAGATCCTGAACCACATCCCGGACCCGGTGGACTACGCGGAGATGCGCCGCAGCACGTTCGGCTCCCACCTGACGATGTACCTGTGCCGGCTGGGCCTGGCGGGCCGGGGCATCCCCGAGGAGATCTACGCCTCGGGAACCATCCGGTCCCTGGAGAACGCGGCGGCGGACACGGGGTGCCTGATCAACGACATCTTCTCCTACCAGAAGGAGCTGGAGGTCGAGGGCGAGGTCCACAACTACCTCCTCGTCACCCGCAACTTCTTCGACATCGGCTACCCGGAGGCGCTGCGGATCTGCCACTCGCTGATGCGGCAGCGCGTGGAGGAGTTCCAGCACATCGTGGCGAACCAACTGCCGGTGCTGTACTCCGACTGGAAGTTGACCGCCGACGCCCGGGCCGGTCTCGACGCGTACGTCGGCGAGCTCGGGGACTGGCTCGCGGGGATCCTCAACTGGCACGAAAAGTGCCGACGTTACCGCGAGGCGGACCTGCACCGGCCGGCCGGGGCCCTCGCCACGGGGGTCCTGAGCCCCGACTTCGGCAGGTCGGCGGCGCGGATCTCGCTGCCCGCCTGAGCCGGTGCGCCGGCCGGCGGGGGCGGACCGCTCGCCCGCCCCCGCCTGAGCCGGGGCTCAGAACTCGTCGGCCGTGTGCGGCAGTGGGTCGGTGCGCAGCGCGGCGTCCAGCGCGGCCGCCGCGCCGGGCGTGCGTTCGGCGACCAGCCCGGCGGCCACCAGCTCGACCAGCCGGGTGCCGCCGAGGTAGCAGGCGGCCAACTCCCGTACGTTCAGCGTCAGATCGGCCTCCGCCCGGGCCGGTTCGTACGTCGCCCCGCGCGGGCCCGCCTTGAGCCGGAACCGTCCGGCGTTCGTGGGCCTGCGTACGTCGGCCAGGTCCAGCACCAGTTCCACGGGCGCGGCCCAGTCCCGGGCGGTCAGGGCCGCCCGTACGTCGACCAGGCGCAGCCAGAGCGCGGGGAACTGGGCGGTGACCCTGACCTGGTCCCGGTCGGCGGCGAAGTGCAGGAGCGGGTCGTCGGCGGGGCGGCCCCAAGCACGGACCCGGCCGGTCAGGTCCAGGGAACCGACGCAGTCCCACAGCGCCGCGGCCACGGCCGGGGTATCGGCCTCCAGTTCGTCGACGCGCACCAGCCCCGGGGTGCGGCCGGGGCCGGCCGTGTCGTCCTCCGGCTTCGTACGGAAGAGGACGTATCCCGCGACGGGTTCACCGGGATCACCGAGGACGATGATCCGGGGCGGACCCAACTCCTCGTCCTCCTCGTCCTGTTCGCAGAGCCACTCCTCGTTCCAGCGCTGCGGGCTGCGGTTCGGGCGGCCTGCCCGCTCCGTCCGGGCGGCCTCGTGGCGGGGGCCGATCACGGCGAGGGCGTCCTGGGGCGCGACGAGGCGCAGCGGGCGCGGGTCGGGGGCGATGCGCAGGGCCAACGGCCGGCCGGAGTCGATCTCGATGGTCAGGCCCTGGGTGGCGGCGCCGTAGCCGAAGCGTCCGTAGATGGCGGCTTCGGAGGCCCACAGGGCGGCGAGCGGGCTGCCCGTCGCGGCGGCGCGGCGCAGTTGCTCGTCCATGAGGGCGGTCAGGACGCCCCGGCGGCGGTGGGTGGGGGCCACGGACACGAAGGTGAGTCCGGGGCAACCGAGTTCGCCGCCGGGGACGGAGAGCCGGAAGTCGTGCGCGGCCATGAACCCGACCAGCGCGGTCCCGTCGTAGGCGCCGAGGCGCGAGCAGCGGGTGAGCAGGGCGCGGTGCCGGGCGCGCCCCTCGGGTTCGGGGCGGTCGTGGAAGACCAGGTAGGCGAGCTCCTGGGCGCGGTCGATGTCGGCCTCGGGTACCTCGCGGATGTCCACCATGATCGGGAGACTAATCGGTCATCGTGGACCGGTCACCTCATAAGCTCCCCATTTTACCGAAATGGCCAGTTCCAGCGCCCGCGACGGGCCGGCGCTCCGGTTCACGCCCCCGACCCGCCGCGCCCACGACCCGCGACCGCGCCGCGCTCAGCGCGCCGTCGATCCCGTCGCCGTCGTCCCCGTCGCCGTCGTCCCCGTCGCCGTCGTCCCCGTCGCAGTCGTCCCCGTCGCAGTCGATCCCGTCGCAGTCGGACCCGTCCATCCCGTCGGCACGTGGCCGAGCCGTACGCGCTGCGGGTGGTCGCCGACGGGAACGGACACCCGCTTGGTCCCGGTGGCGAAGTCGATGGCCGTGACCCGGTCGGCGCCGCTCTCGGAGATCACGCAGCCCTTGCCGTCGCCGTCGACCGTGGCCCAGTACGGCTTGGCGGCGGGTACCAGGGGGCCTTCCGTCAGGGTGGCGCGGTCCACCACGGTGGCGTAGTCGTCCATGGTGCCCGCGATGCAGAGCTTGGATCCGTCCGGGCTCATGGACATGCCGTGGTGGCGGGAGTCGTTGACCCAGGTGGTCCGGTCGGTGCTGGTGGCCGGGTTCATCGGGAGGGCCTTGAGGCGGGTGATCCGGTCGGTGGGCACGTCGTACTCCAGGAAGCCGTTGAAGAACGACACCTGGAAGTAGAACTTCGACTCGTCGGGGCTGAAGGCGACCGGGCGCACGGAATCGGAGAGGTCGGAACGGCCGAAGGCGTCGAGTCGTTCGCGCATGTCGATGACGCGCACCGTGCGGAAGGTCTGCGTGTCGACGACGGTGATCTTCCGGTCGCCCTTCGTCCAGTCCAGCCAGGGCGCGTCGAGAGCCGTGTTCACCTCGCCGATCGAGCTGTTCCACAGGAACCGGCCGTCGCGGGTGTAGGTGTTCTCGTGCGGCTTGTCGCCGGTGCGGAACGAGCCGACCTGGCGCCCGGTGGCGATGTCCAGGACGTGCACGGTGTTGGCGGTGGAGGCGGACACCGCGACGCGCGTGCCGTCGGGCGACACGGCCATGTGGTCGGAACGGTAACCCGCCACGGGGAAGCGCCAGTTGATGCGACCGGAGCGGACGTCGATGGACACGACGTCGGCGAAGCTCGGCCGGGAGACGACGACGGCCGAGCCGTCCGGGGTGGTGTACATGTCGTCGACGAACTGGTCGTGACCCTCGCCGGCGCTCTCGCGGATGCCGAGGAAGAAGGCCAGCTTCAGCGGGTTGAGGTGGATCTCCCACAGCCGGTCGGCCTTGTCGGGGATCACGTTGATCCGGCCGATCCGGGCGAGGTCGCCGGTGGAGGCGAGGACATCGGCCGTCCCCTCCCAGTTGTTCCCGACGAAGAACACCTCGCGCAGGCCGTCACCGGGCGCGGCCGGTGGCGGCGTCGCGGCCGAGGCCGGCGCGAGGGCGGTCAGCAGGCTCGCGGCGGCCAACACGGCCAGGGTCCGCAGGGGGCGTCGCGTCAACAGCGCTCGCGGGTTTCGCACGGTACGTAACATCCGGTCAACTCCGGTGCTCCGAGGGGACGGAGAGGATGCCGCCCCCTTACCGGCCGGTAAGATAGGGGGAACGCCACAAGGGCGCAACCCCAACGGGTCGCGCCCTTCGCCCACTTCGTGCCCGCGCTCACTACGGGCGGGACCGCGCCCACTTCATGCACGCGCTCACTCGCGGCCTCCGCCGCCCCCACCGCTTCAAGCGACGGAGCCGATCCTGCCGATCACGGAGTTCGAGGTGTCGTGGTGGATCGGGATGCGCGCGCCGGTGAGGGCCGCGCCGGTGCCGCCGCGGCGGTTCGCGACGATCTCGGCGGCGATGGACAGCGCGGTCTCCTCCGGGGAGCGGGCGCCGAGGTCCAGGCCGATCGGGGAGCGCAGCCGGGTCAGTTCCAGCTCCGTCACGCCGACCTCGCGGAGCCGCTTGTTGCGGTCCTCGTGGGTGCGGCGGGAGCCCATGGCGCCGACGTAGGCGACGGGGAGCTTGAGGGCCAGTTCGAGGAGCGGGACATCGAACTTGGCGTCGTGGGTGAGGACGCACAGGACGGTGCGGGCGTCGACGCCGCCCGCGTCGGCCTGGGCCTCCAGGTAGCGGTGCGGCCAGTCGACCACGATCTCGTCCGCCTCGGGGAAGCGGTTCTTCGTGGCGAAGACGGGCCGGGCGTCGCACAGGGTCACGTGGTAGCCGAGGAACTTGCCGATCCGTACCAGGGCGGAGGCGAAGTCGATGGCCCCGAAGACGATCATCCGCGGCGGCGGCACGCTCGACTCGACGAGCACCTTGAGGGGCTCTCCGCAGAGCCGCCCGTCGGCGCCGATCTCCAGGACGCCGGTCTTCCCGGCGTCCAGCATGGCGCGGGTCTCCTCGGCGAGGGTGCGGTCCAGTTCGGGGTGTCCCCCGAAGCCGCCCTCGTAGGAGCCGTCGGCGCGCACGGTGATGGCGCGCCCCATGAGCTCGGTCGGACCTTCGGCGATCCGGGCCACGGCGGCGGCCTCGCCACGGGCGGCGGCGGCCAGCGCGGCCGCCAGCACCGGGCGCAGCGGGGAGCCCACGGGGACCGGGGTGACGAGGATGTCGATGATTCCGCCGCAGGTCAGGCCCACGGCGAAGGCATCGTCGTCGCTGTACCCGAAGCGCTCCCGGACGGTCTCGCCGTCCTCCAGCGCCTGCTGGCACAGTTCGTACACCGCACCCTCCACGCATCCACCGGAAACCGAACCGATCGCGGTGCCTTCGCCGTCGACGGCGAGCGCGGCTCCGGGCTGCCGGGGCGCGCTCCCGCCGACCGCCACGACCGTGGCGACGGCGAAGTCACGTCCCTGCTCGACCCACCGGTTCAGTTCTTCGGCGATGTCCAGCATGTGCGGCCTCCTCGGAGGGGTTCGTTTCCAGTATCGATCACGTGGAGGGTGCGGTACTTCGACCGCTCGGAGCTGCTCGGTCGGTGCCCCGACCCGGGTCAGTGGACCCCGAGCAGGCCCTCGATCGGGTTGAGGGCGAAGAACACCAGGAAGATGCCCGTCAGGACCCACATGAAGGCGCCGATCTCGCGGGCCTTGCCCTGCGCGACCTTGATGGCCACGTAGGAGATGACACCGGCCGCGACGCCGGCGGTGATCTGGTAGGTGAACGGCATGATCACGACGGTCAGGAAGACCGGGATCGCGGTCGCGCTGTCGGCCCAGTCCACGTGGCGGGCGTTCTGCATCATCATCGCGCCGATGACGACCAGGGCCGCGGAGGCGACCTCGCCCGGGACCACCTGGGTGATCGGGGTGAAGAAGAGGCAGGCCGCGAAGAAGAGGCCGGTGACGACGGAGGCGAGACCCGTACGGGCTCCCTCACCGACGCCGGTGGCGGACTCGACGAACACGGTCTGGCCGGAGCCGCCCGCGACACCACCGATGGCGCCACCGGCGCCGTCGATGAACAGGGCCTTCGACAGACCCGGCATGCGGCCCTTGTCGTCGGCCAGCTTGGCCTCGGTGCCGACGCCGATGATGGTGGCCATCGCGTCGAAGAAGCCGGCGAGCACCAGGGTGAAGACGATCATGCCGATCGTCATGACGCCGACGTCGCCCCAGCCACCGAACTCGACCTTGCCGAACAGCGAGAAGTCGGGCATCGAGATCGCGGAGCCCGCGAGCTCCGGCGGGCCGTTCCTCCAGGCCTTCGGGTCGATGTCGACGATGGCGCTGAGGATCGCGGCCAGGACGGTGCCGCCGACGATGCCGATCAGGATCGCGCCGGGGACCTTGCGGGCCTGGAGCATGAAGATGGCGAGCAGGGTGACGCAGAAGAGCAGGACGGGCCAGCCGGCGAGCTCACCGGCGGGGCCGAGGGTGAGCGGCCCGCCGACCTGGGAGCCGTGCACGAAGCCGGCCTTGACGAGACCGATGAGGGCCACGAAGAGACCGATGCCCATGGTGATCGCGTGCTTGAGCGCGAGGGGGATCGCGTTCATGATCATCTCTCGGAGGCCGGTGACGACCAGGAGACAGATCACGACGCCGTACATCACGCACATGCCCATGGCCTGCGGCCAGGTCATCTGCGGGGCCACCTGCGAGGCCAGCACGCCGGAGACGGAGAGTCCGGCGGCCAGTGCGAGCGGCACCTTGCCGACGAAGCCCATGAGGAGCGTGGTCAGGGCCGCCGCGAACGCGGTGGCGGTGATCAGCGCTGCCGGGGACATGGTGTTTCCGGCGACGTCCTTGCCGGAAAGGATCAGCGGGTTCAGCAGGAGGATGTACGCCATGGCCATGAAGGTCGTGATACCGCCACGAACCTCGTTGCCGACGTTGGATCCTCTGTGCGTTATGTGGAAATACCGGTCGAGCCAAGAACGCCCGGCGGGATTCAGAGAGCCGTCGCCGGCCTCTTCCGCGGTGGTCTTGGGCTCCACTGATGACTGGGTCATGGTGCCTGACTCCCAAGGTTCAAAGGGGCACCCGCATAAAGATTGGAGACGCGGGATTTGGGTTGGCTGCACGACCCGGGGTGACGGCCCGAGGCGACGCGAATGTTCACTGCGTGTACTGCGGGTAGTGCGGGGGTGACCGCTGGTACTACGTGGGGGTTTGTGCAGGGGTACTGCCAGGTGCGAGGACCGCGAGCGGAGCGGTACTTCGTGCTCCGGGCGGCGGGACCGAAAGTGTGACGTTCCCTGTCCCGCCGCCCGGAAATCCGGGGGTGGGTCCGGGGGCCGAGGCCCCCGGACCACGCCGTCCTAGAGGGTGCCGGTGAGGGCTTCCGGACGGATCGGCGTCTTGTTGATCTCCAGACCGGTCGCCGCCCGGATGGCCGCGATGACGGCCGGGGTGGACGAGAGGGTCGGGGCCTCGCCCATGCCGCGCAGGCCGTACGGGGCCTTCGGGTCGGCGAGCTCCAGGACGTCGACCGGGATGGTCGGGGTGTCGAGGATGGTCGGGATCAGGTAGTCCGTGAAGGAGGGGTTGCGCACCTTCGCGGTCTTCGGGTCCACGATGATCTCTTCCATGATCGCGACGCCCAAGCCCTGGGTGGTACCACCCTGGATCTGGCCGACCACGGAGAGCATGTTCAGCGCCTTGCCGACGTCCTGGGCGGTCGCCAGCTCGACGACCTTGACCAGGCCCAGCTCGGTGTCCACCTCGACGACCGCGCGGTGCGCGGCGAAGGTGTACTGGACGTGCCCGTTGCCCTGGCCGGTGACCAGGTCGAAGGGCTCGGTCGCCGCGTGACGGAACTCGAGTTCGAGGTCGATCGCGTCCTCGCCCTCCAGGATGTCGGCGATGTCCGCGAGGACCTCGCCGCCGTCGGTGACGACCTTTCCGCCTTCGAGGAGCAGTTCGGCCGTGGCCCACGCCGGGTGGTACGAGCCGTTCTTGCGGCGGCCGATCTCCAGCAGGGCCTCGCGGACCGCCTCACAGGTGTTCTTCACGGCGCCACCGGTCATGTACGTCTGCCGCGAGGCGGACGTGGAACCGGCGGAGCCGACCTGCGTGTCGGCCGGGTGGATCGTCACCTGCGTGACGCCCAGCTCGGTACGGGCGATCTGCGTGTGGACGGTGATGCCGCCCTGGCCGACCTCCGCCATGGCCGTGTGGACCATCGCGACGGGCTCGCCGTTCATGACCTCCAGGCGCACGCGGGCGGTGGAGTAGTCGTCGAAGCCCTCGGAGAAGCCGACGTTCTTGATGCCGACCGCGTAGCCGACGCCGCGGACGACGCCTTCGCCGTGGGTGGTGTTGGAGAGGCCGCCGGGCAGCGCGCGGACGTCCGCGCCCTCTCCGGCCGACTCCCACTGACGCTCGGGCGGCAGCGGGCGGGCCTTGACCCGGCGCAGCAGCTCGGCGACGGGCGCCGGGGCGTCCACGACCTGGCCGGTCGGCATGACCGTGCCCATCTCCATGGCGTTGAGCTGGCGGAACTCGACCGGGTCCATGCCCAGCTTCTGCGCGAGCTTGTCCATCTGGGCCTCGTAGGCGAAGCAGGCCTGGACGGCGCCGAAGCCGCGCATCGCGCCACACGGCGGGTTGTTCGTGTAGAGCGCGATCGCCTCGATGTCCACGTCCTCCAGGACGTACGGACCGACCGAGAGGGAGGAGGCGTTGCCCACGACCGCCGGGGAGGCGGACGCGTACGCGCCACCGTCCAGGACGATCTTGCACTTCATGTGCGTGAGCTTGCCGTCCTTGGTGGCGCCGTGCTCGTAGTAGAGCTTCGCCGGGTGGCGGTGCACGTGGCCGAAGAAGGACTCGAAGCGGTTGTAGACGATCTTGACCGGCTTGTTCGTGGCCAGGGCCAGGAGGCAGGCGTGGATCTGCATCGAGATGTCCTCGCGGCCACCGAAGGCCCCGCCGACGCCCGAGAGCGTCATGCGGACCTTCTCCGGCGGCAGGCCCAGGACCGGGGCGATCTGCTGGAGGTCCGAGTGCAGCCACTGGGTGGCGACGTACAGCTCGACGCCGCCGTCCTCGGACGGCACGGCCAGACCGGACTCCGGGCCGAGGAAGGCCTGGTCCTGCATGCCGAACGTGTACTCGCCCTCGACGATGACGTCGGCGCGCTTGCGGGCCTCTTCCACGTTGCCGCGGATGATCGGCTGGCGGTGCACGATGTTCGGGTGCGGGACGTGACCGATGTGGTGGTCGTCGCGGTTCTCGTGGATCAGCGGCGCGCCCTCGGCGAGGGCGGAGGCCTCGTCCGTGACGAGCGGCAGCTCACGGTAGTCGATCTTGATCTTGGCAGCCGCCCGGCGGGCGGTCTCCGGGTGGTCGGCGGCCACGAGGGCGACCGGCTCACCGTGGTGACGTACTCGGCCGTGGGCGAGAACCGGGGTGTCCTGGATCTCCAGGCCGTAGTTCTTCATCTCGGCCGGCAGGTCGTCGTACGTCAGCACCGAGTACACGCCGGGCATGGCGAGCGCCTCGGAGATGTCGATGGAGACGATCTCGGCGTGGGCGACGGTGCTGCGCAGCGTCTGGCCCCACAGCATGTCCTCGTGCCACATGTCCGAGGAGTACGCGAACTCGCCGGTGACCTTGAGGGTGCCGTCCGGACGGAGGATGGACTCGCCGATGCCGCCCTTGTTGTGCTTCTGGGTGACGTTCGTCGGCGTACCGGCGGGCACGGTGCGGGTGTTCTGAGCCATGGTCAGACCGCCTCTCCCTGACGGGCGGCCGCGAGGCGGACCGCGTCGAGGATCTTCTCGTAGCCCGTGCAGCGGCAGAGGTTGCCGGACAGGGCCTCACGGATGTCCTGGTCGGACGGGTCGGAGTTCTCCTCCAGCAGCGCGTCCGCCTGGACGAGCAGACCCGGGGTGCAGAAACCGCACTGGACGGCGCCGGCGTCGATGAACGCCTGCTGGATGTTGGAGAGTTCGAGGCCCTCACCGGTCTGCGAGTCACCGGGCTTGGCAGCCCAGCGCTTCGCCTCGTCGGTGGTCACGCCCTTGCTTCCGCAGCCGCCGCCGGTGCCGCAGGCACCACCGTGGCCGTGCTCCGCGCGCTGCTTGGCGAAGTCCGCCAGGCCCTCGACGGTCACGACGTCGCGACCCTCGACCTGACCGGCGGCCACCAGACAGGAACAGACCGGCACGCCGTCGAGACGGACGGTGCACGAACCGCACTCACCCTGCTCGCAGGCGTTCTTCGAGCCCGGCAGGCCCATGCGCTCGCGCAGGACGTAGAGGAGGGACTCGCCCTCCCACACGTCGTCGGCTTCCTGCTGACGACCGTTGACAGTGAAATTGACGCGCATGGTTACGCAGCCCCTTCGAGCGAGCGGCCGTTGGTGCCGCGGTACTGCTCCCACGTCCAGACGAGCTGGCGGCGAGCCATGATGCCGACCGCGTGGCGGCGGTACTTCGCCGTGCCGCGGACGTCGTCGATCGGGTTGGCCGCGCCGGAGGCGAGGTCACCGAACTGCTTGGCGATCGACGGGGTGATGACCTTGCCCGACTCCCAGAAACCGCCCTCTTCGAGGGCGGCGTTCAGGAACTCCTCGGCGGCCTTCGCCCGGATCGGGGTCGGCGCGGCCGACCCGATGCCGGTGCGGACCGTGCGGGAGTCGGGGTGCAGCGCCAGACCGAAGGCGCACACCGCGATGACCATCGCGTTGCGGGAGCCGACCTTCGAGTACTGCTGCGGACCGGCGGCGTTCTTGATGTGGACCGTCTTGATGAGCTCGTCGGGGGCCAGCGCGTTGCGCTTGACGCCCGTGTAGAACTCGTCGATCGGGATCATTCGCGCGCCGCGGACCGACTCGACCTCGACCTCCGCGCCTGCCGCGAGGAGGGCGGGGTGGGAGTCACCGGCCGGCGAGGCGCAACCGAGGTTGCCGCCGACACCGCCGCGGTTGCGGATCTGCGGGGACGCGACCGTGTGCGAGGCGAGCGCGAGACCCGGCAGCGTACCGCGCAGGTTTTCCATGATCTGGGTGTACGGGACGGAGGCGCCCAGCTTGGTGACCTCCTCGCCTACCTCCCACTCCCGCAGCAGACCGATGCGGTTGAGGTCGAGGAGGTACTCCGGACGGCGGTGGTCGAAATTGATCTCGACCATGATGTCGGTGCCACCCGCAATCGGCACAGCTGTGGGGTACTCGGCCTTAGCGGCGAGCGCCTCCTCCCAGCTGGCGGGGCGAAGGAAGTCCATGTGCGGCTCTCTTCTTCTTCATCGTGTCGTTCACTTCAAGCCAGGAGGCCGAAGGGCCCTCGACTGGTCGTTCACGTGCTGTTAATGCGGTGTGGAGTCAGTACACAAGCCACGCGTCCCTTGGGTGCAGTCACCGAAACCATGAAGGAGTTGGCTGGGGGCCTCCCTCGTCTTGTAGATTCGTATGAAAGGCAGGATGCGACGACCTGCCCGATTTCCAACGGCAACATCGAGACAGATCGGCGGCGACATCATGCGGCTGCGCGCACTGCTGGAAACCGAGGCGCTGGGGCTGCGGCTGCTGGGCGGCGAGGAAGAACTCGACCGGACGGTCCGCGGGGTCATGACGACCGACCTACGGGATCCCAGCCGGTACCTGTCAGGAGGAGAACTCGTCCTCACCGGCCTGGCATGGCGAAGAAATTCAGCCGATTCCGAGCCGTTCGTACGAATCCTCGCGAGCGCGGGCGTCGCGGGCCTCGCGGCGGGCGAGGCCGAGCTGGGCGACGTCCCCGACGACCTCGTGTCAGCCTGTCGGCGCAACCGGCTCCCGCTGTTCGCGGTGAACGAGGACGTTGCATTCGCCACCATCACCGAGTACGTGGTGCGGCAGGTCTCCGGGGAGCGCGCGGGTGATCTCGCGGCGGTCGTGGACCGCCACCGGCGGCTGATGACATCGGGCCCGGCGGGAGGGGGACCCGATGTGGTGCTGGATCTGCTCACCACGGACCTCGATCTGCGGGCCTGGGTGCTCTCGCCCACGGGCCGGCAGATCGCCGGCGCCGGCGAGCCGCTGGCTCCGGGCGTCTGCGCGACGCTGGCGAGCGAACACCTCGCGGCGGTCCGGACCGGCCGCAGGGGCCCGCACCGGATGTCCATCCAGGGTATTACCTACTCGCTGTTCCCGATCAGGGGACACGGCCGGGGCCCGGGTCCCGCCGCCCGTGACGTGCGCGAGAGCGTGCTGTCGGACTGGCTGCTGGCCGTCGAGGCGGACGCCGGCGACTGGCCCGCCGAGCGGCTGGATCTGCTCCAGGGCGTCACCCAGCTGATCGCGGTCGAGCGGGAACGCCGCGACGCGGCCCGTACGGTGCGCCGCCGACTGGCCCAGGAGGTGCTCGAACTGGTCCAGACGGGCGCCGCGCCCGCCGAGATCGCGGCCCGCCTGCGGGTGGCGGCCCCGGTGCTGCTGCCCGGACTGGGTGGCGCCCCGCACTGGCAGGTCGTGGTGGCGCGGGTGGACTGGGACGGCGGGGACATCCCCGGCGGGCCGGTGGCCCAGTCACTGCTGGAGGAGATCCTGGTCGACCCGTCGATCTCGGGCCCGGAGCCTTCCGACCGGATCGCGGTGGCCCATGCGGGTGACGAGGCCATCGCGCTCGTGCCGCTGCCCTCGCTGCCCGGTGAGCCCGGGGAGGAGAAGGGCGGCCCCGATTCCGCCCTGCACGCGGACGTGCTCCTGACCTCCGTACGGGAGCCCCTGGCGGCCGGTCTGGCCGACGACGGGCGGCTCACCCTCGGCGTCAGCGCCGCCGTGCACTCCGCCGAGGGGCTGCGCGGGGCACTGGAGGAGGCTCGGCACGCCCGCCGGGTCGCCGCCGCCCGCCCGGGCCGGGTCTGCGCCGCCGGGCACCACGAGCTGGCCTCGCACGTGCTGCTGCTGCCCTTCGTCCCCGACGACGTGCGCAGGGCCTTCACGGCCCGCCTGCTGGACCCGCTGCGGGACTACGACCGCCGACACCGGGCAGAGCTCATCCCGACCCTGGAGGCGTTCTTGGACTGCGACGGCTCCTGGACGCGCTGCGCGACCCGACTGCACCTCCACGTCAACACGTTGCGCTACCGGGTGGGGCGAATCGAGCAGCTGACGGCGCGGGACCTGTCCCGGTTGGAGGACAAGCTCGACTTCTTCCTCGCACTGCGGATGAGCTGACGCCCGCACGGCCGATGAGCTGAGGAAAGACCGCCCCGCCCCACCTCCCGGGGGCGGTGCGCGGGGACGACCGTACGGGCCGGGCCCCCTGACACCTCGTCCGGACTTTGTGAAAGAGTTCACCCGACCCCTTGGCCGATGCGACCGATCCGTGCTCTCATTTCGCCCCAGGGCTCAAAGACGTGCTGCTTGGTTGCTTCGGGGAGGGCAATGTGGCGGATACCGCCGTGTCCGGTGCGGGATCCACGGGGGGCGACGACCCCCTCCAGCGGGCGATATGGCGGCTGCGTTCGCGCGGCTGTTGGACCGACGCGGCTGCCCTTCTGACGCCCCACGCCCACCACGCGGGGGCTGCCGTGCAGCGCACCGCGCTCCTGGTGGAGCGGTGCCTGTTCACCGGCCAGGGGTGGGCCGAGGCGGAGGACGCGCTGCGGGTCGCGGAGGCCGTGGCCCACGACGACGACGAACGGGGCGCGGCCGCGTGCGAGCGGGGCCAGCTGGCCTACGCCGCGACCGTGCTCGGGGTCCGCGACCGGGCCGACGAGGCCCGTTCGGCGCTCGGCCGCTCCGCGGCCCTGCTGTCGCCGGGTTCCCGGACCCGGCCGCTGCTGGACTTCCGTCGGGGGCTGGTCGCCGAGCACCTGGCGGACTCCCCGCAGGCGGCCCTACCGGCGTACCGGCGGGCCCACGCCGGCGCGGTGGCCCACGGGGACACCCTGTTGCTGTCCTTCACCTGGCGGCACCTGGCCGCACTGGCGCTGCGGGACGGGGAGGTCGCCGAAGCCCGCAAGGGCTTCACGGAGTCCCTGCGGATCCGCGAGGAGCTGGGCTTCCTGGTCGGTACGGCCCCGGCGCTGGCGGCCCTGGCCGAGGCCGAGCCGGAGCCCGAGGCCGCCCGGCTGCGGGCGGAGGCCCGGCGCCTGTTCCACCTGCTGGGCGGCATCCCGACCTGGCTGGCGGACCAACTGCACCCCTCGCCGGCGTAGCCCGTCGGGTCAGTGGGCGCCCGCGAAGTGCTCCCGTACGAGTGACTCCACCACCGTGAGGTCGCCCGCGATCAGGGCCTCCAGGAGTGCCGAATGCTCGGCCGCGTCGGCGACCAGGTCGGCGCGGCGCACCCGCGGGGCTCCGGGCAGGGGCCACTGGGCGCGCCGGTGGAGTTCCTCGGTGAGCCGGACGAGTTCGGCGTTGTCCGCGAGGGTCAGCACGGCCCGGTGGAAGGCCCGGTCGGCGGCCGCGTAGCCGGGCAGGTCGCCGGCGGCGGCCGCCTCGGCGGTGGCGTGGGCGGCGGAGCGCAGGGACTCCCAGGTCCCGACCGGGACGGTGCGGGCGAGGCGGAGCATCACGGGAACCTCCAGCAGGGCCCTTACCTCGGCCAGCTCCGCCAGCGCGCGGGGGGTGCGGCTCAGGACCCGGAACCCCCGGTTGGGCAGGCATTCCACCGCGCCTTCCAGCGCGAGTTGCTGCATCGCCTCCCGTACGGGGGTCGCGGAGACCCCGAACCGCTCGCCGAGGGCCGGGCCGGAGTAGATCTCCCCCGGCGCGAGCTCGCCGTCCACGAGGGCGGCCCGCAGGGCCTCCAGCACCTGCGCGCGCACCGAATGGCGCAGCACCTTGGGGGCGATCCGCACCGGGTCCGGGCGGTCGGCCGACTGCGCCGGCTGCTGCTGCTGCTGCTCCGGCTGCGCGCTGCCGTCCGCCTCCGCCTCCGCCGGTTGGGCGTTCTGTGCGGGAATCAGCGGGTTCGTCGGTACCGCGGGGCGGTCCGCTGCGTGCATTCGGTCCTCCTCCGGGTCTCGACCGGATCCGAGAATAAGCCAAGGTCGGCGGGGTGGAGCGGGCCGGGCGCGCCGATTCCGTCGAGGTCGCCGTAATTCGTGGCGGGCCGGCTGGACACACCCCACGAAAGGTCGAGTAAGGTAAGGCTAACCTTCTAACGATCGCGTGAATCGGTGGTCCGTCATGACCGGCTTGGCTGTTGACGTCCTGCTCCCGACCGCACCCGCCGCGGACGGCTCTCCGATGGCGGACGCGTACCGGCGACTGACGGCGGCCCACCCCGGGCTGGCGATCACGGAGCACGGCGCGCACGAACCCCTCCCCAGCGGTGTGGGATGGGTCGGCGCGGACGAGCTCGCGGCGGGCGGGGAGGCGGTCGACGCCTTCCTCGCCTGGGATCACGCCCAGGTCCTGCGCGACTACGGCACCCCGGGGCGACCCGATGTGGTGGCCGGGTTCGGGCTGCACCGGTACGCCTGGCCCGCCGTCCTGTTGATCACGATCCCCTGGTTCCTGGACCGTCGGGTACCCCGGCTGCCGGTGTCCGAGGTGGCGTACCACCGGACCCGCGGACAGATGTCCGTACGGGTCGAAACCTTCGCGTGCCTGCCGGACGATCCGGCGGCCGCCCTCCCCGGGGCCCGTGTCGTGCCCGACGAGGAGTCACTGCGGAGCGAGGTGCGGGCAGCGGTGTCCCAACACCTCACCCCGCTGCTGGAAGGTTTCGGCCCGCGGACCCGGCGCGGCCGGCGGGCCCTGTGGGCGATGGCGACCGACGACCTCGTCGAGGGCCTGTGGTACCTCGGGCAGCTGTTCGGCGAGGAGGAGCGGGCCGTGCGGGAGCTGGAGCTGCTGCTGCCCGGCTCGACCGCCCCGTACACGGGCGGCGCGGGGTTCCGCACGCTGCGCGGCCCCGAAGGACAGGAGCTGACGACCCGCGACCGGGCGGGCTGCTGCTTCTTCTACACGATCCGACCGGAGGACACCTGTACGACCTGTCCGCGCACCTGTGACGCGGACCGCGTCACCCGACTGGTGGCGGACGCCGCCACCGACTGAACCCACTCGCAGGGATGAAGTGCATTCGAACTCAACCCCGTTGACACGAGCGCCAGTTCGAGCCACAACGCCCTATCCGACGGGCCGCGCCCCCCGATGGCGTCCACTTGCCCCGAAAACCGCGTGCACCCCGGACCGGCTGCGCCACTATGGCGCCCGGAACGCCGCATACGCGAGGCAAGGGACATCCGCATGAGACTGACCGACATATCGCTGGACTGGCTGCTGCCCGGCAGCCTGTTGATCCTGGGCGTACTTGCGGCAGTGGCGGTACTGGCCCGGGGCAAGCGGGAGAGCGAGAAGGCCGCGGCCGAGGACAGTTGGGAACGCAGCGAGGAACGCAGACGGCGCAAGGAAGCCGTCTACGGGACCGCCTCGTACGTCCTGCTCTTCTGCTGCGCGGCGGTCGCCGCCGCGCTCTCCTTCCACGGGCTCGTCGGTTTCGGCCGGCAGAACCTGAACCTGTCCGGAGGCTGGGAGTACCTGGTCCCCTTCGGCCTCGACGGCGCCGCGATGTTCTGTTCGGTGCTGGCCGTTCGCGAGGCCAGTCACGGCGACGCGGCCCTCGGGTCCCGCATGCTGGTCTGGCTGTTCGCGGGCGCGGCCGCCTGGTTCAACTGGGTGCACGCGCCCCGCGGCCTCGGACACGACGGCGCCCCGCAGTTCTTCGCCGGGATGTCACTGTCGGCGGCCGTGCTCTTCGACCGCGCCCTCAAGCAGACGCGCCGGGCGGCGCTGCGCGAACAGGGCCTGATCCCGAGGCCGTTGCCGCAGATCCGGATGGTCCGCTGGCTGCGGGCCCCCCGCGAGACCTTCGGCGCCTGGTCGCTCATGCTGCTGGAGGGGGTCCGCACCCTCGACGAGGCCGTGGACGAGGTGCGCGAGGACAAGAAGGAGAAGGAACAGGACCGACACCGCAGGCGGGAGCAACACCGCCTGGACCGGGCCCACATCAAGGCCCTCGGCCGACAGAACCGGGCGTTCGGCAGGGCGCGGGCCCGACAGGTCGACATGCCGGGGTTGAACCCCGGAACGGGCTCCGCGCCGGTCGGCGCGGAGCCGGCCATATCGGAAGCGGGACAGCTGCCCCTGCGTCGCCGGCCCTCCCTGCAGGCCGTGGGCGGAACCGAACCCCTTGATCCGTCCGGCGCCCGGACGGTCGACCTGACGGCCGAGGACGACACCCAGACGATTCCCCGGCTCGACTCACTGGAGCGCAAACTGAAGGACCTGGAACAGCAGTTCGGCTGATCCGAACCGTGCGCACGAAACGTGGGGCGGCCGCTCCGGGGATCCCCCGGGGCAGCCGCCCCACCGTCATGTCGGGCCGTCGCCGCTATCCGGCGCGGAGTTCGAACCAGACGACCTTGCCGCGCCCCAGTGCGAGCGGGTCCACGCCCCAGGCGTCCGCGAGCGCCTGGACCAGCGCCAGCCCCCGGCCGTGCGTACCGTCGTCGGCGGACGGTGCGTACGGGCGGGGGCGGCGGGCCGTGTAGTCGCGGACCTCGACCCGCAGCGTGGCGGCGGCCAGACTCGCGGACACCTCCGCGCCGTGCTCGGTGTGGACCAGTGCGTTCGTGACGAGTTCCGTGATCAGCAGTTCCGCGACGTCGGCCGCCTCGGCCCGGCACCGGTGGCGCAGCAGGTCCCGCAGCGCCCGTCGGATCTCGCCGATGGCCTTCAGGTCGGCCCGGTCCACGCTCCGCCTGATCCGCACCCCGTCGGCCGCGCCGCCCCCGTCGGACGGTTCGCGCGGCACCGGCCGGCCCTTCTTCCACAGCTTTCCGGTATTCGCCCCCACCCGCACGGCGATGTACCTCCCCCGTATGCGCACTGCTCGAACTGGCCTACGGAATGCATGCCCCCCGGGGCAATTCGCACTCCTGCGGCCTCAAGGGCGCGGTACGTTGCGCAGGTTGGATCGAGCCATCTGGATCATCCGGCCCACCCCGCCGTCCAGCACGATCTTGCCGGCGGACAGGGCGAATCCGGTCACCATCTCGGCGCTGATCCTCGGCGGAATCGACAGGGCGTTGGGGTCGGTCACCACGTCCACGAGAGCAGGGCCCTTGTGTCGAAAAGCATCCTTCAGAGCCGCCGTGAGCTGCTTGGGCTTCTCGACGCGGACCCCGTAGGCGCCCGCCGCGCGGGCGATCGCGGCGAAGTCCGGGTTCTGGTTCGTGGTCCCGTACGAAGGCAGGCCGGAAACCAACATCTCCAACTCGACCATTCCGAGGGATGAGTTGTTGAAGAGGACCACTTTGACGGGCAGGTCGTACTGCACCAGGGTGAGGAAATCTCCCATCAGCATCGAGAAGCCACCGTCGCCGGAGATCGAGACCACTTGACGGCTCCGGTCGGTGAACTGCGCCCCGATCGCCTGGGGTAGGGCATTGGCCATGGAGCCGTGGCTGAAGGAGCCGATGATGCGCCGCTTTCCGTTCGGGGAAAGATAGCGCGCCGCCCATACGTTGCACATGCCGGTGTCCACGGTGAACACCGCATTGTCATCCGCGAGTTCATCCAGAACCGACGCCACGTACTCGGGATGGATCGGTGTGTGCTTCTCCACCTTGCGCGTATAGGCCTTCACCACCCCCTCCAGGGCGTCCGCGTGTTTCTTCAGCATCCGGTCCAGGAAGCGGCGGTCCGTCTTGGCCCTGACCCGGGTGTTCAGCGCGCGCAGGGTCTCCCGTACGTCTCCCCAGACCGCGAGTTCCAACTGGGACCGACGGCCCAGGTGTTCGGGGCGGATGTCCACCTGGACGATCTTCACGTCGTCGGGGAGGAAGGCGTTGTACGGGAAGTCCGTGCCGAGCAGGATCAACAGGTCGCACTCGTGCGTGGCCTCGTACGCGGCGCCGTAGCCGAGCAGCCCGCTCATGCCGACGTCGTACGGGTTGTCGTACTGGATCCACTCCTTGCCGCGCAGGGCGTGGCCGATCGGGGCCTTGACCCGGCCCGCGAACTCCATCACCTCGGCGTGCGCGCCGGCGGTGCCGCTGCCGCAGAACAGGGTGACCCGGTCGGCCTCGTCGACGAGCCGGACCAGCTTCTCGATCTCCCCGTCACCGGGCCGCACGGTGGGCCGCGCGGTCACCAGCGCGTGTTCCACCGCCTTCTCCGGCGCGGGCTGCGAGGCGATGTCACCGGGCAGCGCGACGACGCTGACGCCGCTGCGGCCGACGGCGTGCTGCACGGCCGTCTGGAGCAGCCGGGGCATCTGCTGCGGGTTGCAGATCAGCTCGCTGTAGTGGCTGCACTCGCGGAAGAGCTGGTCGGGGTGGGTCTCCTGGAAGTAGCCGAGGCCGATCTCGCCGGAGGGGATGTGCGAGGCGAGCGCGAGGACGGGGGCCATGGAACGCTGGGCGTCGTACAGCCCGTTGATCAGGTGCAGGTTGCCGGGACCGCAGGAACCGGCGCAGGCGGCGAGCCTGCCCGTGATCTGTGCCTCGGCGCCCGCCGCGAAGGCGGCCGTCTCCTCGTGCCGGACCTGGATCCACTCGATGTCACCGGTCCGGCGGATGGCGTCCACGACGGGGTTGAGGCTGTCGCCGACGACTCCGTACATCCGCTGAACGCCCGCGCGCACGAGGATGTCCACGAACTGCTCCGCCACGTTCTGCTTGGCCATGGAGGGGGCGCCCTTTCCGGTTCGGCACTGCCGGGTGCGCCTCCCATCCACGCACGTTCCGTGCCGTTACGCCTCCCAGACCGCGGCGGCCGTCCGGTCGTCGGCGTACCCCTTGAGGCGGAGCTGGGTGTCGGCGAGGAACGCGGCGAGGCCGGGCGGCTCGCCCTGCGACCAGCGGGCCGCGAGTTCCGCCGGGAGCACGGCCTCCTCCCGCATGGGCTCGGCGAGGCCGCCGGAGCACAGCAGGAGCGTGTCACCGGGGCGGGCCACGGAGGCCCGGAACCGGAAGCCGCCGGCGCCGGTGCCCGTGCCGGGTTCGGCGGGCGGTGCGGGGTCGGGTTCCAGGTCCTGCCACGCGCCCGCCCTCAGGCGGAAGACCCCGCCCGGGCCGGCGCCGAAGCACACCCGGTTGGCGCACCGGGGGTCCAGGGGCAGCAGGAGGCCGCGCAGCCCGGCCGTGCAGGCGTCCTCGGGGAGCCCGAGCTCGGCGGCGCGGGCGCGCAGCCGTCCGTAGCCCCGGTCGGTGAGCCGTTGCAGCCCCGAGCGCAGGGCCTCGCGCCGGCCCGCCCGGATGTCGTCGGCCAGCCGCTCGCGGCTGCGCCCGACGGCGGCGGCGACCGTGTGGCACAGATCGGCCGCCGCCTCCCTGGCCCCGGGGGCCGCCCGGTCCCCGCCGGCCAGGACCACCAGCACCAGGGCGTCCTCGCCGCTGCCGAAGCGGGCGGTCAGCAGAGCGTCCCGGCGCGCCTCGCCCCGGTAGCGGGCGGAGTCCCCGCGCAGCGAGGCGGCGCGCAGCGTGTAGGTCCCGTATCGGGCCCCCTCCAGCACCGTGTCGGGGGTCAGGTCGTCCAACGCCGCCGGGTCGGCCGCGGGCAGCGCGCCCGGTTCGGCGGCGTAGGTCGGAGCCCGGTCCCCCAGGTGGCTGACGGTGGGCCGATCGGGGTGCGCGGCGGCCCGGCCGGGGCCGGTGGGGCCGACCGTCGTCGAAGCGGGGCCCGGCGCGGGCGGCCCGGCGGCCGGAGCTGCCGCGCCCGCGCCCGGTTCCCCCGGGAGCCCGGGCCCGGTGGGCCGCGCGGGCAGCGCCTGCGGCAACCCGTCGCGGACCTCCCGTACGGACGGATCCGGCGGGTACCCGGGTACGACGGAACCGACGGGCGGCACCTGCGGATGCGCCGGACCGGCGGAACCGGCGGGCGGCACCTGCGGATGCGCCGGACCGGCGGAAGCGGAGGGCGCGCCGCGCGGATGCGCCGAACCGGCGGAGCCGGCGGGCGGTACCTGCGGATGTGCCGGACCGGCGGAACCGGAGGGCGGTACCTGCGGGTGCGCCGGACCGGCGGAACCGGAGGGCGGTACCTGCGGGTGCGCCGGACCGGTGGAAGCGGAGGGCGGTACCTGCGGGTCCGGTTCGGGCTCGGCTCCGGGGCCCCGTGGTGCTCCCGAGCCGGGTACCGGGCTGCCCGGGGCAGGGCCGCCGGGCGGCGCGGGCGGTTCGGTGGGGCGGGCCGGCTCGTACGGGGCGGGGGGCTCGGTCGGCTCCGGCGGCACGGTCACGTCCCCCTGTGCGTACCCCGTCTCCCCCATCAGGCGGGGGTCGCGCGGGGGCGCGGGCTGCGGCTCCGAGGAGCCTTGCCGGGGGCCGGGAACCAGCGGCTCCGCCGCCAGGGAACCCGACGTGGTCGGGGCCGCTCCGGTCGGCGCCTGCACCGACGGGGACCGGCCCGAGGGGGCTTCGGGAGACCTCTCCTGCCCCGCCGAGTCCTTCGACAACGGGATCGGCGCGGGCGGTACCGGAGCCCGCGACCCGGAAACCTGCCCGGACGCGCCCTGCGGCGACCCGTCCTCCCGCGACAGCGGACCCGGTGCCGAAGGCGCCTGCGACGGTACGGGCGGCGCGGGAGCCCACCCGGACCACCCCGTCGGCGAGACGGGAGCCGGCTGCGGCGGGATCGGCGCCGAAGGCGCCGGCGATCCGGAGGCGGGCGCCGGGGGCCCGTCCAGCGACCGCTCCCCCGGCAGCGGAACGACCCCCGAGGTACCCGGCGTCGACGAAGACCGCGGCACGGGCCCTTGGGTCGCCGAGGCCGGTGACACCGAAGGCGGAGCCGCCGGCAGCGGCGGCACCTCCGGCACGGGCGGCGCCGACAACGGACCCGACGGGGGCTGCGGCGGCGACCCACCTCCCCGCGCGGGCGCCTCCGGAGGCAGCGGGAGCCGCGGCGGCACCCCACCCGCCGGCGACACCGAGCCGTCACCCCGCGAAGGGGCCGCGCCCCGCCCCGCAGTCGCCGGCGGGTCCGTCGTCGGTGTCGGCGGACGGGGCGGGGGTGGGGTCGGTGGCGGGTCGGTCACCAGGTGGGACGCCGAGTCGAATCGGTGGTCCAGGGTGTCCCCCGGATCAGGTTCGGGCTCCGTTTCCGGATCGTCGTAGAGCTTCTGCCACCAGTCCTCCGCGCCCTGCTGACTCATGCCCCCATTCTCGGCCCACCCGGGCGGCGGAAAACCCCGAACGCGCGAAAAGGGTCCACCGGGCCGCCGCCCGGTGGACCCCCCGCCCTCCGCCCGTACGGGCTAGCGGACTTCGTACGCCCGGGTGACCGTCTGGGTGACCGTCGCGCCGTTCGCGTCAGCCAGTTCGACCTTCAGCGACACCGCCTTGCCGGAGGCTCCCGCATGGTCGACGACGGCCGTCCACCGGCCGCCCCGCTCCGTGGTCCTCGCCGCCGTCCAGGTCTCGCCGTCGTAGGAGTAGGACAGCTTCGCCGACGTGAGCGCTCCCGGCGCGTAGCCCGCGTGCCCGGTGACGCCCAGTCCTATGCTCTGACCGTTCGCCGCGGCGACCGTCTTCATCCCGTCGAGCGGGGCCGCGTACCTCGGGAAGAGGACGGGCAGGCCCTGCGAAGGGGCTGCCGGGTCGAGCTTCGAGGGGAAGCCCCAGGTCGTGCGCACCGCGGTGGAGCGTTGCCAGGTGCGGGCCGGCGAGCCGATCTTCTCGATGAACTGGGTGAGTTCGTAGCGGCCGGCGTCGGCCGGCACCTCGAACACCCCGGACGGGTAGGCACTGTCCCCGATGACCTGTCCGTCACGCACGAGTTGGAGCCCGCCGATGTCACCGAAGGCACCGGGCTGCGCGGAGTGCGTGCCGTCCCCCCACATCGCGGGGGCGAAGCCGATCAGGTTGCCCTGCCGTTCCGCGGCGAGGGCCTCCTTGCCCGCGGCGTCACGGGGTGCGACGGGCCCGATGACCCCGTCGTACCAAGTGGCGCTCGTCCTGCTGCCCTTGGCGTAGGTGCGCTGCGCGCCGGTCATGAACTCGCCCCAGGGGAAGCTGCTGGAGACGAGCTGCTCCCAGCTGGTGTCCCCGGCGCTGTGGTATTCGGTGCGCGTGCCGGGCGCCGCGACGGTCTCGAACCCGCCGAAGTACACGGCGCTGCCGATCGGCCGGTAGGCCCCCGACAGGTCGACGAAGTCGGCTGCCACGCCCATGGAGTGATAGGTGGAGTCGACCTGCCCCAGCTCGCGGTCGCGCACCCGGTAGGTGCGGTCGGACGCGATCGGGCCGCTCTCGGGGAACGCGAGGCTGTAGAGGTAGGGACTGTTCGCGGTGCCCTTCCATTCGAGCGTGACGGGGCCCGCCGCGAGTCGGGCGAGCAGTGCGCGGCCCTCGGCGGACTCGATGGTGAGGGTGGGGAGGGCGCCGCCGGCGTAGCCGGTGGAGGCGACCCAGCGGCCGGGGTTCTCGCGGTGGGCGAGGACCCCCTTGGCTCCCGCCGCCTTGGCGGCTCCCGCCACCTCGTGGAGTGCGCCGTCCGTGGCCTTCACCAGGACGATCGCGTCCTTGACGCCCGCCTCGGCGAGTTCCTCGGGGGTGCCGGAGCCCGCGTCGACGAGGCGGGCCCGGCCGGTTCCGTCGAGGTTGTCGCTGCCCGTGGAGGCGGTGATCGGGTGGAGCGCCGGGCCGCCGGTGACCTTCAGTGCGGAGATCAGCGGGGCGGCTGCCCGCCAGTAGCCGGTGAACTCGAACTCCCCGTTCTTCGCCCGGCCTTCGACCGACGCGTAGTAGCCGCGGATGGTCCGGCCGCCCATGGCGGTGCCCGCGTGCAGCCAGGTGTCGTCCCAACTGCGGGCGAATCCGAGGGTGGTGTTGCGGGCTTCGACCGGCTTGTCGGCCTCGATGGTCAGCCGGCCGGCCTTGCGGGCGTCGAGGACGATGGTCGTGTCCTTCTCCACCTCGGTTTGCGGGCGGCCCAAGTAGGTGAGGGAATCGATGAGTTCGGCCCCCTCTCCCGCGTCGGGGGTGCCGACGAACGCGGAGAGGAAGTAGGCGCCGGGGCGCACCCGGTAGACCTGGTCGACGGAGCCCTCGTTGAAGCGGCGTTCGCCGGAGGCGTCGTCGGTGCCGATGACGTCCAGCGAGGAGGGGCCGCCGGCGGGCCGGCCCGCGCGGTCGATCAGTTTGACGCGCAGGGTGACGGTCTCGGGTTCGACGTACAGGGAGAAGGGGGTGGAGACGCGCACGCCGCCCGCCGTGGCGACGACGCGACCGGTGACGTCCCCGTACTGGGAGCGCTCCAGCTTCGCCGCCGGGTCGAGGTGGAGCGGCACCTTGACGGTGGCTCCGGCGGGGACGGTGACCGTGCGCCGGTCGAGTCGGGCGACCGGGGAGCGGACGGCGGAACCGTCGTTGCCGGTGACCTTCTCGACGCCGAGGCTCAGGGTGACGGGCCGGGGCCCGGTGTTGGTGTACGGGACCTCGACGCTCGTGCGGTCGCTGCGGTCCTGCGGCCAGTCGTACGTTCCGCCCTGCACGGCGGGGGCGCCGGTGACGGTGGTGTCGACGGCGGCCCTCACGTCGAGGCGGCCGCCTCCGGTCTGCCGTACGTCCCCGGGGACACCTGTGTTCGCGGAGCCGACGAGGGCGGCCTTGATCTGCTGTCCGCTCCACTCGGGCCGGCGTTGCTTGACGATGGCGGCGGCCCCGGCGACGTGCGGGGTGGCCATCGAGGTGCCGGACATGGACTGGTAGGCGTACACGCCTCGACCGCCCGCGGCGGCGGCGGAGATCCCGACGCCGGGGGCCGCGATTTCCGGCTTGAGGGTGTGGGCGGGTCCGGCCGGGCCCCGGCTGGAGAAGCCGGCGGTGGTGTCGTCGCGGTCGACGGCGCCCACGGTCAGCACACCGGGGGCGCAGCCCGGCGAGGAGACCGTGTTGTTGCCGGGGCCGGAGTTCCCGGCGGCGACGACGAACAGGGTTCCCTGCTGCGAGAGTTGCTCGGCCGCGGTGGCGAGCGGGTCGTCGCAGGCCGTCCGTGAGGGGTCTCCGAGGCTCATGGAGACCACGTCGGCCTTGCTCGCCGCGGCCCATTCCATCCCGGCGATGATCCACGAATCGAGGCCGTAGCCCTGGTCGTTGAGGACCTTGCCGCTGAGCAGCTCGGCGCCGGGCGCGACGCCCTTCTTGGCGCCGCCGCTCGCGACCCCCGATCCGCCGACGGTGGAGAGGGTGTGGGTGCCGTGGCCCTGCCGGTCGGTGTCCGTGTCGGAGTCGGTGAAGTTCTTCGACGCGGCGACGCGGCCCTTGAGGTCGGGGTGTTCGAGGTCGGTGCCGGTGTCGAGGACGGCGACCTTGGTGCCGGCGCCGTCGAGTCCGGCGGCCCAGGCGGCGGGGGCGTTCACCTGTCGGGTGGAGCGTTCCAGGTTCGCCCGGACCTTGCCGTCGAGCCACAGCTTCTTCAGTCCGCCCGCGGCGCGCGCGGCGCCGGCGGCGGAGACGTCGGCCCAGAACTCGGCGGCCCGCTGCTTGTCGGCGGCCAGCGCGACGGCCCCGATGGAGCCGAGGACCAGGGAGCGGTCGGCGCCGCGGGGCGCGGGCGGGGTGTTGCGGGCGACGGCGACGGAGCCGTCGTACACGGCGATGAGCGGCAGCTTCTCGCTGTGGGCGTCGTCGTAGCCCTGCCGGATCAGCCCGGTGACGTTGAAGAGCTCCTCGTCGACCCGCCCCGCGGCCAGTGCCTTGACGGCGCTCTCGGGGTAGACGTAGACGTCCTTGCCGCTCTGGCGCGTCTGCACGACGGGCAGGCTGCCGTCCTGTCGGGGCATCGCGGTGGCGGCGGTGCGGCCGGCGGCGTCCGTGGAGACCAGCACGCGGTCCCCGGTGACGAGGGTGACGGTGACGGGCGCCGCGGGCCGCGCGCCCGCCGCCCCGCTCCCGACGAGTGGTCTCGGTCCCGGCGGTCCGTCGCTCGGCAGTGCCGCGGACGGGCCGACTGCGGTGACGGCGAGGACGGCCGCTGTGGCCGCCCCGACTGCCGTTCGCGATATCGGGCGCATCGCTCTCCCCAGGTGAATTCCGGCCAACTGCTCTTTTGCACGGCATAGCTGACGTACACGTGGCCTCTGGCCGGTGGATGGTGGTGCTGCGGTGGCGACACCTTGGCAGAGGGGCGGGAGGTGCGGCGATGATGTCGGCGGCGGGTTTGCGCCGTGGCCGCTTCCCGCCAGGAACGGCACTGAGAGTGGGGTGGACGGGTTGCTGGGTGCGATAGGTCTGGACGAGGGGCAGGAGTCGGCGTACCGCGCGCTGGTGGCGCTGGGCGCGGCGGAGGTGCCCGACCTCGCGCACCGGCTGACGCTGCCGGTGCCGCAGACCGAACGGGCGTTGCGACACCTGGAGCGCCAGGGGTTGGCCGCACAGTCCTCAGCGCGGCCCGGACGCTGGGTGGCGGCGCCGCCCGGGGTGGCGCTCGGCGCGCTCCTGACCCAGCAGCGGCACGAGCTGGAGCAGGCGGAGCTGGCGGCGGTGCTGCTGGCGGAGGAGTACCGGGCCGAGGCGGGCGAGATGGCCGTCCACGACCTGGTGGAGGTGGTGACGGGGGCCAGTGCGGTGGCGCACCGCTTCCACCAGCTCCAGCTGGGCGCGACGCAGGAGGTGTGCGCGCTCGTCAGTGGCCGGCCGCAGGTGGTGACGGGGACGGAGAACGAGGCCGAGGAACGGGCCTCGGTGCGCGGGGTGGAGTACCGGGTCGTGATCGAACGGCGGGTACTGACCCTGCCGACCGGGATCCGGGAGGCGTCGACGGCCCTGGCGCGCGGCGAACGCATCCGGGTGACGGGCGAGGTCCCGACGAAACTGGTGATCGCCGACCGGACGCTGGCGATGGTCCCGCTGACCGCGCGGGGCGCGGAGCCGGCGGCCCTCGTCGTCCACGCGTCGGGACTGCTGGAATCCCTGCTCGGCCTGTTCGAGGCGGTGTGGAGGGAGTCGCTGCCGCTGCGGCTGGGCTCGACGGGCTGCGCGGAGGAGGGGGACGGCGGCCCCGACACCACCGACCTGGAGATCCTCTCCCTCCTCCTGGCCGGCATGACGGACGCGAGCGTCGCCAAGCACCTGGAACTGGGACTGCGGACGGTGCAGCGGCGGGTGAAGGGCCTCATGGAACTGGCGGGCGTCACGACCCGGCTCCAGCTCGGCTGGCACGCCCACGAGCGGGGCTGGGTGGCCCGATAGCCCCCCGTCGGTCACCCTGAGCAGATGGAGCTGCCTCAGCTGGTCCTGGTGGGGCTGGTGTTCCTGCTCGGGGTGCTCGGCGTACTGGTCCCGGGCGTACCGGGAACCTGGCTGGTCTGGGCGGGCGTCCTGTGGTGGGCGCTGCACGTACGGTCGGACGGGGCGTGGGTGTTGCTCGCCTCCGCGACGGGGCTGTTGCTGGTGGTTCAGGTCGTGAAGTGGCTGCTGCCGCCGCGGCGGATCCAGGGTCTGGGCGTCACGCCCGCGATGGCCGCGTGCGCGGGCGGGGGCGCGGTACTGGGCTTCGTCCTCGTCCCGGTGGTGGGGGCGGTGCCGGGGTTCATGGGCGGCATGTACCTCTACGAGCGGCGACGGCTCGGCACGCACAGGGCGGCGCGGGCGGCGGTCCGCACCGGGATGCGGGCCGCGGGAACGAGCGTCCTGGTGGAACTCCTGGCCTGCCTCCTGATCACAGCCGCCTGGCTCACCACCACCCTGACCTGACCCACACGGGCCCCCGCGCCTCAAAGGCCGGCGAGGCCGGGTTCCCCGATCCGGCCCGCTGATCGAACACGACGGGCACAACCCCTGGGTCCCCCGCGCCTCGAACGCCGGCGGGGCCGAATGAATGAGGCCGGAGGAGGAGAGCCGCAGGTCGGGGTCGGGGACGGGGTGGGGTGTCGTCCGGGGCTCAAACGTGATTTGTTGGCGCGCGGTGCCGCCCGGCAAACGAAGCTGCGGACAGGGCGCCATGAATCATGCCCGCCCCGGACGACACCCCACCCCGGCACCGGCCCCGACCCACCCGCAGCCCCCACCGGCACCAGTACCCGCCCCCACCCCCCGCGGCCGGGGCCCCGAGCGAGCGGGACCCCGACCCCCGGCACCGTTACGCGCGCCCGTTGCGCTTCGCCGCGTAATTGGCCCGGCCCTCCGCCGACTTCAGCCGCCAGTCGCGGCGGATCTCCGACCGCAACCGCGCGTCCGTCTTCGCCACGATCCGCTGGTTCTCGCGCAGCAGCTTGCGGTAGCTCTCCAGCCGCCGCTCCGACAACGCCCCCGACTCCAGTGCGGCCAGCACCCCGCACCCCGGCTCCGCCTCATGCGCGCAGTCGTGGAAGCGACACCCGGCGGCGAAGTCCTCGATCTCCGAGAAGACCTGCCCGACCCCCACCTCCGCGTCGAACAACCCGACGCCCCGCAGCCCGGGGGTGTCGATGAGGACGCCCCCGCCCGGCAGGGCGAGCAGGTTGCGGGTGGTCGTGGTGTGCCGGCCCTTGCCGTCGATGTCACGCGTGGCCCGGACCTCCATGACGTCCGCACCGAGCAACGCGTTCGCCAGCGTGGACTTGCCCGCGCCGGAAACACCCAGCAGCACGCTCGTCCCCTCGGCGACGATCGCGCCGAGCACATCGGTGCCGTCCCCGTGGTGCGAGGAGACGGTGAGCACCTGCACCCCCGGCGCGGCGGTCTCCACGTCCTCGACGAGGTGCGCGAGGGTCACCGGGTCCGGAACCAGGTCGGCCTTGGTCAGGACGACCAACGGCTGCGCCCCGGACTCCCACGCCAGCGCGAGGAACCGCTCGACGCGCCCCAGGTCGAGTTCGACGGCGAGCGACACCGCGATGATCGCGTGGTCGACGTTGGCGGCGAGGATCTGCCCCTCGGAGCGCTGCGAGGACGTGGAGCGCACGAACGCGGTCCGGCGCGGCAGGTACGCCTTCACGTAGCGCGGGTTTCCGGACGCCTCGACGGCGGCCCAGTCGCCGGTGCAGATGACCCGGAGCGGGTCGTGGGGGGTGACGAAGGCGGTGTCGGCGCGGACGGCGCCGTCCGCGGTGACGATGTCGCACTGGCCGCGGTCGACCCGGACGACCCGGCCGGGGACGAGTCCCTGGGCGGCGTACGGGGCGAAGGCGGCGGCCCAGGCTTCGTCCCACCCGAGGGGGGTGAGGGCGTGCGCGAGGGAGGCCTGCGGGAAGGAAGAGGAAGTCAAGGGGAACCCTTCACAGGGTGGCCCCGGCAGCGTGCGCTCGTCGGCGCGCGGAAGTGGTGTGAGGTCAGCCGGAGACCACGGAGGTGACATTGATGGTCTTCTGAGTGCGGGCAGTGCCCTGCGCCATGACAGTCATCAATGAACTCACCTCCGGATCGGCTGCACGCTGCGCTCCCGCACCGCTCGGCGGGAACGGGTTCACGTTAACAAGCGCCCGCCCGCCCCCGCCACCTCTTTTTCCACGGCCCGCCCCGTGAGGAGGCCGATGGCGGTTGGTGCGCGGCGACGCGTGCGATGCGCGGCGATGTCCGTTTCGTTCAAGACGGCGCCCGGCGCGGCTGCCTAGCCTGCTGCCATGACTCCACGACTCGACATGATCGGCATCGTCGTCTCCGACATGGCCGCCTCCCTCGCCTTCTACCGTCGTCTCGGACTGGACGTGCCGGCCGGCTCCGCGGACCAGCCGCACGTCGAGGCCGTCCTCCCCGGGGGCCCGCGGGTCGCCTGGGACACCGAGGAATCCATCCGCGGCATCGACCCCTCCTGGACCCGCCCGGTCGGTGGCAACCGGGTGGAGTTGGCCTTCCTGTGCGATTCCCCGGCCGAGGTGGACGCGCTGTACGCCGAACTGACCGGCGCGGGACACGAGGGCCACATGAAGCCCTGGGACGCGTTCTGGGGGCAGCGCTACGCGGTGGTGCTCGACCCGGACGGCTCCGGGATCTCGCTGTTCGCGCCCTCCGACCCCGCGTCGCCCTCCGACCCCGCGTCGCCCTCCGACCCCGCGTCGCCCTCCGACCCCGCCGCGCCCTCCGGCCCCGCCGCGTAGGCCCGCGGGGTCGTCCCGGCCAGGGCCCGCACCTCCCGGGTGAGGTGCGCCTGGTCCGCGTACCCGGCCAGGGCGGCCACCCGGGCCGGCGGCAGCCCGCGCCGTACCAGGGTCAGCGCCCGCTGCAAGCGCAGCACCCGGCCGAGGGTGCGGGGGCCGTACCCGAAGGCGTCGAGGGAGCGCCGGCGCAGCTGCCGTTCCCCGAGGCCGACCGCCGCGGCGATCCCGGCGACCGACTCCCCGGCCCGCAGCCGGTCCGCCACCTCGGCGACGAGGCGATCGGGTGGCCCGACGGCCGCGGCCCGGACCCGGGCCAGCTCTTCGAGGCCCTCACGGGGGTCCTCGTACCCCCCGACGCCTTCGGTGAGGCGGCGCACCTCGGCGCCGGGCCACAGCCCGGCCAGCTCGACCCGCCGGTCGCGCAGCTCGTGGGCCGGTACGCCGAGCAAGGCCGGCGCGGTGCCGGGGGCCAGGCGGAGCCCGGCGAAGGCGCCGCCGGGAACCTCCCCGGCGGGGTGCGGTCCGGTGTCGGGCCCGGCGACCAGGAGCCGGCCGCCGACCCACAGCAGGTCCATGCAACCGTCGGGCACCACCACGGAGCCGGTCCCGCGGGCCCGCCACACGACGGCCCCGGGCACGGCCGCGGACGGCGCCTCCTCGTACATGCCGCCAGGTTAGGCGGCCCGCCGTACCGCCGGGTCAGCCGGCCCGCGCCGGGTCCTCAGTGCTTGCGGAGCCGGGAGGTGTAGTCCTCCGGCGGCAGGAACTTCGACCAGCGTTCGGGGAACTCGGAGGGCATGCCGGCGTCCTCGTCGTCCTCGGACTCCCCCTCGGCCAGCGCCCGCCAGGCGGCGGCCCGGGCGACCAGTTGGGCGGCCTCCGCCTCGCGGACCCGCTCATTGGCCTCGCGGGCCGCGGCGGTGGCCACCGAGGGCCAGACGCGGTCGATCGCGGCGTTGACGGCCGCGCCGACGAGCACGGCGAACGCGGAGATGCCGATCCACAGCAGGATCGCCACGGGGGCGGCCAGCGACCCGTAGATCGTGGGCCCCTCCACGGTGTTGGTCAGGTAGATCCGCAGCAGGAAGGAGCCCAGCACCCACATCGCGAGGGCGACGAGCGCGCCCGGCACGTCCTCGATCCACGGCGAACGCACCGGGACGGAGACGTGGTAGAGGGTGGTCAGGAAGGCGATGGAGAGCAGGGTGACCGTCGGCCAGTACAGCACCGCGATGACCTCCGTGCTCCACGGCAGCAGCCGCACGACGGCGTCGGGTCCGACGACCATCAGCGGCAGCACGATCGCGCCGATCAGCAGGGCGATGATGTAGAGGAGGAAGGCGAGGAGCCGGGTCTTGACGATGCCGCGGTGCCCGTCGAGGCCGTACATGACGGTGATGGTGTCGATGAAGACGTTGACGGCGCGCGATCCCGACCACAGGGCGAAGGCGAAACCCAGCGAGATCAGGTCGGGCCGGCCGCGGCTGGTGACGTCGTCGAGCATGGGTTTCGCGACGTCGTTGACGCCCCGGTCGGACAGGATCGTGCCGACCGCGCGCAGGATGTTCTCCTCGATGCTCTGCACGGACTGGGTGTCGGTCCAGCCGTCGACGTAACCGAGCAGACCGAGCAGACCGAGGAAGAGCGGCGGCAGCGACAGCAGCGTGAAGAAGGCCGCTTCGGCGGCCAGTCCGAGGATCCGGTACTCGATGCACGAGTTGACGGTGTCCTTCAGCAGCAGCCAGGCCATCTTCCGCTTCGAGACGTTGCGATAGAGGGCGCGGGCCCGGTGGAGCCGTCCTGGGATCCGCTCGGGTGTTTCTTTTGCTGGCTGCACGTCCTTACGGTATCCGCATGGCAGCCACCACCCACACAGTCAGCAACCAGGCCCCGCCCCTGGTGGGCCACGAGGTCTACCTCGGCGACCGGGCCCTCACGGAGGGCGTGGAACGGCACCTCGCCGACGCCGCCCCCGAACTCCGCGACGAGGTAAGGGAGGAGCTCACGACGCTCGGGCGCGCCGCGGGCTCCTCCCAGGCGCAGGACTGGGGGACGCAGGCGAACGAATGTCCGCCGAAGTTGCGCACCCATGACCGGTACGGGAACCGGATCGACGAGGTGGAGTTCCACCCCGCCTGGCACCGGCTGCTGGGCCACGCGGTGACCTCGGGGCTCACCGACGCCTGGGGCCGACCGGCGGGGCACCTGCGCCGTGCGGCCGGGTTCTTCCTGTGGTCGCAGGCCGAGGCGGGCCACGGCTGCCCGGTCTCGATGACGCACGCCGCGGTCCCGGCGCTGCGCACGGATCCGGAGCTGGCCGCCGAATGGGAGCCGCGGCTGACCTCGCACGTGTACGAGGAGGGCCTGCGTCCGGCGGCGCTCAAGGGCGGCGTGCTCTTCGGGATGGGCATGACGGAGAAGCAGGGCGGCAGCGACGTACGGGCGAACACGACGGTGGCGGCGCCGCTCGACGCCTCCGGGGAGTACCTGCTGACGGGCCACAAGTGGTTCTGCTCGGCGCCCATGTCCGACGGGTTCCTGGTGCTGGCGCAGGCACCGGGCGGGCTGAGCTGCTTCCTGGTGCCCCGGGTGCTGCCGGACGACACCCGCAACGTGTTCGCGATCCAGCGGCTGAAGGACAAGCTGGGGAACCGGTCGAACGCGTCGAGCGAGGTCGAGTTCGACGGGACCTGGGCGCGGCGGGTGGGCGAGGAGGGCCGGGGGGTGCGCACGATCATCGAGATGGTCGCGGCGACCCGGCTGGACTGTGTGATCGGCTCGGCGTCCCTGATGCGGCAGGCCCTGTCCCAGGCCGTCCACCACGCGGAGCACCGCTCTGCTTTCGGAGCACCGCTCGTCGACCAGCCGCTGATGCGCAACGTGCTCGCCGACCTCGCCCTGGAGTCCGAGGCGGCGACCGTGCTGACCCTGCGCCTGGCGGCGGCGTACGACGCCGACACCGAGCAGGAGCGGGCCTTCCTGCGCCTCGCGGTGCCCGCCGCGAAGTACTGGGTGACCAAGCGGTGTACGCCGATGGTCGCCGAGGCCCTGGAGTGTCTGGGCGGCAACGGCTACGTCGAGGAGTCCGGGCTGCCCCGACTGTTGCGCGAGTCCCCCCTGAACTCGATCTGGGAGGGCTCCGGCAACGTGCAGGCGCTGGACGTGCTGCGGGCCCTGCAACGCGAGCCGATGGCCCTGAACGCGTTCCTCCAGGAGGTCGGCCTGGCCCGGGGCGCCGACCACCGGCTGGACGCCGCGATCAAGAACCTGCTCACCGAGCTGGCCGACCTCGACGGCATCGAGGCCCGGGCCCGGCGGGTCGTGGAGCGGATGGCCCTGGTGTTGCAGGGGTCCCTGCTGGTCAGGTGGGCTCCGCCGGAGGTGGCGGACGCGTTCTGCGCCTCGCGGCTCGGCGGGGACTGGGGCGCGGCGTTCGGGACGCTGCCGCACAGCCTCGACCTGGCGTCGGTGGTGGAGCGGGCGCGGATCGAGGTCTGACGGGGGCGCCGCCCCGGTCGGGGCGCGGCCGGAAACCGCTGGCACGGGCGCGGACCACGGGCTGGGAGCGGTCCCCAAACCGCGCAGCACCGGGATCCGGGCCCGTGGAGGTGGGACCGGGGGTGGCGCCGCGCCGACTCGGCACCACCCCTGATCCGAGAAGCCCCGAGGAAGGAGCTGTCACGCCGCTCGGCGGCGTGCCGATAGTTTCGGTCGGACGACCGGGGCTTGGCGAGAGTTGCATACCGTTGCAACCCTCGGTTCGGAGAGCGCCCGCCGCACGTGCCCGGGGAAGGTCATGTGCGCGGGGCGGGCGGCTCCCGCAGTACGTCCTGTTCAGCACGGGGAGGTTCCGGTGGCCAACACCGCAGGCGGCATGGCCGACGTGGCACGCATCTCGGCCATGGACGCGCGCGACGCCGCGCGCCTGCTGAAGGGGGTGCGGGCCGCCGCGCTGGCCGGGCGGCGACCGCCCGCGGCCCCGCGCCCGGAGATCGCCGAGTCCTGGCGGCGGATGCTGGCCGGCGGGGTGCACCCCGACCGGGACGCCCGCTCGCGCGTGCTGTCGGCCGCCGAGACGCAGGAGCGGCGGCAGGTCTCGCCGCTGCGCGAACTCCTGCCGGTGCTCCGCGAGGGGCTGCTGCCCGCGTTGGACGAGGCCCTGCACATCATGGTCGTCGCCGACGCGGACGGCCGGCTGCTGTGGCGGGAGGGGCACCCCTCGATCCTGCGCAAGGCGGACCGGCTCGGATTCGCGGTGGGCGCCGACTGGGCGGAGGCGGTCGTCGGGACGAACGGGGTGGGCACCGCGCTGGTGGTCCGGCGTCCGGTGCAGGTCTTCTCCGCCGAGCACTTCGTCTCCAGCCACCACGACTGGACCTGCGCGGGCGCCCCCGTGCGCGACCCCCGGGACGGGCAGCTGCTGGGCGTCGTCGACGTCAGCGGGCCGCTGGCCACCATGCACCCCGCCACCCTGGCGTGGGTCAGCTCCGTGGCCCGCCTGGCCGAGCGCGAGCTGCGGGTGCGGCACCTGGAGTCGCTGGAGCGGCTGCGGGCGGTCGCGGCCCCGCTGCTGGCCCGGCTGCCCGGCCGGGCGCTGGCCGTGGACCCGCACGGCTGGACGGCGGCGGTGGCGGGCCTGGCGCCGGCGGACCGGATACCGCTGCCGAAGACCCTCGGCCCGGGTCGGTTGTGGCTGCCGCAGCTGGGGGACTGCGTTGCGGAGCCGCTGCCCGGCGGCTGGCTGCTGCGGATCGCGGAGCCGCGGGCGGCCGCCGCCCCGTTGAGCCGCGTCGTACTGGACCTGAGCCGGCCGCGTTCCTGGTCGGCGACCGTGTACGGGGCCGCCGGCAGCTGGTCCCAGGAGCTGAGCCCGCGCCACGCGGAGCTGCTGTTCCTGTTGGCGGAGAGCCCGCGCGGGCGCTCGGCGGCGGAGCTGGCCGCGGAACTGTTCGGGGACCCCACGCGCACGGTGACGGTCCGGGCCGAGCTCTCCCGGGTCCGCCGCCACCTCGCGGGGGTGCTCACGCACCGGCCGTACCGCTTCGCGCAGGACGTGGAGGTGGAGCTGGTCCGGCCCCGGGATCCGGCGGAACTGCTCCCCCACTCCACCGCCCCCGCCGTGGTCCGGGCCCGGCAGGGCGGCACGGCCGGCACGGGCGGCCGGGGCACCCCGGAGGGGCCGGCGGGGGATGTGGTTCCCTGAACGGCATGAGCACCATCACGCTGACCACCTGGTCCCTCGAAATGACCGCGCCCGGTGATCTGGTCGCGGCGGCCGTACCCGGCCCCGAGGTCCGCATCGAGCGGGCGGAGGTCCCCTCGCCCGAGTTCAGCCGCTACCTGTACGCCTCGGTGGGCGGCGACATCCACTGGACGGACCGGCTGTCGCTGACCCGTGCGCAGTGGGTGGAGCAGTTGGAGCGGCCCGGCGTGGAGACGTGGGTGGCGTACGAGCGCGGCACCCCGGCGGGGTACGTGGAACTGGATCCGCAGCCCGACGGCGTGGTGGAGATCATGTACTTCGGACTGCTGCCCGACTTCCGGGGCCGGCGCATCGGCGGGCACCTGCTGACGGTCGGAACGGCCCGTGCCTGGGACCTCGCGTCCCGCTGGCCGGACCGGGAGCCCACGCGGCGCGTCTGGGTGCACACCTGCAGCCAGGACGGTCCGACCGCGATGGAGAACTACCGGCGGCGCGGCTTCGAGGTCTTCCGCACCGAGACCGAGGAGAAGCAGGACGGCCCCACCCCCGGCCCCTGGCCCGGCGCGTAACCGTCCGGGCAGGGCGGCCGGGAGGCACACCCCCGGCCGCCGTTCCCTCCACCACACCGCGGCCCACACCCCGGCCCACCCGCCGGACCCCGCCCGCCGTGACGTCCCCGGCCGGGCCGGAAACAGCCGTTCCGCGGGCTCCTCCCGAGCCGCCGCCGGCGGCCGTGAAGTACCCGAAGACGTGACCCCCGTCACCGCGTCCCACGATTCGGGACGAGTTCGTCCGCATGATGGACAGTAGTGGACTCCTCCAATCGGGGCATGACACGCTTCCGCCATGAATGGAGCTGGAATTGCCTTGGTGAGTCGGCGGCACGTCGACCTCGGCCGCATGTCCAGCGCCATCTGTCCGGCGAGCTGACGGAACCAGCCACCGCCGCACGTCGACGTCGCCCCCACTGAAGCGGGCGCGTCGACCACGTAAGCCCCCTGAAGGTCGAATACCGCCCCTGCCTGCCGGCAAAACCGGCCAAAGGCGGCATTTCGACCGCACCTGCTCAGCGTCGCCGGTCCGACAGGGGCGCGCCGCCACCTCCCCTGCCCTTGCCCCGAGCCGCCGAAGAAGGACGTACCGCCATGGCCGCCACCCCCGAAACGCCCGCAGCCGCCCCCGCAGCCGCAGCGCGCCGCAAGACCGGCCGTCACCGCGGCGAGGGTCAGTGGGCCGTCGGACACCACACGCCCCTCAACGGCAACGAGCAGTTCAAGAAGGACGACGACGGTCTCAACGTGCGGACGCGCATTGAGACGATCTACTCCAAGGCGGGCTTCGACTCGATCGACCCCAACGACCTCCGCGGCCGCATGCGCTGGTGGGGCCTCTACACCCAGCGCAAGCCCGGGATCGACGGCGGCAAGACCGCGATCCTGGAGCCGGAGGAGCTGGACGACAAGTACTTCATGCTGCGCGTGCGCATCGACGGCGGCCGGCTGACCACCGAGCAACTGCGCGTCATCGGCGAGATCTCCGAGGAGTTCGCGCGCGGCACCGCGGACCTCACCGACCGCCAGAACGTGCAGTACCACTGGATCCGGATCGAGGACGTCCCCGAGATCTGGCGCCGCCTGGAGGCCGTCGGCCTGTCCACCACCGAGGCCTGCGGTGACACGCCCCGCGTCATCCTCGGTTCCCCCGTGGCCGGCATCGCGCAGGACGAGATCATCGACGGCACGCCCGCCATCGACGAGATCCACCGCCGCATCGTGGGCAACCCCGACTTCTCGAACCTGCCCCGCAAGTTCAAGTCCGCGATCTCCGGTTCGCCGCTGCTCGACGTGGCGCACGAGATCAACGACATCGCCTTCGTCGGCGTGAACCACCCCGAGCACGGCCCCGGCTTCGACGTCTGGGTCGGCGGCGGCCTCTCCACCAACCCCAAGCTCGGCGTCCGCCTGGGCACCTGGGTCTCGCTGGAAGAGGTGCCGGACATCTACGAGGGTGTCATCTCGATCTTCCGCGACTACGGCTACCGCCGGCTGCGCAACCGCGCCCGCCTGAAGTTCCTCGTCGCCGACTGGGGTCCGGCCAAGTTCCGCCAGGTCCTCCAGGACGAGTACCTGGGGCGCGAGCTGACGGACGGCCCCGCGCCCGAGCAGCCCTCCGGCCAGTGGCGCGACCACGTCGGCGTCCACCAGCAGAACGACGGCCGCTTCTACGTCGGCTTCGCGCCCCGCGTGGGCCGCGTGGACGGCGCCACCCTGACCAAGATCGCGGACGTGGCCGAGCAGCACGGTTCGGGCCGGCTGCGGACCACCGCCGAGCAGAAGATGGTCGTCCTCGACATCGAGGCCGACCAGGTCGACTCGGTGGTCGCCGCCCTGGAGTCGCTCGACCTCCGGGTCAAGCCGTCCCCGTTCCGGCGCGGCACCATGGCGTGCACCGGCATCGAGTTCTGCAAGCTGGCCATCGTCGAGACGAAGGCGCGCGGTGCCTCGTTGATCGACGAACTGGAGCGCCGCCTGCCGGACTTCGCCGAGCCGATCACCATCAACATCAACGGCTGCCCGAACGCCTGCGCCCGCATCCAGGTCGCGGACATCGGCCTCAAGGGTCAGCTCGTCCTGGACGACGACGGCAACCAGGTGGAGGGTTACCAGGTCCACCTGGGCGGCGCCCTCGGCCTGGAGGCCGGCTTCGGCCGCAAGGTCCGTGGCCTCAAGGTCACTTCGGCCGGTCTGCCCGACTACGTCGAGCGGGTCGTCACGCGCTTCCAGGAGCAGCGCGAGGACGGCGAGCGCTTCGCCGCCTGGGTCACCCGCGCCGACGACGAGGCCCTGTCATGAGCGAGCGCGCGGCCCCGTTCCACTGCCCGTACTGCGGTGACGAGGACCTGTTCCCCAACGAGGCCGGTCACGGCGCGTGGGAATGCAGGGCCTGCAACCGAGCCTTCCAGCTGAAGTACCTCGGGCTGCTGTCCCGGGGTGTTCGGTCCAACAGCGCTGGAGGGGACGAGATATGACGACGGTTCAGGGAACCCGGGACTTGAAGGAACTGGCCGAGCGGGCGGGCCGGGAACTGGAGGACGCCTCCGCGCTGGACATCCTGCGCTGGGCGGCCGACACCTTCGGTGAGAAGTTCGCCGTCACCTCCTCCATGGAGGACGCGGTCGTCGCCCACCTCGCCTCCCGGGTCCGCCCCGGCGTGGACGTGGTCTTCCTCGACACGGGTTACCACTTCGAGGAGACCATCGGGACGCGGGACGCGGTGGAGGCGGTGATGGACGTCAACGTCATCACGCTCACCCCGCGGCGGAGCGTCGCCGAGCAGGACGCCGAGTACGGCCCGAGGCTCCACGACCGGGATCCGGACCTGTGCTGCGCGCTGCGGAAGGTTCAGCCCCTGGAAGAGGGCCTGACCGGCTACGCGGCGTGGGCGACGGGGTTGCGGCGCGACGAGTCCCCGACCCGGGCGAACACGCCGGTGGTCGGGTGGGACGAGAAGCGGCGCAAGGTCAAGGTCTCGCCGATCGCCCGCTGGACGCAGGCGGACGTGGAGGCCTACGTCGCCGAGCACGGCGTCCTCACCAACCCCCTGCTGATGGACGGCTACGCCTCCGTCGGCTGCGCCCCGTGCACCCGACGGGTCGCCGAGGGCGAGGACGCCCGGTCCGGCCGCTGGGCCGGTCTCGGCAAGACCGAGTGCGGACTGCACGGCTGATGACGGACACCACGAACACCACGGAACCGACGGAGAAGAACCAGATGAGCGTGAGCGACCAGGGCGCCACCGTGTGGCTGACCGGGCTGCCCAGCGCGGGGAAGACCACCATCGCGTACGCGTTGGCCGAGCGGCTGCGCGACGAGGGTCACCGGGTGGAGGTCCTCGACGGCGACGAGATCCGTGAGTTCCTCTCCGCCGGCCTGGGTTTCTCCCGCGAGGACCGGCACACCAACGTGCGGCGGATCGGCTTCGTCGCCGAACTCCTGGCGAGCAACGGCGTGAAGGCGCTGGTACCGGTGATCGCGCCGTTCGCGGACAGCCGCGAGGCCGTCCGCAAGCGGCACGCCGTCGAGGGCACCGCGTACCTGGAGGTCCACGTGGCCACCCCGGTCGAGGTGTGCTCCGTACGTGACGTGAAGGGCCTGTACGCCAAGCAGGCGGCGGGCGAGATCTCCGGTCTGACCGGGGTCGACGACCCGTACGAGGCCCCGGAATCCCCGGACCTCCGTATCGAGTCGCACACGCAGACCGTGCAGGAGTCGGCTTCGGCCCTGCACGCGCTGCTCACCGAGAGGGGTCTGGCATGACCACCGCCGCGCACCTGCACACCGGTTCCGGTTCCGACGCGCCCTACGCGCTGTCGCACCTGGACGCCCTCGAATCCGAGGCCGTGCACATCTTCCGCGAGGTCGCGGGCGAGTTCGAGAAGCCGGTGATCCTGTTCTCCGGCGGCAAGGACTCCATCGTCATGCTGCACCTGGCGTTGAAGGCGTTCGCGCCGGCGCCGGTGCCGTTCACGCTCCTGCACGTCGACACCGGGCACAACTTCCCCGAGGTCCTGGAGTACCGCGACCGCACCGTCGAACAGCACGGACTGCGCCTGCACGTCGCCTCCGTCCAGGACTACATCGACGCCGGCAAGCTCCGCGAACGCCCCGACGGCACCCGCAACCCGCTGCAGACCCTCCCCCTCACCGAGGCCATCCAACAGCTGGGGTTCGACGCCGTGTTCGGCGGCGGACGCCGCGACGAGGAGAAGGCCCGCGCCAAGGAACGCGTCTTCTCCCTGCGCGACGAGTTCTCCCAGTGGGACCCCCGCCGCCAACGCCCCGAACTGTGGCAGCTCTACAACGGCCGCCACGCCCCCGGTGAACACGTCCGCGTCTTCCCCCTCTCCAACTGGACCGAGCTCGACGTGTGGCAGTACATCGCCCGCGAGGACATCGAACTCCCCGACATCTACTT
>NZ_JBEZKS010000024.1:0-112320 GCF_040651775.1 Streptomyces sp. NPDC048383
AGCTGGGGGTGGAGAAGCGCTCGGCGCGACTGATGGAGGAGCTGGACCGCCATTCGCGCGAACGGCGCGCACGGTATCCCCGCCTTCCCGTGCTCCCGCCTTCCCGTGCTCCCGTGCTCCCGTGCTCCCGTGCTCAGACCTTCGCACGGGCCCGACCCCGCGGCGCCCGGCCGGCGAGCGCGTGCAGCCGGGGATACCGTGCGCGCCGTTCGCGCGAATGGCGGTCCAGCTCCTCCATCAGTCGCGCCGAGCGCTTCTCCACCCCCAGCTCGTCCAGCACCCGGTCCGCGTCGGCCAGCAGGGACCCGTAGAGCTGCCACTCGTCGGGGTGCCGCGCGATCTGCCCCGGCAGCAGGGCGGCGAACCGCTCGCGGCTGCGGCGGGCGATGGCCAGCTCCTCGTTCAGCCGTTCCTCGGCCGCCTCCGCGTTGGCGCTGACCTGGGCCGTCACGAGCTGGGCGAAGGACTCGACCGCGCCCGCCAAGTGCTCGTACACCTCCTGGAGCGCCTCCGCCACCAGGGGCGGGAACAACGGCTCCGGACCGCGGGAGCGGGCCATGTCGGTCAAGGTCCGGCAGGACACCCGCAGGACGACCGCGCAGATCTCCAGCGTGTCGAGACCCGTGCGCAGCACGAGCCGGAAGAGCAGGCCCTCGCGGACGCGGGGATTGAGCCGCAGGCTGTCCTCGGCCTGCCGCAGCGCCGCGTCGACCTCGGCGACGTCGTTGTCGAGGCGGCGGGCCTCGTGCAGCCGGGCGGCGGCCGATTCCACGGTCGTGGCGTGCTCCGCCTCGCTCCCGATGTGCAGGAGGAGCGTGCGCATCCGCGTCGCGAGACCGGTGATCGCGGCGCTCGCCGGCTCCACCCACACGGGCGGGGCGACGAGCACGTTGAAGGCCAGCCCGACCGCCGCGCCGATCAGCGTTTCGAGGACCCGGTCCCAGGCGGTGTCCGCCACCCGGGTCACCCCGAGGACCAGCATGGCGCTGATCGCCACCTCGGGAACGAACTCCCCGGCCCGCACCAAGCGGCCCACCACGAGCGAGGCCAGGATGACCAGGCCGAGGCTCCACCACGTCAGACCCACCAGCGCGCTGAACGCGATCGCGACGAGGACCCCCGCGACCACCGAGTTCACCCGCCGGATCCCGGTGGTGAGCGTGGTGAAGAGCGTGACCTGTACGACGAGCAGGGCGGTCAGCGGCGCCGTCAACGGCGCGGGTTCACTGCTCAGCCGTAGCGCGACGGCATAGGAGACGACGGCGGCGGCCGTCGAGCGGAGCGCTTGGACGACCGCTGGTTCTCGACGTACGACGTGCAGGAGCGAGGCAAGTGCGTGGGTCATGCTCGTGCGCCTGCCCGCGCGCGGCGGCGGAAACCCGTGACCGGCAGGTTTGGGGGGCCCGGGACGTTTCAACCGCGCCGCGCCGAGCACGCGCCGGACGAGGCAAGTGACCCCAGCCAGGAGGGAGCCGGCATGGCAGCCGACCGGCAGCACAAGGATCAGGACCAGGACGTCGTGGCGCTGATCCTGAAGGACCACCGCAGGATGGAGGACCTGTTCCGCCGGATGCGGAGCGTGGAGTCCGACCGTGCGGACGCGCTGGCGAAGTTCTCCGCCCTGCTCATCGCGCACGGCGAGGCGGAGGAGTCGAAGGTGTACGGCGCCCTGAAGCGTTTCCAGGGCGTGGACAACGAGGAAGTCGAGCACGGGACGGAAGAACACGAGGAGGGCAACGAAGCCCTGCTGGCCCTCCTCGAAGTCGACGAGGTGGGATCCGACGAGTGGGACTCCAAGCTGGAGGACCTGGTCAAGGCGGTCTCCCACCACCTGGACGAGGAGGAACGGACCATCCTCAACGGCGCCAGGGAGAACGTCCCCGACGAGCGGCGCGCCGAGCTCGGCGCCGCCTTCCTGGAGGAACGCGCCCGTCACCTGGCCGCGGACTGCGGCAGCGTCGAGAACGTCCGGGCCGTCGTCGGCAAGTAGCCGTGAACGGGACGGGCGGCCGCCTCGCAGCCCGCCCCCGCCCCCGCGGTGGTGCGGGGGCGGCACGGCTGCCGTGCCCCCCCGCGATGCCCCGGGGCAGCGGCAGGCTGCCCGTGGTGAACGATGGCCTCGGGGCGAACCGTCGGGGGCGAGCAGGATGACCGAGGCCCCGTCCGCGGCCGGGCCGCCGGCCGGACCCGCCGAATCGGCCAGGTCCTGCGGGGTGTAGTCCTCGCACGGCCTGCGAACGCCACCGCTGTTGGACACCCACTGGTTGCCCCGGCTGTCGGCCGCGATGCCCATCGGCCGGCGCAGCCCGCCGCCGGTCACCGTACGCTCCGGGTTCCCCTGCGGACGGAACGCGGCCACGCCGTCGCTACCGTCGCCCGTCGCCCGTCGCCCGAGCAGGGCGGCCAGGAGGGCCACCCGCTGCCACGGCGCACGCGCATCCGCATGGTCCTTCCGTCGGGCTGGGGCACGGTCGGCGACAGCGCACAGCACCGGCCGCGCCCCCGTCCGTCCCGCCCCGCCGCGCCCCGCCGCGCCCACCCGATCCGCCCGTACGGACCGACCACCCCCGCCGGGCGACGGCCCGCTTCGGGTCCGGGTCCCCGGCCGATTCCTCGACACCGAGCAGGTGCCCGTCCGGGATCCCGCGCCCTTGGAGCTCGCCCGCTGCCGGCCCGGTCACGCCGACGCATCCGGCGCGCCCCCTCCCACGCCCCCGGCCGCCGCTCGGCCCGCATCCGGTGCACCCATCAGGTGGACGGGCCGCGTGCGTTGTCTGAGCCCCTCCGTCCACGGGGGACAAATGCCTCGGACCGGCAGCGGTTGCGGGAGAACGCATCCGTGCGCCCGGTGAACGCGGAACAGGTGGCAAGCACCACTTCACGACACGGAGGACTCTATGCACGCGAAGTCGGTCGCCCGCCACCTCATCACCCACCGCCCCACCGCACACGCCTCCCGGCCCCCCACCGCGGCAACCGTCGACGCCGATGTCGACCACGCCGTCACCGGCGAGCTGGCGCGCCTGTGCGCCGACTCCGTCGCGTACAGCCGCTCGCTCGACCCGGTCTTCGCCACCGACGTCGCGGAACGCCTGGCCGACTTCACCCTCGGCGGCGGCTCGCGGATCCGACCCCGCTTCCTGTGGTGGGCCATGCGCGCCTGCGGCGGCACCGACGCCCACGCCGCCGGCGCGCTGCGCCTGGGCGCCGCGCTCGAACTCATCCAGAGCTGCGCCCTCGTCCATGACGACGTCATGGACGAATCGGCGGTACGCCGAGGCAGGCCCTCCTTCCACGCGCAGGTCGGCCTCCAGTTCCCGGCGAACACCCGCCCGGACGAAGCCGACCCGGCATCCTTCGCCCAGTCCGTCGCCGTCCTCGCCGGAGACCTCGCGCTGTGCTGGGCGGATGACCTCGTGGCCGGAGCCGACCTCGACCCGCCCGTACGCACCGACATCCTGCGGATCTGGCGAGCCATGCGGACCGAGATGGTCGCCGGGCAGTACCTCGACCTCCACGGGCAGGCGACCTCCTCCCGCTCGGCCGTCCGCGCCATCCGCACCGTCTGCCTCAAGACGGCCCGCTACACCGTCGAACAGCCTCTGGCCCTGGGCGCCGCGCTGACGGGAGTCGACGACGCCACCCGCCGCTCCCTGGCCGCCGCCGGCCGGTGCGCCGGAATCGCCTTCCAACTCCGCGACGACCTCCTCGGCGTATTCGGCGACCCCGCGGTCACCGGTAAACCCTCGGGCGACGACATCCGCGCCGGCAAGGCGACCTACCTGGTCGCCCTCGCCCACGCGGCCGCCCGCACCACCGGCAACCACGCGGCCGTCGACCTCCTCGAGGCCTGCCGGGGGAGCGGAGCCCTCTCCGGCCCCGACCTGGCCGCGGTCCGTACGGCCCTTCACGCCACCGGGGCGCCCGCTCACGTCGAACGGCGCATCGACCGCCTGGCCCGCGCCTCCGAACGCCACCTCGCCGCGGCCCGCCTGCACGGCCCCGCCGCCCGGCACCTGACCGAACTGCTCAGACGGGTCGCCTCGCCCGCGCCGCCGGATGTCCCGACCGATGAACCCGCCGCCCGCTACGGAGGCACCCGATGAGGAAGGTCACCGGCCGCACCGACCACGTGGTCGTCGTCGGCGCCGGTCTCGCCGGTCTCTCAGCCGCCCTCCACCTGCTCGGCGCCGGCCGGCAGGTCACCCTCGTGGAACGCGACCGCCTCCCCGGAGGCCGGGCCGGCCTCATCGAACGCGACGGCTACCGCTTCGATGCCGGCCCCACCGTCCTGACCATGCCGCACCTGCTGGAGGAGGCCTTCGCCGCGGTCGGCATGACCATGTCCGACCGGCTGACCCTGCGCCCCCTCCACCCCGCCTACCACGCCCGCTTCGCGGACGGCAGCCGCCTCGACGTCCACACCGACGCCCAAGCCATGGAAGCCGAGATCGAACGCTTCGCCGGCGGCCACGAAGCCGCAGGCTATCGGCGCCTGCGCCACTGGCTGCACGACCTGTACCGGGCGCAGATGGGCCGCTTCATCGAGACCAACTTCGACTCGCCGCTCTCCCTCCTGCACCCCGATTTGGCCCGCCTCGCCGCCCTGGGCGGATTCGGCCGTCTCCAGCCCGCCATCGGCCGGTTCATCACCGACGAGCGGCTCCAGCGCGTGTTCTCCTTCCAGGCCCTGTACGCAGGCGTCCCGCCGGCCCGCGCGCTCGCCGCCTACGCCGTCATCGCCTACATGGACACCATCGCCGGCGTGTACTTCCCCGAAGGCGGCATGCACGCCGTCCCCGCCGCTCTGGCCACCGCCGCCACCGAGGCGGGTGCCACCCTCCACTACGGGCAGAGCGTCACCCGCCTGGAACGCACCGGCGACCGCATCACCGCCGTCGTCACCGACCGGCAGCGCATCCCGTGCGACGCGGTCGTCCTGACCCCCGACCTGCCCGTCTCCTACCGCCTGCTCGGCGCCCGCCCCCGCCGCCCGCTCGCCCTGCGCCACTCCCCGTCGGCCGTCGTCCTGCACGTCGGAACGGACCGGACCTGGCCGGAGCTGGCCCACCACACGATCTCCTTCGGCGCCGCCTGGAAGCAGACCTTCCACGAACTCACCCGGACCGGCCGCCTGATGAGCGACCCCTCCCTCCTCATCACCCGGCCCACCGCCACCGATCCGGGGCTCGCCCCACCCGGCAAGCACACCCACTACGTCCTCGCCCCTTGCCCCAACACGGCCGTCGGCCCCTCGGCCGCCTCCTGGCACGACCTCGCCCCCCGCTACCGCGACAGCATGCTGCGCGAACTGGAGGCCCGGGGCCTGACCGGCTTCGCCGACGCCATCGACACCGAGGTCCTCATCACCCCCGCCGACTGGGCTTCCCAGGGCCACGCCGACGGTACCCCCTTCTCCGTCGCCCACACCTTCCCCCAGACCGGCCCCTTCCGCCCCCGCAACCTCGTGCGCGGCACCGCCAACGCCGTACTCGCGGGCTGCGGCACCACCCCCGGCGTCGGCGTCCCGACCGTCCTGATCTCCGGCCGCCTCGCCGCCGCCCGCATCACCGGCCTGCCCGCCGGCCCCCGCACCACGGCGCCACTCCCCGCAGCGAAAGGCAGCCCCGCATGACGCGACGCGAACTCGACGCCGCCGCCATCACCGACCCCGCCCTGCGCGCGGCCTTCGACCGCTGCCGCCGCCTCAACGCCCGGCACGGCAAGACGTACTTCCTCGCCACCCGGCTGCTGCCCGCCTCCCGCCGGCCCGCCGTGCACGCCCTCTACGCCTTCGCCCGGCTCGCCGACGACATCGTCGACGACCTCACCGCCCCCGCGGACCCCGGCGACCGCGCCGAGCGGCTCCACACCCTCTCGCGAGACCTCCACACGGCGATCACCGGTGGTACCGGCCACCACCCCGTCGTCACCGCCGTCGCCCACACCGCGCACCACTACCGCATCCCGCACCGCCACTTCGACGACTTCCTCACCTCCATGCGCAGCGACCTCACCGTCACCGACTACGACACGCTGGACGCACTGCGCGGCTACATGCACGGCTCCGCCGCCGTCATCGGCCTCCAGATGCTCCCCGTACTGGGCCACACCGCCCCCCGCGACGAAGCCGCCCCGCACGCCGCCGCCCTCGGCGAGGCGTTCCAACTCACCAACTTCATCCGCGACGTCGGCGAAGACCTCGACCGCGACCGCGTCTACCTGCCCGCCGACCTCCTCGCCGCCGAGGGCGTGGACCGCGAACTGCTGCTGTGGAGCAGACGCACCGGCCGCAGCGACCCCCGCGTCACGAACGCCCTGCGCGCCGCCGCCGCCCTGGCCCGGCGCTTCTACGCGAGGGCGGAGCCCGGCCTGGCCATGCTCGAACCCCGCTCCCGGCCCTGCGTCCGCACCGCCTTCGTCCTCTACGGCGAGATCCTCGACGCCGTCGCCCGCGACGGATACACCAGCGTCCACCGCCGCTCCGCCGTCCCCCTCACCCGCAGGGCGGCCGTCGCCGCCGCCGGACTGGCCCGTATCGCAGCCGGCCGCCTGACCGCCCCGGCCGCCCCCACCGCCAAGGAGCCGGTCCGATGAGCCCGCGCGCCCGCCGCCGCATCCCCGTCAGCCTGCGCCGCGAACCCGTGGCCTGGCACCGGCAGGAACCGACCTGGCGGAGCGCCTCGCCCCGGCTCATCGACGCCGCCCTCAAACGGGCGCAGGCCCGGCCCACGGGCAACTGGTACGTGCTGGGCCCCAGCAGCGCCGTCCGTACGGGCGCCGGGTACGGCGTCACGGTCGACGGCATCGAGATCGTGTCCTGGCGGGACGCCGGGGGAACGCTCGTCGCCGGACCGGGCGCCTGCCCGCACCTGGGCGCCGCGCTGGCCCAGGCCCCGGTCCGCTGCGGCGCCCTGGTGTGCCCCTGGCACGGACTCGCCCTCACCGGCGCCCCCTTCGCCGGATGGAACCCCTTCCCCGCCCACGACGACGGCGTCCTGGCCTGGGTACGGCTCGACGACCACGGCGGCGAGGAACCCCTCGACGCGCCCCCCGTACCCGTCCGCCCACCCGCCGCCCGCTCCCTGGCCGCCGTCTACACCGGTACGGGCGTCTGCGAGCCCGAGGACATCGTCGCCAACCGCCTCGACCCCTGGCACGGGGCGTGGTTCCACCCCTACTCCTTCGTCGACCTCACCGTCCTCGACGACGGCGCGGACACCGACGTCCTGACCGTGCGCGTCTCCTTCAAGGTGGCCCGCCGCATCGTCGTCCCCGTGACGGCCGAGTTCACCGCCCCCGGTCCGCGCACCGTCGTCATGCGCATCACCGAGGGCGAAGGCCGGGGCTCCGTCGTCGAAACCCACGCCACCCCGCTCGGGCCCGGCCGCGACGACCGCCCCCGCACCCGGGTCACCGAAGCCGTCATCGCCACCTCCCACCGGCCCGGCTTCACCCTCGCCCGCACCGCCGCCCCCCTCCTGCGGCCCCTGGTACGCCGCACGGCCGCCCGGCTGTGGCGCGACGACCTCGCCTACGCCGAACGCCGCATGCACCTGCGCGGCACGGGCCGCTTCCCCGGCTGACCCCCGCGCCAGGAGCCGGCACCGGCCCGGTGGCGGGCCGCCCCGCTACCGCGCGCGGGGCGACCGCTGCCCGAGTCCCGCCAACAACCGGCCCGCCGCGGACCGGCCCCGGTCCGGCACCGTCCACAGCGTTTCGCCGCGCACACCCCACCGCTCCAGCAGCGCGTTCGCCGCCAGGAAACCGCTCGTCGCCGCCCGCTCCATCAGCGCCACCGGCAAACCCGTACGCACCAGGTCACCGGCCACCACCACCCGCGCGTCACCCGTCCGAACACCCGGCCGCTCGCGGTGGCCGCCCACCGTGAACAGCGGACAGTCCTCACGCCACTCGTGCCGCACATCCACGATCCCGGAGTCCGCCGTCTCCGGGTACACCTCACGCAGCCGGCCCACCAGCCGTTCCTCCACGTCCCGCCGCCGCTCCGCCGCATCGACCGCGTACGCGTGCAGCTCCACCACCGAACCACCGGTGCGCAACGCCCACCGGTGCGCTTCGCCCTCCCACCGGTCCAGGACGCTCACGTTGTCGAGGTCACCGAAACCGCTCGTGCCCAGGAACCCGTGCCGGCCGCCCGCCACCGGGCGCGACAACCACAGCCTCGACACCAGGAACGGCGGCGCCGTCCGCAGCCCCGCCACCGATGCCCGCCACGCCGGACCCACGAGCCGCGGCGACGCGCCGACCACCGCCCGCAGCCCCCCGGTGTCCAGTGCCAGAACCACCCCGTCGACCCGCTCGACCGCCGTCCCAGCGACGACCTCCACCTCCACCTCACCGACGGGGCGCACCTCGTCGACCGGGGTGCCCGTACGCAACTCCACGCCCAGCCCGTCCAGATGGCGGGCCAGCGGATCCCACAGGGCCTGCGGGAACGGCTCGCGCGGCACATCGAACAGCAACCCCTCGCTGGAGCCGAGGAAATAGATGTGGAACATCAGCACCAGCTCCGCCGCCGACAGCGTCGCCGGATCGGCGAAGAAGCTCCGGGAGAACACCTCGAACGCCAGATGGTGCGCCGCCTCGGGGAAACGGATCGACGCCAGGAACTCGCTCGCGCTCACCCCGTCCAACGCCTCGTACACCTCCGGGACACCGACATCCAGCAGAGGCAGAGCCGCGCGCGGGTTCATCCGGCCCAGATCACGCCAGCCGAACGACGGGCTCTGCGCGACGAAACCCAGCGCGCTCAGCGGCGGAGTGCGCGGCACCCGCGCGAAGCTGTCCTGCCCGCCGTCGCGGTGGCGCAGCGGGTAGTCCGCCAGCCCCGTCAGCCCGTGCAGCCCCGGATCGGTCCGGCGTAGCAGCGCCCGCAGGTTGTAGTACTGCCGGAAGAACGCGTGGAAACCGCGGCTCATCGTCGCTTCCGTGCCGTCCGCGAGCCGCGTCCGCCATCCCGCGAGCCGGCCGCCGAGCTGCCCGTCCCGCTCGAAGAGGACGACGCGCACACCGCGTTCGGCGAGGGCCGTGGCCGCCGACAGGCCCGCGATGCCCCCGCCGACCACGGCCACCCGCGGTCCGTTCTCCTCGACCCGCGGCCGCCCACCGCGGGGATCCACGCGCCGGGCCCGCCGGTCCCGGCCCGGGTAGGCCCCGCTCACGGGGCGACCCGCCCGACGAAGGTGTGGGTGATCCCCGTCTGCCACCCCGGCAGCGGCAGCACCCGCACGTCCGCGAACCCGGCCGCCCGCATCCGCGCGGCGAACCGCGGCGCCGTGTCGAAACCGAGCACGCTGCGCCACAGGTGCTCGTACAGTCGGGCGTCCCCGCCCGTACGCCCCAGCGGCATGATCACCGTCCGGCACACGGCCGTCCACAGCGCCCGGTGCACCGGCTTCCCGCTGAGCGCGTACTCGTGCACGGCGATCCTCGCGCCCGGCGCCATCACGGCCCGCACACGGGCCAACGTCAGGTCGGGATCGGGCACGTTGCGCAGGAGGTACGCGGCGAAGACGGCGTCGAACGGCCCGCGGACGCCGGCTTCGCCGAGCCCGTCGGCCGACGCCTGCACGAAGTCGACGCCGGCGGGCCAGTTCTTGGCCGCGGCCCGTTCCAGCATGCCCGCGGAGGCGTCCACCCCGGTCACGTGGGCCGCGCCCGCGACCGACAACAGCGCCGCCGTCGAGGCACCGGTGCCGCAGCCCAGGTCCAGGACGCGGACGCCGCGGCCCGCGTCCACCAGCCCCAGCCGGCGAGCCGATCGGCGCAGATGCCCGTGGTAACCGGGACTCGCCGCGACCAGCAGGTCGTAGCGCGCCGCGGCGTGGTCGAAGGCGACCGACAGGGAGTCGTCGCGTAGCAGTGACATGACAACCTTTCAGTACCGTCCCGGCCCCAAGGCGGGGACGGTACGGCGCAGGAGCGGCAGTTCCAGGAGCGACCGCAGCATGGGCAGGACGGGCGTGCGCAGACCGATCCCGAAGTCCTCGACGGGCGAGGTCGCGCCGTCCAGGAACCGCAGGACCCGCTCGATGGGCACCGATGCGAAGAGGTGACAGAAGAAGGCCCCGCCGTCGATCCGCCCCGTGTCCAGCGCGCGCAACAGCACCGCGTCCATCCCCCGGGCCCGGCGCCCGTGCACGGCGGGTGCCCGGGCGGGGGAGCGCCCCGCCCGCACCGCTTCGGCCAGGTGATGGCTCTGACGCTGGATCGCGGAGAACGTGTAACCCGTGGAAGGCCGGGTCGCCCCGCCGGCCGCGCCGATGAAGTGGACCCGGTGCCCGTCGCGACGGGGGTACGCGCCGTCGCTCATCGGGATGATCCCCTGCTCCCGCTCACCCACCGTGTAGTCGCCGAGGCCCAGGACCGACGTGCAGTAGTGGTGCAGGGCACGCTCGTACGCCGCCTCGTCGAGCACCGAGCGGGAGAACTCCGTGTACTCGACCAGTGCTTCGTACCGGTTGAGCGGCAGCACGTACCCGAAGGCGAGCCCCCGGGGCGGCTGGGTGAGGCGGAAGTCCATCAGGGTTGCCGCGTCAGGATCGAAGGCAGGCTCCGCGGTCCGCACGAACCACCCCCGGAAGTGCTGGAGCAGCGTGGTCCGGGCAGCGGGCAGCCGCTGCGGCTGCCGCGAATCGAAGACCAGCCGCGATCGGACCACGGAGGGCGCCCCCGACACGTCGCTGCCGTGGACCACCGCACCATCACCGGCGTCCCGCGCCGATTCCACCGTCATCAGCCGCAGATCGACCCCGTACGCACCGAGCCGCCCCGTCATGGCTGTCCCGAACCGGTCCGACCGCAGCATCTTGTACCGCGCCGACCCCAGCGGCCGGTCGATCACCGCGCCGTCCGGCGCGTACAGACGCAGTCGGTTCCAGCTCGCGGTCAGCAGCCCGTCGTACGGACCGGCGCCCGTCTCCCAGAAACACCAGGTCCGGGTGGGCGGCCGCAACGCACCGGGCGGCGCCTCGACCACCACCACGCGCGGTGCCGGGCCGGCCCCGGACAGGGGCCGCGCGAGGCGGACCGCGAGGGACAGGCCCGCTGCCCCCGCCCCGATCACGGTCACATCCGCATCCCGGCTCACCCCGACCTCCCGCCCATCGCGCCAACCTTCCCTCTTCCGCGCCGACCACCCCCGCGGATGCAGTCAACCCCTCCGGCGGGAGCAGCCCCCCAAGGACCACGACAGACGGCAGAAGGACCATCCCCATGGCCCTCTGGCACCACCCCGTGAGGGCGGCCTCCACGGGACACGAGCCCCGGACCAACCACCTCGCCCGGAGCCCGGTAGCCGGTGACAAGGGGGTGCGCCGGCGCCCGGCCCGTGAGGCGCCCCCGCGCAGCACGCCGCGGCGCCGAGGGCTCAGCGCCGCCAGGCGGGGACGGTCGGAACGGTGTCCGTTCGCCCGGTGGTGAGGTTGCTGCCGTCCGTACGACCGGTCAGCCAGGCGAGAACGTCGTGCGCGCAACCGGCCACGTGCGGGCCGGCACCATCGCCGGTGCTGTGGGTCGAACCCTCATCGACGACGTGGATCCGCGCCGACGGCATCGACGGATCGCGCTGCAGCCGCAGCACCGTTTCGTTCAATTCACGGATGACGAAGGCGTGTGGCCAGTCGGCGGGCGTGTAGCCGGCGGCCAGGTCCACATGGTGCACCTCCAGCTCGCGCAGGAGGCTCCACAGCACCCCGCGGACCGGGCGCCTACCTCCTCCCAGCCACCGCACCGGCACGTCCCAGGCCGCGGCGGGATGAGCTGCGATGGCCTTCAAGAGGCCGTGGAGCGACTTCGTCAGATCCGAGCGGATGACGTCCGGCTCGCGCAGGGCTCCGGTCGCGATATCGCGGGCCCGGCTTTCCTCGTCGGGATACTGGGGATGGTCGTCGCCGGTCCGCGCGGCCGTCAGCAGACGCACACGAGAATCCGCGCCGCGCGCGAGGTGAACCAACACGTGTGCCCGGGTCCAGCCGGGCAGCGGGGAGGCAGCACGCGTCTGCCGCGCTGTCAGAGAGCGGGCGGTGGACAGGAACTGTTCGGCCGATGTGGTCAGGAGGGGCAGCAGAACGTGGGGCTGGTCCTCTCCGACGCGGTCCGGTTCGGTCATGGCGGGTCACCTTTCCCATGGAGTCGTGCGACGTACGGCAGGGTGATCGGACGTCGACTGTTCCTCGGCCCGGCACGGTGCAGTGCCTCGGGAGGCCGCCGGGGCAACGCAACCGAAATCCCCGGTTTGAGCCGCATGCCCGACGCCGCCCCCACCATTACCGTTCGCGCTTGCTCCCCGCCACTGACCGACGGACCGCTCCGCGGCCACCCGGACCGGACACTGCGGATGGTTCCGACCCAGGAGCTGCCGGCGCGCGCAACGACCCGGCGACGGAGGGTGACGGCCGGGGCGTGGGGGCCTACCGGTCAGGGGGTGGCGTTTCTCGGTGCCCGTTGGGTAGGCACGGAATGGACGGAGCACAGGGAGGCCCGGGCTCCGGCGGGATCGCGGGCCGGCGGGGGCGCACTCGCCACCTGTCACACGGACCCGGCCCGTGACCCCACTCCCGCGCCCCCGTACCGTGCCCTCAGCCGTCGAGGTTGGCGACCACACCCACGGCGGCCTACGCGTAGCGAAGGCAGGAATCATGATCTCGGTGTCCATATCGCTCATCCCCACCGCCGACGGCCAGCTCCTCATTCCCGCCACCGAGGTGACCGCACTTTTGCGCACGTTGGCAAGCGACTGGATGACCCCGCCCGAAGCCGTCGAGGAGACCTCCACTCCCGGTCCGGTCGACGAGGCGGCCGGCGCCATCCGGCAACTGGCCGATCAAATCGACGCGGAGTGCATCGCGTGCATCGGTCCACCGGAAACGGGCGACGTCGGGTGAGGAGAAGTATCCGTACCCATGGCATGTTCGACGTCCATGGGTGAAGCGGTGAAAGGGGGGCAGGCGGCGGTGTGAGACGCATCACCGCCATTCATCAGGAGGAGGAGCCTTGAGTGACTTCCAGGATGCGCGCCGTCAGGATGAGAGCAGGACGACGGCTGCGGCACACACGGTGCAGGACAAGGCCGGCGAGAGCGTTTCGCTGGTCGGGGACAAGGCCGCCGAGGTAGGCGGTACGGCAAAGGAGCAGGCCGCCAACGTGGTCGGTGAGGCCACCGCGCAGGCACGCGATCTCGTAGGCGAGCTGCGGACCCAGCTGACCGGCCAGGCCGAGACCCAGACGCAACGTCTCGCGGAAAACGTACGGCGGCTCTCACAGGAGCTGCGGGAGCTCGGCGAGAACGGCAAGCCCGACTCGACCATGGCCGGCGTCGCCCGTCAGCTGGCCGACGGCGGACAGAAGGTCGCCTCGCGCATGGACACCCGGGGTCCCGACGGCCTGGTCAGCGATCTGCAGACCTTCGCCCGCCGCCGTCCCGGCGTCTTCCTCGCCGGAGCGGCCCTGGCCGGTTTCGTCGTCGCACGGGCCGGCAAGGGCATCAGCGCCGCTGCCTCCTCGGAGAGCGGCACCCCTGCCGACAACGGCGGCGTTCCCCCCGTCGGCCGCCCGGTCACCGCCAGCAGCACCCCGGCCGCAGGTCGCCTTCCGGCCCCCGACCGCGGCGGCATACCCGCCGGGTACGAGGACCCCCTCGACACCTACGGCCAGTCGCAGCCGCCGCACGTCACCCCGACGCCCCCGGCCTACCCGCCGGCGAGCCCACCGCCCACGGGCACCCCGAGGCCCGGAGGAGGGATCTGAGCATGGCCCTCTCCTCTCACGAACGACCGGCGGCGCCCGCGCCGCCCCCACCGGCACCCACCGAAGCCTCCCTCGGTGACCTGATCGGCGAGATAGGCCAGGACCTCTCTCAACTCGTCCGTGATGAAATCGAATTGGCCAAGGCCGAGATCAAGCAGGAGTCCACCAAGGCGGGCAAGGCCGTCGGCCTGCTCGGCGGAGCGGGTTACGCCGGACACGTCGTACTGCTCTTCGCGAGCCTGACCGTCGTCTTCGCCCTCGCCAACGTGATGGACCCGGCCTGGGCCGCACTGATCGTCACCGTCCTGTGGGCCGTGGTGGGCGGCGTCCTCTACGTCATCGGCCGCAAACACCTGCGGACCGTCAACCTCAAGCCCGAACAGACCGTGGAAACCTTGAAGGAGGATGCCCGATGGGCCCGACACCCGACGAGCTGAGGACCGACGTGGAGTACCGACGCGCACACCTCGCGCGCAATGTCGACCTCCTCGCCGACAGGATGACCCCGAGCAGGATCGCCCAGCGCAAGGTCGACTCGATGCGCGACCGGGTGAGCGGAGTGAAGGAGCGCGTCATGGGCAGTGCACAGGACACGGCGCACACCACCACCGGAAGCCTGCACCAAGCCGCCGAGAGCGTCGGCGAAACGGCCCGCGAGGCGGGCAGCAGCGCCCAGGAGGCCATCCAGCAGGCACCGGCGAAGATCAAGCGGCAGACCCAGGGCAGCCCGCTCGCCGCGGGCCTGATGGCCTTCGGCGCCGGTATGCTCGCCGCCGCCCTGCTGCCGACCTCCGAAGTCGAGGAGCAGGCGGGACAGCGCCTGCGAGAACACTCAGACGAACTGCTCGAACCGGTGAAGCAGACCGCCCTGGACGCCGTACACGAAGTCCGCGACGAGCTGAAGGAACCGGTGGCCGATGCCGTTGAATCGGTCAAGGGAACAGCCCAGGAGGCCGTGGCGACCACGAGCGAACACGCGCAGAGCGCCGGCCGTGAAACAGCCGACGGACTGCGTCAGGCCGGGCAGGACACCGCCGCGGAGGTCCGCAACGACCCCGGAACGCGGCGCCCTCCCCAGTAGAGCCGGTCGACAGAGCCACAGGGCCGGGGCGCAGGCGGCGCCGTCCGGGGCCTCCGCCCCGAGCGCGTCACCACTGCCCCGGTCTTCGTGGTTGCCCCGGCCGCCAAGTGACCCATCAGAGAGCGGCCGATGCATCTCGCGCCTACTGAACTTCGTCCCACCGAACGGCGCACCATGGAGGCGGTAGGGCACGGCCCCCGGAGCGGGGCGAGACGGCGTGAGAGGAGCAGCAGTGAAGGAGCGGAACGCAGGTCCGCTGTTGGTGTTCGCCAATTTCCTCTCGGACCTGGCGGTCGACCTGGAGGCGGGCGAAGTGCTGGCGCAGTGGGCTCAGCAGGCGCCGCGCAAGGCATGGCTGTTGCGAGCCGGCGATGTCCTGGTGACCCCCGGATCGCTGAGCGAGGAGTTCCTGCGGTACGTGCACGACCTGACGGGCGTGCCCCGCGAGCAGACGGCGGTGATCGAAGTGCCGCCGGCCGGTGCGGTCCCGCTGGCCCAGGCCGTTCGCCAGGCCGGGCTGATGGAACGGGTCGCCGCTCACGTGCGTGAGCCGGGAACGGCACTGCTGCCGACCGCCCCCGACGCATCCGCCGTCGCGTTCGCGCGTGATCTCGGCCTGACCGTGCACCCGTACGCGACGGTCGACGAAGCCGCCGCCGCCGTGCCGGTCACGATGCTGTTGAACACGAAGTCGGGCTTCCGTCGAGCGGCCGCGCGACTGGGCATGCGCCTGCCCGCGGGACAGGTGTGCCGCCGACCCGAGGTCGAAGGTGTCGTACGCCGGCTGCTCACCCGGTACGAGCAGGTGGTGGTCAAACCCGACCGCTCCGCGGGGGGCCACGGGATGCGCTTCCTCTCCCGGCAGGACCTGGCCGGAACGAGCCTCGCGCTGGAAGCGGTCGGTGGCCCGCAAGGAACGTGGTTGGTGGAGGAGTGCCTGACCGTGGCCGAGTCGGTGAGCATCCAGATGGAGAACACGGCTTCGGGCCCTCGCGCCCTGTTCAGCGGGGCCATGCGAACGGAACAGGGATCCTTCACGGGCTACGTGTCACCCCTGCCGTCGTCGTGTGCGCACGTGGCCGGTGAACTGGAGGAATGGGGCATGCGACTGGGCCGCCACCTCGCCGCTCACGGCCACCTCGGCCCGTTCGGACTCGACGCGCTCGTCGACACGGACGGAGTGCCGTACGCCGGCGAGAGCAACGTCCGCCGGACCGCAACCACCACGCCCCACGACATGGTCACCCGGCTCACGGCCGCGTCCGGCGCGGCCTCCCGGGCGTGGATGGTGGCGAAGGGGCGCACCCGGACGGCCTTCGGGCTGGCGGAAGCCCTTGAGCGGCTGGGTACCCACCGGCTCGCCTTCGACCCGGCGAGCGGGGAGGGGGTGGTGCTCTACGCGGACGCCCCACCGGACGGCCGCGCATGGCGCTACGCGGTCATCGCGGCGGATGCGGACGGGGCGAGGGAGTGGGAAAGAGGACTGGCAGAAGCCTTTGGACTGGAGTGAGCGGCCGCCGTGCCCCGAGCCACCCGAGCACGTGGCGTTCGTACCGCACCGCGTGCGCGCACGGACGAAGACGCGGGCGGCCTGAACCGCGTCATGAACGGCGAGCCCCGGACCCTGGAGGTCCGGGGCTCGCACCCGCGAAGACGCCCCTCGCCGGGGGCGCGCGGTCGGATCAGGTCACGGCGGGGAAGCGCTCCCACACGCGGTGGGCCGCCAGCAGTTCCATGAGTCGGCGCATCCCCTGAGCGCCGTCGCTGACGAGGACTCCCGGCTCGCCGACCGAGATCCCGGCGGCCTCGAAGAGGGTCCCCGCGTCGCCCAGACCGATCAGTGCCTTGCCGTGCCGGTAGGCCTCGGTGAGCAGCGCGAGGACACGGGGGTCGCTGACGGGCGGCCGTGGGGCGCCGGCCTTGGCATCGCGCGCCCCGTAGGCGTCGGCGCCCGCTCCGGGTACGCCCGCGAAGATCAGCGCGTCGAATTCGACGGAGCGCGCGGTGGCGAAGGTGCGCTGCACGGTGACCGGCTCGGCGCCGCCGAGCACTCCGCCCGCCGCGGCGATGACCAGCGGGACCATCCCCGCGTCCAGGATGACCTGGCGGAGCGCGTCCACACCGATCATGTCGATGTCCTGGCCTGCGACGATGCCGACGACGCGGCCGTCCAGCGGCCAGGTGTCGCCGACCTGCGACAGGCGGGGGCTGGGGGCGACGTCGACGAGGGGTTCGGTGGGAGCGGGGGCGGGCAGTCCGAGCCCGGCCGCGACCTGGGCGCACAGTTCGGGGTCGATGTTGGCGAGCACGCCCAGGGTGCGTTCCTTGATGGCCTGCTCGTAGCACTTGCCGAGTTCGAAGGTGTAGGCGGCGATGATGTGCTCGCGCTCGACCGGGGTCATGCTGAGCCAGAACAGGCGCGGCTGGGAGAAGTGGTCGCTGAAGGAGGCGGGTGCTTCGCGGACCTTGCGTCCGGCCGGTACCTCGACCGGGACCTCGATGAACGCGCCGGTGTCGGCGCCGGCGAAGAACGGGCAGCCGCCGTCGAGACTGTTGGGCTTGTAGGGGGCCACCCCGCGGTGCACGGCCGTCTGGTGGAAGCCGTCGCGGAGCATGTCGTTGACGGGCGCGTGGGTGCGGTTGATCGGGATCTGCGGGAAGTTGGGGCCGCCGAGCCGGGTGAGCTGGGTGTCCAGGTAGGAGAACATGCGACCGGCCAGCAGCGGGTCGTCGGTGGCGTCGATACCGGGGACGAGGTGGCCGGTGTGGAAGGCGACCTGTTCGACCTCGGCGAAGAAGTTCGACGGGTTCTTGTGGAGGGTCAGCAGGCCCACCGGCTTCACCGGCGCGAGCTCCTCCGGGACGATCTTCGTGGGGTCGAGGAGATCGATGCCCTCGAAGGTCTGGTCGGCGGTGTCGGGGAAGGTCTGGATGCCGAGTTCCCACTGGGGGAACGCGCCCGCCTCGATGGAGTCGTACAGGTCACGCCGGTGGAAGTCGGGATCCACCCCGGCGAGGATCTGCGCCTCCTCCCACACGAGGGAGTGCACGCCCAGCTTGGGCTTCCAGTGGAACTTCACCAACGTGGTGGCGCCCTGGGCGTTGACGAGGCGGAAGGTGTGGACGCCGAAGCCCTCCATCATCCGGTAGGAGCGGGGGATGCCCCGGTCGGACATGTTCCACAGGGTGTGGTGGGTGGCCTCGGTGTGCAGGGAGACGAAGTCCCAGAACGTGTCGTGCGCGGACTGGGCCTGCGGGATCTCCCGGTCCGGATGCGGCTTGCCGGCGTGGATGACGTCGGGGAACTTGATCGCGTCCTGGATGAAGAACACCGGGATGTTGTTCCCGACCAGGTCGAACACGCCTTCCTCGGTGTAGAACTTCGTCGCGAACCCCCGGGTGTCGCGCACGGTGTCGGCGGAGCCGCGCGATCCCAGGACGGTGGAGAACCGCACGAACACCGGCGTCTCCACCTCCCCGGCCAGGAACGCCGCCTTGCTGACCGCCTGCGCGGTCCCGTAGGACTGGAAAACACCGTGCGCGGCCGCGCCGCGGGCGTGCACCACGCGCTCCGGGATCCGCTCGTGGTCGAAGTGCATGAGCTTCTCGCGCAGGTGATGATCCTGCAGCAGTACCGGCCCCCGCGGGCCCGCCTTCAACGAATGGTCACTGTCGGGCAGCCGCACACCCTGCGCACTCGTCAGGTACGCGCCGCTCTGTGCCATGCGGGCCTGCTCCGCGCCGGTGGGTTGCCCGGTCGGGCTGACCGTTTCCGGTCCGCTCTGATCCGCCTTCGGCGGCAACGGCTCCACCGGCGTCGTGGGCTCGACGAGCTGCGGGGAGACAGGAGCCGGCTTCCCGGGAATCCCTTCCTCGGGTCCTTCGGCCGCGTCGGTGTGGAGCATGTCGCTGATCTTGTCGGCGACGGCCTTCACCGGGTTCTTCTCGGACATCAGTTCTCCAGATGCAGGGGGGCGGACCACGGCCCCTCGGGGGCCCTGCATCTGTGACCCGAGCAACGCACGACGAAACCCAGGGCCGACCCGCGCCACGCCCGAAAACCGCAGCCGGCGGATCTACCGGTCAGGGCACGCGGCTCTGCCGAATTCCCAGGTGAGCGGAGCTAACGACAGGTCAGCGACCGGCTCGCTCGAACAGGGCGGCAGGCCCGAACTGTGAACCGTCCGAGAGGGTGAGAGCGGTCAGGGCGCCTGCCCCCGTTCGGGTGCCGTCTCGCCGTCGGGCAGGGACCGGTCATCCCGCACCTGATCCTCTTCGCGGTTCTCGTTCGCGCGCCGGACCCGATCGGCGTCCGCCGGCGCGTATCCGTCGGCGCCCACCCTCGATGGATCCCCCGGGGGACGACCGTGTTCGTCGACCGGAACGCCCCTGTCCGCGACCGGCGGGGCTGACTGCTGCTCGTTCTCTCGTTCGTCTCGGTTGGCGTCCACTGCCGTTGTCCTCCTGGAGCGATGTGGCCGGTACGCGGCACGCTCACCGCGTGCCTTCGTTCAGTTCCCGCGTCTCCCGCGTCTCCTGCGTCAAAGGTCTTCGGACGTGCGCCGTTCCAACGGTTCCAGCGCCGGTCCCTGCAGCACGGCGCCGTCGATGCCGAAGCGCGAGCCGTGGCAGGGGCACTCCCAGGTCCGCTCGGCATTGTTGAACGCGACGAGGCAGCCCATGTGGGTGCACACCGCGGATACGGCGTGCAGCTCACCCTTGTCGTCGCGGTGGACGGCACACGGCTTCCCACCGGCCCGCACCACGGTGCCCTCGCCCGGCCGTAGCCCACTGACGGGCCCGTTGGTACCGTCGCCCAGGGTGTCCAGGCGATCCTTGACGAAGTGCTTGCCGGTGTCCCACTGGGCTTTGAGGAACGCGGGCGCGGAGCGGACGGCGGGGCCGAAACGGTGGGGGTCGTAGAGCTCGGTCCACGGCCGACGGACGCCGGTGACCAGGGAAGCGATGAGCTGTCCGGCCATGACGCCCCCCGTCATGCCCCAGCCGGCGAAGCCCGTGGCCACGTACACGTTGTCACCCGCGGTGGGCAGGCCGCCGATCAAGGGGAGGGCGTCGGTGGAGCTGTTGTCCTGTGCCGCCCAGCGCTGCGTGATCGAGACACCGGGGAAACGCTCCCGGGCCCAGGCCTCCAGACGGGCGTAACGGACTCGGGTGTCGTCACCGGTGCCCGGGGTGAAGGCCTCACCGGTGACGATCAGGAGCCGTTGCCCGTCCGCCAGCGGGGCGGTGCGCACGGACCGCTTCCCGCCTTCCTGGGTGATGTACATCCCGTCGGGGTCCAGATCCGCGGGCATCGGCCCCGCGATCACCAGGTCCCGGTGCTGGGTCAGGCGGGTGGCCAGCAGTGCGTGGTCGAAGACCGGGTGGTGGGTGGCCACGACCACGTGATGGGCGAGGACAGTGGCTCCCGAGGCGGTGGTCAGCCGGCAGGGATCGCCACCCTCCACCTTCGTGACCTGCGTACCCTCGTGGATACGGCCTCCGCGGGCGAGAAGGTCGTCGACCAGGCCGCGCAGGTAGGCGAGCGGATGGAACTGGGCCTGGTTCTCGAGCCTGACCGCCCCCGCCACCGGATACGGGAGTCCCGTCTCGGTGACGAAGGATGCGTCGAGTCCGGCCGCCCGGGCCGCTTCGGCCTCGGCGCGCAGGGCCTCGACCCCGGCCGGGTCCTCGCAGTAGGTCACGGCGGGGCGGCGCTCCAGCGAGCAGTCGACGCCGAGTTCCTCGGCCACCTCGATGACGTGGGCCAGTGCCGCACTCTGCGACACCGCGTAGAGGCGGGCGGCATCGCCGCCGTGCCGGGTGCGCAGCGTCTCGTAGACGGCCGTGTGCAGGGCTGTGAGCTTGCCGGTGGTATGCCCCGTTACACCGCTCGCGATCCTGTCGGCCTCCAGCACGAGGACGCCCAGACCCGCCCGGGCTAGCTCCCACGCTGTACTGAGGCCCGCGATGCCGCCGCCGACGACCGCCACGTCCACTTCCACGGGGGCCGTCAGAGACGGGAAGGACGGGAAGTCGGTCGTCCGCATCCAGTAGGAGGAGCCGGAAACGTCAGAGGGTTTCATGTGGGGCGATTGCCCGAAACCGAGCCCTCAAAGCATGACGCTTCCGAAAGCCTGCCAGGACAGTCCCCAGGAGGGGACAACGGATGCCGCGGAGGGTCCGGCTCCCCGACGACCGAACGAGGGGACGGGCGGTGCTCCGTCGCGGCCGTCGACACGGGTCCGACGGTTCCCGCCGCCGGGTCGGGGGCCTGAAGACCTCCGGCGGTCAGGGCTTGATGATGGCGGTCCAGCCGAGGGTGCAGGAGAGGGCGGGGGCGGTGCAGGAGGTTTCGTAGAGGTCGCCGCCTGCGGTGAGGACCTTGACGTGGACGCGTTCACCGTTGAGCTTGATGCCGACGCTGCAGGTGTTGCGCGGGTACCCGGGGGTGGCGGGCAGGGTGAGGTCACGCCAGGTGTAGGCGCCGGTGAGGGTGGGGCGGTAGCCGACGAACGTCTTCCCGCGGGTGAGGGCGGCGCTGTACTCGCTGCCGGGCGCGGTACCGGCGACGACGGCGACGTCGACGCACGGGCCGGCGGGCCCGGCCGGACCGCGATCACCCTTCGGCCCCTTGGGCCCCTTCGCGCCCTGGGGACCGCGTGGTCCGTCGTTGCCGCGCGATGCGTGCGGCCCGTCCGATGCTTGCGCCGTGCTCGCCCCGCCGGTGTCGGTGCCGGGGGCGGCGAGTGCCGGCGCGGCGAGAGCGGTCAGACTCAGGGCCAGCGGCACGGCCACAAGGGCCAGGGGCCGCATGCGCCGCGTGGTCTTCGGAACTCCCTGCATTGTGCTGCTCCTCGTTCGTGGTGGTGGCCGAGGGGAGCATGGCGCGCGGGGCGGGAAGCGGGGCGATGACAGGCCGATTGTCGGATGAATGTCAGCGGATCGGCGCAGCCGCCAAGGGGGAAGGGGACCGCTTCGCGGCACCGTTCGAGCTTCGGGAGCAGGCTTTCACCGCTGCGCGGCGGGTGGGAACACCTGGCGCCGCCCGCTCCGTAGGGGCAGCAGAGTTCCGGCCTGTCCGCGCGATCGTGCGTCTGTTCGTGGGTCATGGGCGCCGGGAACGGGGGCAGGGGCGAGGTCGGGGGAAGGTCTCCCCGGGTACGGGCCGGGCACCTGTCCGGCCGACGAAGAGGAAGGATGTTTCTGTGTCGAAGGTCGAGGAGTCCGTCGAGGTCGAGGTTCCCGTGCGTACCGCCTACAACCAGTGGACGCAGTTCGAGTCGTTCCCCCACTTCATGGACGGGGTGGAGCGCATCGACCAGCTCACCCCGACCCTCACCCACTGGGTGACGAAGTTCGGTGGGGTGGATCGGGAGTTCGACGCGGAGATCACCGAGCAGATTCCCGACGAGCGGGTCGCCTGGACCACCGTCGGCGGCGAGGTGAAGCAGGCCGGTGTGGTGACCTTCCACCACTTGGCCGACAACAAGTCGAAGGTGATGCTGCAGCTCGACTACGACCCGGAGGGCTTCGCCGAGAACGTCGGCGACAAGCTCGGCTTCGTCAAGCGGCAGGTCACCGGCGACCTGAAGCGGTTCAAGGAGTACATCGAGGAGCGTGGCCGCGAGAGCGGGTCCTGGCGCGGCGAGGTCTGAGAGCCCCGGGGACGCAACGCCCGCTCGACCCCGACGGCGGCGTCCGGGCCGCCGTCGGGGTCCGCGGGCCGGGACGGACCGGCCCGCGGCGCGACGGCCTCAGTCGGCCGGCCCGCCGGTCGCGGCGAGGTCACGGCCCGGTGGGCACGTTCCTCGATGAGTGCGGGGCCGGGCGGGGGAGTGACGTGCTGCGCCAACCCGACCCACCTCCAGCAGCCGCACCAACCTGCTGGAGGTGGGTCCGGGCTTCTCTCCGCTGTGCGCGGCGCGCTCGCCGTGGATCGCGGAGGGTGTTGCGCGTACGGGACCGTGGCCCGGATGCCGGCCCGGTAACCGGCCACGGCTACCGGGTCCGCCGGCGCACCCGCGATGGGCCGGTTCACTCGCCTAGTCGGCGTCCAGGCGCGGGGACTTGCTCCCGGTCGTCCGGCTCTGGCGCCGTTGCGTCTGCGGCGTCGGGTGGGGACGGGGTGCAGCCACCGGTGTGGGGCCCATCGGGCGCCCAGCCGTCGAGTCCAGGAGACCGGCGGCCCCGTGCAGGACGTACTGCGGGATGCTCGCGTCACGCCCGGCCGCTTCCAGGTGTCGTCTGCCCTCACGGGTCACCCGGCGGTCCGCGCCCCTCACCAGCCCCCATGCGGCCAGCCGACGGCCGATCTCCCAGATCTCCCGCGAGCGTTGCAGATCGCTGTGGACGGCACCGATGCTCCTCTCACGCCCGCAGTACGCGTACACACGACGCTCGACCGCGTGCCCGGGCAGCTCCCCGTCCACCGTACGTACCCGCGCGGCGTGCACCACCAGCAGACCGCGCCTGTTCAGCGCGACGATCGCACAGTCCGCCACCCGCCCCACCCCGCCGCCCAAGAACGCGATCTCGTACACATCCAGATCCCGCACCTCACCCGAGCCCCTTGAGGACCTCCGAAACACCCACCGCACAACAGCCCCCCGTTCGCCGCACCTCACCTGCCGGCAGTGTCACCTGACAGCACAGCAGCCAACCCTCCTGCCGCCACCTCAGAGCGAAAATTGAGCTACGCCGGGGCTTGGTACCGACAGCGCCGGTAATGCCCTGCTCCCCGCCCGCCCCTTCACCACCCTCGGGACCGCCCGGATCCGGATTGGCCCAACCCCGGCCCGCAGGGGACAGATGCGGGTGGCAGTGGCTCGGAGGTCGGGCCATGTGTTGGCGTCGGCTAACGCGGTGGCCGCCCCACCGTCAAGCGAAGCCTCCGCTGGGCACCGCGTCGTCCTCGGCTCCGTCGGGTGAGGCCCCAGGAGCGGTGTGGCCGGCCCCGGGCAGGGCATGGCGGGCGAGCGAGCGAGCGCCGGATTGTCGAAGGTGGGGAACCGCCGGTGGGGTGGATGGCGTGGACGGGGGGAAGGCGGAGGGTGTGGGAGGAGCGGGTATGACTGGGACGCCACGTCACGCGGCTGGTCTTGAAGGCGTGGATGCCCGACGGCTCGCTCAGGAGGTTCTGGCTCCCCACGGTGTGAGTCAGCGCGTGCTGGACGACGTGTTGGTGGTGGTCGCCGAATTGGTGTCCAACGCCACTCGACATGCGGGTGGTGTGACCGCCTTCGACGTGCGTCACCGTCAGGACGAAGTGGCGGTCGAGGTGTCGGACGCCTCCCCACTCCTACCCGTCTCCCCGGGAACGCCGTCCACGGTGCCGGGCGGCTTCGGCTGGCTCCTGGTGAACAAGATGGCCACCCGCACCGAAATCCATGCCGACCGTCACGGTAAGACGATCACCGCCTACCTCCCCCTCATGTAGAGGGCCGGACTCCTTGGGGTTGTGGGCGGTCGCTACCAGGCACGGCGCTTGCCGGGGGCGTTCTGTGGCTGGGGCGTTGGGAGCGGCCCCCGTGCCGCCTCTTCCAGGGATCCCCGGTTGGAGAGACGGTCGGCGGTAATCCTCCCGTCCTTACGCTGCGTGGAGCACTCGTCGTGCGAGGTGCACAGCGAGGAGCTAGAGCGTGTCTCTTTGATGGGCTGGTCAGTTGATCGGATGTGTCTGTCCGATTGGTGATCACCGATGCGATGTGGGACCGGATCGAACCGTTGATGCCGGACGATCCGGCCCGTGGGCGACGGTGGGCTGACCACCGCCGAACCTTTGAGGCCATTGCGTGGAAGTACCGCACCTGCTCGCCCTGGCGGGACCTGCCCACCGAGCTCGGGTCTTTTCAGACCGCTCACAAGCGCTTGATGAGGTGGGCCGTGGGCGGCACGTGGGAACGCATCTTCGCGGCACCACTTGCTGCGGCGGATGAGGGTGACGATGTGGACTGGACGGTCTCTGTGGACTCCACTGTCTGCCGGGCTCACCAACATTCGGCCGGAGCCAGGAAAAGGGGGCGCCCGGCCGGTCGGAGCCTGAGGATCACGCGCTCGGACGTTCCCGTGGCGGGCTGAGCACGAAGGTCCACTTGGCCAGTGACAGCCGGGCCCGTCCTCTGGGTATCCACGTCACCGCCGGTCAGGCTGGTGACGCGCCGGCCTTCGAGGCGGTCATGGCCAGGATTCGGATCCCGCGCAGCGGGCCCGGAAGGCCAAGAACGCGCCCGACAACCGTCCTGGCGGATCGCGCCTATTCATCCCGCGCGATCCGTGGACACCTTCGTCGCCGAGGCATCCGGGCTGTCATCCCGCAGCCCGCAGACCAGATCGGTCACCGCCTGCGTCGAGGCCGTGCCGGAGGCCGCCCACCCAGCTTCGACGCCGTGAAATACAGAGCGCAATGTCGTCGAGCGGTGCATCGCCCGCCTCAAACAGTGGCGCGGCCTGGCCCTGCGGACGGACAAACTCGCCATCGCCTACCAGGCCGCACACTCCACGTCGCGTCCATCCTTCTCTGGGCGCGGCAGTGACACGACCGCGGAAGCTACAGGCCCAAACTCGAGACGAAACCCGAGAAAGTAGGCGCTACGACCCGCCACTCGCACAGAAGGGGATCCGTCCAGAAGTCACTGCCGACGATGCGGGGATCTGAGGGGTCAGTCCGGTAGTCGAGAGCCAAGGCGCCATCATCACCGGGATTGCGAGTGGTGGCGATCAGCACTGCTTGGTCAACGTCAAGCCAAGGAAGTTCGAGCGGGGCGACGCTCCTGCTTCCGCGTGCCTGGCGAAAGAAGTCGGAGTGTGGATCATCGGCGAACATGTCCATTGATTGGGACGCGTACGCCATCTGCTCGGGGTTCGACACGAAGCCAAGTGGGTCCTTGAACCACGGAATGGCCTTCGCCAGCACCGCATCGCCCGGGTGACACCAGAGGCCGCGATCGATGAGCGACGTCAGCAGGGCGGGCAGAGCAAGTCCACGGACTATCGAAGGCTCCATGACGCACAGCTTCGCACGGCGGACAGCACCAAGGAGACACGCTGTAGACCCCGAGTGTGGAGGCGGAACAGCAGCAGGAGAACGCAGGTCAGGAGAGAAGCCGTGCCAGGAAGTGGAGCACGGCGGGCGCAGCATTGACCGGCACCCTGATCGGGGCTGTGGCCGGTCTGACAGGGAGCGTCCTCGGGTACTACGAAGCCGGGAGGGCGAGGGAGGTTGAGGTAGAAGCCAGAAGAGCTGATATTCGCAGACAGGCATACGTCGAGTTCGGTACCGAGGCCCAGGACCTGGCAACGGAAATGTCCAGCGTGCGAAATTTCGTACTTCAGTATCCGAATGACATTTCCCTCAAGGAACTCACGCAGCAGCACAATGACAAGTACATCCCCGCACTCCAGCGGATCCGTCAAGCAGAAGTGACGGTACGCCTGGTAGGGACAGCTGAGGCCCGAAAGTGGCTGGCAAGGTCCGTGGCGCCACGCGAAGCGGCAGTTCAAGAAGTGGCGAATGGGTACCTCGGAATCAAGTCGGGTGAGAAGTGGGGCGATGAAATGCTCAAAGCGGTCGAAGAATTCAAAAGGAATGTGGAGGCGTTCATGGATCATGTGGACGCGGAAGTGCTCTGACCGGCTTCTCGACCAATTGATGGTGTGGCCGGTCGGGCCACGGCCCGCACCCCGTTTGGTTGCTTCGCATGGTGGAGGCGTCCAACCTCGCGCATCGTTACGTGGAGTAGCCGCTATCGCGTGCTGTGCCCCGCGTCGGGCATGGGTACCCCGCGGTGCCGCGCACGCAGGCGCATACGGACGGAGCGATCCATGAGTGACTACGCCATACCGGCGCCGGCCCTCGTCCTAGCCCCGGCCGCATCCGAAGGCCCGGCCCGGCAGGCGGTTCTCCCGTGAGGGCGCCGACCGCCGCCCGAGGGCGGCCCCGCAGTCGAATGCGCCGGAGAGTGAGCCCGGCCCTGCTCCACCACTCGGACGGAGGTGTCATGTCTGGGAGAAGGCGCTGGATGACGGGCGTCTGTGTGAGTACGGTTGCCGCCGGCCTGCTGCTCACCGGGGGCACCCTTGCCCCGCCGCAGCGACAGGTCGCCGGCGCTGACGCCCGGCCCGAGGTCGCGGTGGGTGCCTACCTCCACTACGGCTCACCCGGCGTCGACAGGATGGAAGGGCTTTCCCACTGGCTCCGGGGTACCGAGCTGCGTGCGGGTCACACCTACCTGCCGGGCGACACCTGGGCCAACATCGAGGGTGCGCCTGATTCGTTGCACAGCTGGGCACGATGGCGCAAGGCGAGGGTCGACCGGCTGTTCGTCCTGAACGTGCCCATGCAGGAGCGCAACGAGGCAGGCGTGCCCGACGCCCGGGTCGCCGAGCTGATCCGCGCCGGCGCGCGCGGTGAGAACGACCACCACTTCCAGCGGCTGGCGAAGCGGCTCGTCGCCATCGGGGTACCCGACACGGTGATCGTGCTCGGCTGGGAGATGAACGGTTTCAACTACAGCCACCGCTGCCGGCCGGACCCCGAGAACTGGAAGAGGTACTGGCGGCGCATCGTGGGCGCCATGCGCACGGTGAAGGGCCAACGGTTCCGCTTCGACTTCGCCCCCAACCGCGGGAGTGACGCGATCGCCTGGACCCGGTGCTACCCCGGCGACGACGTGGTCGACATCATCGGCATGGACTCCTACGACCAACCGCCCGGCCACTCCTTCGACGAGCAGATAACCCAGCCCTACGGACTCCAGCAGCAGGTCGACTTCGCGAAGGCGCACGGCAAGCGGATCTCGTACCCCGAGTGGGGACTGTTCCGCAACGGCGACAACCCCGAGTACATGCGGGACATGCTGGAATGGATAGCCGAGCACCGGCCCCTCTACCACAGCATCACCGACTACTGCCCCCACGGCGTGTGGCAGTGCACCGAGAACCCACGCTCCGCCCAAGTCTTCCAGGAGCTCCTGTCCCCTGAACGGGAAGGCCGATCGGCCACCGGTCTCCGGCCGCCGGACTGACTCGGCCGACGGTCCGATGAGGGACCCGTGGTGTATGGCCCAGTGAGGTCGGGGGCCGCTGAGGCATCGTTCGGCTGCGGTTGGCCGCGCCCCGCGGCGGAGGGAGGACCCCGGTCCTGCACGCCAGGTGCGAGCCGTCCGGGAGAGCCATCACGCGGGGCGAACCTGCGCATCGCCGCGTCGTGCTCGTGGTCCGTCCGGGACGGAGCGGTCGAGCCGGGTGGTGACGGGTGTGGCCGCGACGCCGTGCAGGAGTACCGATAGGAGCACGGTGAAGGTCACCACCGCCCACAACTCACGGGCAGGGGCGGCGAAGTCTGCTTCGCCCAAGGCGTACGCCAGGTAGAAGAACGAACCGATGCCCCGTATCCCGAAGAAGGCTACGGCGGCACGCTCCTTGCCCACGGCTCTACCTCGCATCTGGACGGCCCAACCGACGGCCGGCCGGATCAGCAGGAAGAGCACGAGTCCGAGAACGGCTCCACGCCACGTCAGCGCGGCGAGGCCGCCGTCCGCGATGTAGCCACCGACGAGGAAGAGGATGACGGCGGTGAGGAGCCGTTCGATCTGATCGGTGAACGCGTGCATGACGCGGTGGTACCGGTGGCCGCGTTCGGCGTTGCGGATCGTGCAGGCGGCGACGAAGACGGCCAGGAAGCCGTAGCCGTGCAAGATCTCGGTCAGCCCGTACGCCGTGAAGGTCGCGGCCGCCGCCACGAAGCCCTCGCGGTGTTCGGAGAGCCGCAGGGCCTTCCAGGAGGCCTGGAAGAACATCCAGCCGAGGAGCCGTCCCACGCCGAACCCGACCGCCAATCCGACCACGCTGCGCACCAGGATGTCACTCCACACCCAGTGCCAGAGTCCATCGGTGGACCAGCCCGTCGCCGAAGCCGTGGTCAGCGCGATGGCCGCCAGGACGAAAGGGAAGGCCAGACCGTCGTTGAGCCCGGCCTCGCTGGTCAGCGCGAAGCGGACCTCGTCCTCGTCGTCCTCGTCGTCGGAGGGCTCTCCCACGCGCACCTCGGCGGCCAGGACCGGATCCGTGGGAGCGAGGGCAGCGGCCACCAGCAGGGCCACGGCCGGAGGCCACCCCACCAGCCATCCCGCCACGGCCGCGGTGAGCAGGATCGTCAGCGGCATGGCCAAACCCAGCAACCGCCAGGTCGTCGACCAGGCACGCCGGCCCGGTGGCCGGTTGATGGCCAGACCCGCGCCCATCAACGCGATGACGACACAGACCTCGGTCAGGTGCTCCACCACGCTTCGGTGCCGGACGGGGTCGAGCGTCGGAAGTGCGTCGAGCGGCAGCAGGAACACCAGGAACCCGGCCGCCAGGAACACGATGGGCAGGGACAGGGGCCGCTTCGCGAGCGCGGTGGGCAGCACGGCCGCGCCCAGAGCCCCCAGTCCCGCGCAGGCGTACACCACGTCAATTCCGGTCAAACCCAGCAAGTCGGATCACCATTCCCCAGCGAAGCCCTCGTGGGGCCCGCCTACCCGATCTTGCGACGGCCAGCCTCAACCCGCCCTGCGGCTCACGTACGCGAGGACCGCCGGGACGCCACGGACGTGGCCGACCCGGTGCCGGCCGACCCGGTGCCGGCCGACCCGGTGCCGGCGGAACCGGCGGTGCCCGCGCCGCAGCCCGGCGAGATCCGGTGCTGCTCCGAGGCGAATACCGGTTCTACCGGGAAGCCCGGGCGCATCCGTACGATCCGGACGTCGGGATGGTTCAGCCTGCGACCGAGGCGCGTACGTCGTAACGCCGCCCGGCGAGGAGTTGGCGCGCGGACCGGAGTGCGGCGTGGGGTGTCCGGCGCCCGACGAGTACGCACAGGGTGTAGGCGGCGTCGTCGAGCCGGGCCTGGACGGCCGGGTCGGCGGGAGCGGTCAGGGCGAGATGCCGCAGCCGCTGGAAGCGGGCCAGATGCGCGCGCAGTACGTCCGCGTCGGGATGAATCCGTTGCACCTCCGGCCCCCGTACCGTACGAGCGGCCGCGATGGCCGTGCGTAGCACCTGTTGCACCGGGTCGCGGGGATCGGGGCCACGGATCAGGGCGAGTGCCGCTCCTGCCGCTCGGTGTGCGTCGCCCTCGGTCGCCCTCGCAGTACGCACCACGAGGTGTCGGGCTGTTTCGATCCCGCACGGCACCAGCGACATGAGGATTCCGATCGCACGGGCGATGTCAACATCTGCGGGGAGGGGGTGAGCAGGCGAGAGGCGGTGCGGATCTGCCTGCGGGCCGGGCTGTGTCATGGCCATGGGCCCACCTCCTGGGATGCGGCGGGGGCCGGGCCGACGGCCCCCGGTCGATGAAGACGTGTCGTGTGTCCATGGTGCGCCTGATCGTCGTCCCCGCCCGTCGGCATCGGCATTCAGCAGTCGCAGTCGGCAGTCGGTGTGAGGAGCCGGCGGGGCGCGCGTGAGACGTATGCCCGGCGGAGCAGTTCTGATGTCCGCGCGGTGCTGCTGCCGCCGAACGCCCTCCCGGCACATGCGTAGGGGTGATGCGGGATGAACCGGGTACGCGCTGGGAGGAGCGGGTGCGGGTCCCTGATGGCGAACGCTGTTCTCGCGGTGGAGGTGCCTGCTGGTGGTTCACCCGTCCGGGGGAGGGCCCCTCCGGACGTTTCCTGCCGGTGTCCGAGGGCTCCAGTCGGCCATGACCGACCGGAACCGTCGCGTCCGAGTGCGCGGGCCGGCCGCAAGCGCACGACACTGAGTACGTCGCTGTTACGGGCTGCGGTCACGCGTCCGTCGCCCATCGAAGGAGCAGACCGTGGCCGAACAGCCACCCCGACAGCCCCGAAGTGTCCCCGACATCCGCGTCGCCTCGGTTCCCGCGGGCCACGTCTACGTCCGGCACTGCTCCGCGCAAGAACCCGACGGCGTCAGCCGCCTGGCAGACCCCCGTCCCACTGGGGCGCCCAGCACCTCGCAGCGCTGGTGGCCCCCGGTCATGTTGGACCCGGACTGGGTGCGCACGCACCACCAGGACTTCGACGTCTTTCACCTGCACTTCGGGTTCGACGCGCAAAGCCCCGCTCAATTGTCCGCACTGGTGGACGCCCTCCGACACCACGGCAAACCGCTGGTCTACACCGTGCACGACCTCCGCAACCCCCATCAGTCGGACCCGGCCCTTCACGACGCCGCCCTCGACGTCGTCATCCCGGCCGCGGACCGGCTGATCACCCTCACACCGGGCGCCGCGCAGACCATCCGCGGCCGCTGGAACCGGCCGGCGACCGTGCTGCCCCACCCGCACGTGGTCGAACTGCCGCGACTGACCCGGCCCCGGCCCGCCCACGACCGGTTCCGCGTGGGGGTACACGCCAAGAGCCTGCGCCCCAACATGGCCGTCCTGCCCGTCGTACGCGTCCTCGCCGACGCGCTGGCCGAGTTCCCGGACGCGGAACTCCAGGTCGACGTCCACCGCGAGGTAGCGGACCCCGCAGCTCCCGCGCACGACCCGGACGTCATGCGCGAACTCGTCGAACTCGCCGACCGGGGTCGGCTGACGCTCCGCGTCCACGACTACTTCGACGACGGGCAGCTCTGGGACTACCTCGCCTCACTGGACGTGTCGGTGCTGCCCTACCGGTTCGGCACCCACTCCGGATGGCTGGAAGCGTGCCACGACCTGGGTACCGCCGTGGTGGCCCCCGATTGCGGCTTCTACGCCCAACAACACCCCTGCCTCACCTACGGCCACAACCAGCACGGCGGCCTGGACGCCGAGTCGCTGCACAAGGCCGTGCGGATGGCGTACGAGCAGGGACCGGCCCGCCGCGCGACCGCGAAGGAGCGTACGCGTGAACGCGCCGAGATCGCCGCCGCCCACCGCGCCCTCTACGAAAGCGTTCTGCGGTGAGCACGATGCGGGTGGCTCTCATCGCGTCCGCGCGCCATCCGATCGCGGAACCCTTCGCGGGAGGTCTCGAAGCCCACACCTGGTCCCTCGCACACGCCCTGACCCGCCTCGGCCACCACGTGGAACTCTTCGCCGCACCCGGTTCCGACCCCGCCCTCGGAGCGTGCGAACTCCCGGTCCGCACAGCCGAGTTCTCCGCGGCGGCGCGCGCGGATGCGAGTATGCCCAGCGAAGTATGGATGAAGGAACACCACGCCTACCTGGGACTCATGCTGGACCTCGCTCGTGACGGCGAGGACCGTTTCGACGTCGTGCACAACAACAGCCTGCACCACCTCCCCGTCGCCATGGCTCCGGCTCTGCGCATACCGGTGGTGACGACGCTGCACACACCGCCCACGCCATGGCTGGAATCGGCCATCCGTAGCCACGACGCGTGCCCCGTGACGTTCACCGCGGTCAGCCGCTTCACCGCGACGGCCTGGCAGCCGACGGTGCCCGCCGCACACGTCGTGCGCAACGGCATCGACATCGACTTCTGGCAACCGGGCCCCGGCGGCGACGCACTGGCGTGGTCGGGTCGCTTCGTCCCCGAGAAGGCGCCGCACCTCGCCATCCTCGCCGCCCGCACCGCCGGTGTGCCCCTGCGGCTGGCGGGACCCATCTCGGACCGGCGGTACTTCGAGGAGCGGGTGGCCCCTCTCCTGGGGCAGGACGCCGTCTACGCCGGGCACCTGGACCGCCGACAGCTCGGCGAACTTCTGGGGTCCTGCGCCGCTGCCCTCGTGACGCCCGGCTGGGACGAACCGTACGGTCTGGTCGTCGCCGAGGCACTTGCCTGTGGAACACCGGTCTGCGGGTTCGACCGCGGTGCCCTCGCGGAAATCCTCACCCCGCAATGCGGGCTGCTGGCACCGCCGGGGGACGTGGACGCCCTGGCCGCCCTCATTCCGCGCGTCATGGAACTCGACCGCCGGGACGCCCGCCGACGGGCGGAGGATTTCTGCTGCCTCGGCCGCACAGCGGATGCCTACACCCGGTTGTACGAAGAGGTGATGCGGTGATCGGCTACTACGTCCACCACCAGGGGCGCGGACACCTGCACCGTGCCATGTGCATCGCCGCACACGTGGAGGAAGAGGTCACGATCCTCTCCTCCCTGCCCCGGCCCGCAGACTGGCCGGGGCCTTGGGTACCGCTGCCGGAGGACACCGCCGACGCCCCCGGCGACCCGACCGCACATGGCCGGCTGCACTGGGTTCCGACCCACCACCCCGGCCACCGCGAGCGCATGGCAGCGATCGCCGAGTGGATCCGGTGGAAGAGCCCCGCCTTGTTCGTCAGTGACGTCTCGGTGGAGGCCGCCACTCTGGCACGCCTCATGGGCATCCCCGTCGTGGTCGCCGCCATGCGGGGCGACCGCCAGGACGAAGGTCACCGCCTGGCCTACGACCTCGCGGACGCCCTCCTGGCCCCCTGGCCGTCCAGCCTCCCGGAACCGGGCTGGCCCGGACACTGGTACGCCAAGACCGTCCACACCGGCGGCATCTCGCGCTACGACGGACGGCCCCGCCCCACCCCCGACAGCGGCACGTCGCCTTCGCGACGGGAGGTCGTGGTGATGTTGGGCGCGGGAGGGGCCGGCGTCACCGTCCCGCAGATCCAGGAAGCGGCCTGGGCCACCCCCGACTGGGCGTGGACCGTTATCGGCGGTCATCGAGCACCCTGGGTCGAGGACCCGTGGCCTGTCCTGTGCGGCGCGACCGTGGTGCTCACCCACGCCGGGCAGAACGCCGTCGCGGAATGCGCCGCAGCACGGGTCCCGACCCTCGTCATCCCCCAGGAACGGCCCCATCGCGAACAGCACGCCACGGCCCGGGCGCTGGGGGCGGCGGGCCTGACCACCGTGCGGGACGCCTGGCCCGACCCGCAGGACTGGCCGACACTCCTGGCGGAGGCCGCCGCACGGCCCGACCGCTGGGCGCACTGGTCGCCCGGCGACGGCGCGCACAAGGCGGCACGCCTGCTCACCGACCTGGCTCGGCGAACATGACGAGAACCCGTCCGCGCACCGCGGTGATCACCCTCGCGGCCGGCCGGCACGAGCACCTGCTCCTCCAGCAGGACGGCCTTGCCGCGAGCCCGGCCGGCCCCGACCACTACGTGGTCGTCTCCATGGCGGACCCCGCCATCGCAGCCCTCACCGCCGGCAGGAAGCCCGCCGCGGACGTCATCGGCGTGCCCCGGCAGGACGGGCGTCTGCCGCTGGCTGCCGCCCGCAACGCCGGGGCCGCGCGGGCCCTCTCCTTCGGCGCGGACCTCCTGGTCTTCCTCGACGTGGACTGTGTCCCCGGCCCGGGACTCCTGAACGGCTACGCACGGGCCGCTCGTGACGGCGCCCTGCTCTGCGGCACCGTCGCCTATTTGCCGCCCGCGCCCGCGGGCGGCTACCGACTCGACTCCTTGCACGGCATGGCCCGGCCGCACCCTGCCCGTCCCGTACCGGCGGACGGTCAGGTGGTGCGCGGGGGAGATCCCCGACTGTTCTGGTCGCTGTCGTTCGCCCTCACCGCCCCCACCTGGGAACGGATCGGCGGCTTCTGCGAGGCCTACGCAGGGTACGGCGGCGAGGACACCGACTTCGCCGCCACCGCGGCCGAGCGAGGCGTTGACCTGTGGTGGGTGGGCGGCGCTCCTGCGTACCACCAGTACCACCCCACCCAACACCCGCCCGTTCAACACGTTGATGACATCCTCCGCAACGGCGCCATCTACCGGGAACGGTGGGGCACCTGGCCGATGGAGGGCTGGTTGCGCGAATTCGCGAGCCGAGGCATGGCCGCATACGAACCGGCCACCGACACGTGGCGTCGCAAGTAGGGCCGGGGGCGCTGGACTTCGAGAGCGGCACCCCCGTCCAGGAGGCACTGTGGCGCCTGGGGGAACGACGGACGGCGCTGGTGGTGGCGCACCGGCGGCTACTTGACCGCGCCCGCGGTGAGGCCCGAGCGCCAGAAGCGTTGGAGCAGGAGGAACGCGGCGACCAACGGGACCACCGCCACGAGCGAGCCGGTGATGGCCAACGAGTACATCTCGGGGCTCTCGGCCACCGACAGGTTCCACATGTGGAGCCCGAGGCTCACGGGGTACAGCTCCTCGTCGTTCAACATGACCAGCGCACCGTAGAAGTTGTTCCAGCTCGCGGTGAAGGAGAACAGGAACAGGGTCACGAACCCCGGTGCCAGCATCGGCAGCGCGATGGTGCGGAACGTCCGGACCTCCCCGGCGCCGTCCACCCGCGCCGCCTCGATCACCTCGTACGGGACGTAGCCCTCGGAGAACACCCGGGCGAGGTAGACGCCGAACGGGTTGACCAGGGAGGGGAGCAGCAGCGCCCCGTACGTGTTGGAGATGCCCGCCTGCGAGGCCAGCAGGTACATGGGCAGGGTCAGGACCGCGCCGGGCACCAGGACGCCGGCGAGGACCAGTCCGAAGAGCTTCTCCTTGCCCGCGAACCGGTAGGTGTCGAAGGCGTACCCCGCGGCGATCGAGATCAGGGAGGACAGGACCGAACCGACCACGGCGTACAGCAGCGTGTTGAGCAGCCAACGCCCGTAGATGCCGTCGTCATGGGTGAAGACCGCGTGCAGGTTCGAGAGGAGGTGGAACTCCCCGAGGGCGAAACCGTCGGTGCCGAAGAGGTCGCGACGGTTCTTGGTGGCGGCGATCAACAGCCAGCTGACGGGCATCAGGGTGTAGAGCGCCAGTACGGCCAGCACCGTGTTGACGGCCGCCTTGGAGCCCAGGGCGCGCGGCGCCCGGCGGCGCGGACGGGCGGCGGCGGGCCGGCCGGGTGCGGTGCGGGGCCGGCGGTCCGGGCGGCGGGTGACGGTGTCCGTGCTCATGATTCCTGCCACCGCTTCCCCGTCCGTGTGACCACGAAGGACAGTGCCCCGGCCACGAGCGCCAGGAGCAGTGACGCGGCGGCCGCGCCCGCGTAGTCCTGGTCCACGAAGGCCTTGCTGACGATGTACATGGTGGGTGACCAGTCGTTGCCGAGGGCTTGGGCCCGGGTGGAGAGCAGGTGCGGCTCGGTGAACAGTTGGACGGCGCCGACGCAGGTGAACAGGACGGTCATCACCACGGAGGAGCGGATGACGGGGACCTTGACGCGCAGGGCGATGCGCCAGGCGCCGGCCCCGTCCACGGTGGCGGCCTCGATGACCTCGCGGGGCACGGCCTGGAGCGCGGCGAAGAAGATCACCATGTTGTAGCCGATCCACTGCCACACGGCGATGTTCACCATCGAGGCCAGGGAGTTGCCGGGCGAGAAGAAGTCCCAGCTGCCGCCCGCGGCGTCGATCCAGCCGATGACCGGGCTGAGTCCGGGCGTGTAGAGGTAGATCCAGATGAGCGCGGCGATCAGCCCCGGCACGGCGTGCGGGAGGAAGAACGCGAGCTGGAAGAACCGGGCCGCCCGCGCGTACGCCGAGTCGACCAGCAGGGCCAACCCCAGGGCCCCGCCGATCATCACCGGTACGTAGACCAGGCAGTAGGCGCCGACGTGCAGGAACGAGGCCCGGAACACCGGGTCGCCGAGGACGGCCGTGTAGTTGGCCGTCCCCGCGAACGTGCGCTCCACGCCGCCGAACCCGAGGCCCGAGGAGCGCTCCTGGAACAGGCTGGTCCATCCCGCGTACACCACCGGTGCGATCGTCACGAGGATGAACAACACGAAGAACGGGGCGAGGAACAGGACGACGGCGAAACGCTGTTGGCGGCGCAACGGGTTCGCGGTCGTGGGCGGGGTCGGGGCGGGGGAGGTCGGTGCCACGGGGGCGCTCCTTGGCCGTGGGTGCGGATCCGGTGAGGGCTGCTGTCCGGGGCGGTGTCGGCGCGGCGCGGGGTGGTGTCGGCGGCCGCCCCGGGGGATCAACCGGCGAGTTCGAGACCGCGGTCGGTGATGGCCGTCGCGGCCGATCGCTGCGCCTTGGCCAGCGCGCCGGGCAGCCCGCCCCGCGCGGCCTCGTCCTTGAAGTCGGCGCCGACCTTGCCCCAGACGGGGCCCCAGGTCCACCCGGGGACGATGGTGGCGACCTGCGCGCGGGTCAGGGCGTACAGGTCCTGGCCGCCGAAGTAGGAGGTGTCGAAGGCCTGCGCCGCGACCTCGGCCATCGCGGGGTTCGCGGGCAGGGCGCTGCTCGGGCTCTTCAGGGCGCCGACGCGGGCCCGCATCGAGGCGGGATCGGTGGTCATCCACTTGATGAACTCGGCTGCGGCCGACTCGTGTTGGCTTCCCTTCGGCACGGCGAAGCTGGTGCCGCCGTACATCCCGCTGGCGGGCGTGCCCCAGTGGGGGATCGGGGCGACGCCCCACTTGCCCTTGAGGTCGGGCATGGCGGCGATCATCGGGCCCGCGCTCCACGAGGCGCCGATGACGCCCGCGCTCGTCCCGTCGGCCCTGGACTTGCTCTCCTCGGGCGTGCCGGCGCCGTGGCGGAACACGAGGTCGTCGTCGAGCATTCCCTGCCAGAATGCGGCCACCTTCTGCGAGGGGGCGTCGTCGATCGCCGGCTTCCAGGCGTCGCCCTCGACGCGGAACCACCGGGCGCCGGCCTGCCAGGAGAGGGTCGCCTGGAGCGGGGCGTCGGTCGGGAAGGAACCGATGCGCGCCGCGGGGTCGGCGGCCTTGATCTTCTCGGCGGCCGTGCGGTACTCGTCCCACGTCGTCGGCACGTTCACGCCGTACTTCTCGAAGAGGTCCTTGCGGTAGAAGTACACCTGCGGGGTGGCGTCGAAGGGGACCGACCAGGTCCTGCCGCCGAAGGTCACCAGGTTCTGCACACCCGCCGGGAAGCTCTTCTTGACCAACTCGCCGGAGGACGCCGTGAGGTCCTTCAGGTAACCCTGGCTCGCGAACTCCGGGACCATGCTGTACTCGACGGTCGTCACGTCCGGCGCGTCACCGGCCTTGATGGCGTTGCTGATCTTGCTGTAGCCGTCCGGGCCGCCGGGTATCTGCGAGAACCGGACCTGGATGTCGGTGTGGGTCCTGTTGAACTCGGCGGTGGCGGCCTCGGCCCCGCTGGTCCAGGTCCAGTACGTGAGGGTCACCGGCTTGCCGCCGTTGTCGCCGCCGGCGCCGGAGGCCGCGGGGGAGTCGGAACCGGCGCACGCGGAGGCCAGGAGGGCGAGGGAGAGCGCTGCCGCAACCGCACCGCAGGTACGCAAGGACTGGGACGTCATGTGAACTGCTCCTTGGCGAGTGGGCTGAACGGCTCGAATCATTCGCCCCCACGAGATGAACGTCAAGAGCATATGAACAAATGATCAATATGATCAATTCCGGGTATGGAGGGGCGCGTTCGGGGCTCCGTGCGGGCGGGGATCAGGCGGTACGGGTCAGGTCCTCGCGGAGCACCGGGTGCATGAAGGGCAGGCCCGCCGCGTAGCGGGCGATCTCCGCGATCGCGGAATCGGCCATCCGGTGCAGCTCGTTGCCCATCGACCCCGCGACGTGCGGCGTGAGCACCACGTTGGGCAGGTCGTACAGCGGATCGCCGGCCGGGAGGACCTCCGGTTCGGTGACGTCGATGACCGCCTGGAGGCGGCCGGCGGTCAACTCGTCGGTGAGCGCCGGGCCGTCGACCAGCGAGCCGCGCGCCGTGTTGATCAGGGTGGCGCCGTCGCGCATCAGCCCCAACCGCCCGCGGTCGATCATCGCGCGCGTCTCGGGCAACTCCGGCGCGTGCAGGCTGACGACGTCCGAGATCCGGCACAACTCGTCGAGCCCCACCGCGCGGACTCCGAGGAGATCGGCCGCCCCCTCGGTCACGTACGGGTCGTACAGCACGAGTTCGAGGTCGTGCGGGCGCAACAGCTCGATCACCCGGCGGCCGATCCGCGAGGCCCCCACGATGCCGACGGTCCTGCGGTAGTTGCCCGCCCGCCCGTACCCCGGGTGCCAGTCGTGCGGCCGGCCGCGAAGGCGGCGGTACTCCTCGCGGACCTGCATCACCCGTTTGTTGGAGAGCAGCACCATGGCCACGGTGTACTCGGCCACGGGCAGGGAATTGGCGTGCGCGGCGGAGGAGACGGTGATGCCGCGGTCCCAACAGGCGTCGGTGACGAAGTGCTTGACGGACCCTGCGGCGTGCACGACGGCCCTGAGGCGCGGCGCCCCGGCCAGCGCCCGGGCGTCGATCGTGGGGGCTCCCCAGAAGGTGAGGAGCACCTCGGCCCCGGCCAGGGCGCCTGAGATCCCGGGTGTGGTGAAGTCGGCGGCGACGACGTCGAGATCGGACTCGGCGACCTGGAGCAGGCGCCGGGAACCGGCCTCGTCGAGCAGGCGGGGCAGGAGTGCGGGATCCATCGCGAGCAGGGTCCGCGGGCGGCGACCGGGCATCTGGGTGCTCCTTGCGGCGGGGTGAGGCCGCGCCGACTCTATGGAGCCGGATTCCGATCGTCAAGATCTATCGATCGTAAAGCTCTATTCGCTCAAAACGATCGTATGGTGGTCTGGTTCCCGTGCTGGTCCGTTCATGGCGTTGTCGCGGAACCGTGTCCCGGGGAGGTCGTCGGGCCCGATCACTTCACGTCCGCGGCGACGCCGCCCGGCTGGGGCCGGGTCCGCACGCCCCAGCGGGCGAGGGCGGGGCCGGCCGCGCCCAGCGCCGCGAAGAACAGCGCCAGCAGCAGCCACCCCGTCGTGCCGAGGCCGAGCACCAACGTCGTCAGGATCGCCGGGGCGAGGGCTTGGCCCGCGTTGAAGCCGAGGCCGAGGAGGCCCTGGTACTGGCCCTGGGCGTGGTCGGGAGCGAGACCGAAGCCGAGGGCGAAGGCCGCCGAGGACTCCCATACCTCGGCCAGGCTGTGGACGAAGACGGCGGCCAGGACCAGTGCCGCCGCCGCCCACACCGGGGTGTGCGCCGCCAGCGCCATCAACGGACAGCTGACGAGGAACAGCAGACCCGCGATGCGAAACGCCCTGCCGCCGTCGTGCGGGGTTTCGATCCGGGAGCCGATCCTGGTCTGCGTCAGCACGCAGAAGGCGGCATTGACGGCGAACAGCGCCGCGATCGTCCAGCGCGGCGCTTCGGTGTGCTCGGAGATCCAGATCGGCAGGAGCAGGGAGACCACCGGGTATTGCAGTCCCATGGCCCCGTAGAGGGCGGTGAACGTCAGGAACGGGCGGTCCGAGAAGGCGACCCACCGGCGCCGGCGCGGCGGCGCCGGCAGCACCGGATAGCGGGGCAGGCGGAGCAGGAGCGCCGCGCACAGGGCGAAGCTCGCCGCGTTGCCGAGGATCAGCGTGACGTAGGCGCCACGGGTGTCCACGGCCAGCGCCAACCCGGCACCGACGGTTCCGAGGATGACGCCCAGGTTGACGAAGGTGCGCAACCTGGCCCGGAACAGGGCGGGGCGCTCACCCCCGACCCGGACCACCAGCGCGCCCCAGGCCGCCCCACCCGCCGCCGCGGCGATCTGGTCGACGGTCGCGATGATCGTGAGCGCGGCCCAGCTCTCGACGAGGACGAGGGCGGCCATCGACAGCGCCTGGACCGCGAGGGCCGCCATCATGATCGTGCGGGCCCCGCGCCGGTCGGCGAGATGCCCTCCGGGTATCCCCGCGCCCAGGCCGATCAGCCCGGCGATGGTGAGCGCGGCGCCGACCTGCGCCGCGGGCAGGCCCACGACCAGGGTGAAGTAGAGCGCCGACGCCGCGTTGAACAGACCGTTGCCGACCCGGTTGACGAAACTGGCGGCGATCAGCACGCGCTCCGGCCCGCTGTCCCCCGCCACGCCGCTTATTCGGCCGGACAGGCCCCCCTTGATCATGGACGGCAGGCTAACAGCGGGCTCGGAACCAGCCGGACGCCGACCGAGGCCGCCGGGCCCTTACCACCGCGGTCCGGGATCGCCGGACCCGTACCGCTGCCGGTCGCTATCCGGGCGAGGGGGTGTCCGTTCGGGCCGCGCGGAGCAACTGCACCCGCCAGTTCGTGCGGGCGTCCGCCGGGCGGGCCCGCACCCGGGTCGTGAGGCCGGACCGGAACGCCCGGAGCAGCTCTCCGGGGCGGCGAGGGTCTCCACCAGCGCGTTGAAATCGTTCCCCCGGATGTCGGTGTGCGTGACCGCCACCGCGATGCCCGGCGCCCGGCCGCGGGCGCCGGCCACGACGCGGGCCATCGGCTCCAACGCGTTGCCATCCGAGGCGCACCCGGGTCGGCCCCCCGCAGAGCCCGTCCCTCGTCCGGCAGCGGGAGCGCCGCCACCGCCCGGTCGAGCATGTCCAGCGCGGTCCCGATGCCGACGTGCCGCGCCGCCGAGTGCCGGCCGTAGCCGCTGCCCGTCACCCCGGTCCCGTCGCGCACCACCACCCGTCCGGAGGCCGATGTCCTCGTGGCCGTACACCACCCTGGGCCGCGCCCCGATCCGGTCGCATCCGCGCGCGGACGACGATCAGGACTGCGCGCCGCCTCCCAGCAGGGTGCGGGCGGCCGAGCGCAGGCGGGCGTCGGTGCCGGTGCTGCGGCGCCCCGTGATGCCGGAGCGGAACAGGGCGGACCCCTCCATCAGCATGACGAAGACCTCCGCCCGGTGGTGCGCGTCGGCCGCCGACACCCCGGGTGCGTTGTCCCGGACGAACGAGGCCACGTGCGCGGCGTACCGGTCGTAGAAGGCACGGACCGCCGCGGCCGCCTCCTCGTCGTGCGCGGCGAGGGCCCACACCTCGGTGAACAACCGCACCAGACGCGGGTCGTCGTGATCGGAGAGGACACCGTCGAGGAGGGCGTCGAGTGCGGCGTCCAGGCCGGCGCCCCGTCCGGAACCGGGGCCGGCCTCCGCCGTGCGAGCGGTGTCGGTGAGGTGGGTGACGCGTTCCAGGGACAAGGTCAGGACGCGCTCCAGGAGCGCCGACAAGAGGTCGGTGCGGGCCGGGAAGTAGTACTGGAGGTGCCCCAGGCGGACCCCGGCCTCCTCGGCGACCGCCCGCAAGGTGAGTTCCGATCCGCCGGCGGACGTGAGGACGCGTTCGGCGGCGTCGAGGAGGGCCGCTCGGCGCTGCTGCCCCTTGGGCGTGGGTCCCGCGCTCACGCGGCGGCCCGCGTCCCGGCCCGACCGCTCCCGGCGCCGTGTTCGTGGGGTGCTTCCCGTCGCTCGGAGCCCGTGCCCGATTCCCCGTCCACCGTGACCTCGACGCCGTGCGCCGCGAGCTGGACGAGCGCGCGCGCCGGATCCGGATGCTGTTCCGGGAAGGCCAAGCCCCGAGGGGCGGGGGAGCCGTCCGTGCCGAGGACGCGGCGCAGGCCCAGAACGGCTCCGACAGCCGTCAAGTGGTGCTGCCCGCGCGGGTCGGCGACGGTCGCCGTGCGCGAGCGCCCGCCGTGGCCGACGTCGATCCGCAGCCGGGCGGTGCCGCCCTCGCCCGGCGAGTGGAGCAGCGCCCGACGGGCGGGAGCCCAGCGTTCGCCGTCGGCCCAGCGGAAGAAGCCCGTGCCGCGCAGTGCGAGGAGCGCCCGGGTCGCGGCCGGGGAGCTGAATCCGATGCGGGTGGCCGCGGTGGCCGTGCCGAGGGTCAGCGGCAGGGTGTACTGCTCCGGGGTGTCGATGCGGGCGACGCGTACGGAGGTTCCGTCGATGCGGACCGTACGGGACTCCGTCATCGGCGCGGCCAACCGGCGCCTACCGCCGTCCACCACCTCGAAGGCCACGCCCAGCCGGTCCATGAACTCCACGGAGTCCGCGCCCGCCCGGTCGGCCATGTCCCAGCGAATGGCGATCTCCACCCGCTCGGCGCCGCCCAGCTCCTCGGCCAGGACGGCCGCCACCAGGCTGCTGACCCCGCCCATCCAGGCGGACGACAGCAGCACCGGTGCGGTCGGGCGGAGCAGGGCGGCGACGGTGACGGCCCGTTGCAGCCGACCCGTCCACCGGGTGATGTCGACGTACGGGACACCCGCCGCCGCGGCGGCCAACAGCACCCTGTCCTCAGGGTCGTTGACCGAGCTGATCACGGCCCGGACGGCCGCCCGGAACGGGGACGGGTCCGCCAGGTCCCAGGCGCGCACCTCGCTCCCGGTCTCGGCGGCCAGCGCGGCGCCCCGGCCCGGCGTGCGGCCGGTCAGCAGGGTCGGGGTGTCCACGGCCAGGATGCGGGCGATTTCGGCACCCACCGTGCCGTACCCGCCGGTGATCAGCACGGGGCCGGAGGGGTCATGGCGCAGCTCGTCGATCGATTCGGTGATCATGGGTCCTACTTTAGGTCAGACGACCTAGAAATGCGACCGGGGTGGTCGTCGGAGCGGCCGGAGCGCCCGGACGTCCCACCCGAACGGCGAGGACCGCCGACCGTCGGGAGGCTGCCGGACGCGCCGGCCCGGCCGGGGGACTGGGACGGAACGTTCCGCCCCCGCCCCCGGCCCGGCGGGTGGACGGGAAGGCCTACGGGCGGAGCCCGGCCAGCAGGACGGACGTCACGACCCGGTCGGCCGTGCCGGTGTTCCAGTCGGCGTTCATGGGGCTGACGGCGATCCGGCCGGCGGCCACGGCTTCCAGGTCACCACCCTTGGCGGCGGGCCGCAGGGACACCTTGACCGCCACCTTCCAGGTGCCGTCGCCGGCGTCGGTGAACTCCGGTTCCAGGACCGTCTGCGGGTCCTGGAAGGTGGTGGCGACCCCGGCGGCCGTGCCCTTGCCGTCAGCGCCGATGACCGGGTGGTTGACGTTCAGGCCCACACCCTCGGGCAGCAGCGGACCGGACCGGGCGCGGGCCCGCAGCCGGTCGATCAGCTTCACGGCGAAGTCCATCGTGGGAACCATCGCGTTGACGGTCGTCACGGGGTCGGGCGCGGTCAGGCCGCCGGTGCTCAGGGCGATGGCCGGGACCCCCGATTCCAGCGCCGTGACGGCGCCGCCGACGGTCCCGGAATGGGTGGCGAGCCCGGCGACGTTCGGGCCGAAGTTCGTCCCGGAGACCACCAGGTCCGGAGCGCGGCCCTGGAAGACCGCCGCGAGCCCGAAGGCCACCGAGTCGCCGGGCGTGCCGTCCACGGCCCACACCTTCGGCTCGGGGTGCTTCACGCTCACGGACGGGGCGTTCGTCATCTTCGTCCCCGTGCCGCTCTGATTGGTGAGCGGGGCGACGATCGTGACGTCGTGCCCGGCCGCGGTCAGGCGCTCGTACGCTTTGCGGATGCCCGGAGCGTCGTAACCGTCGTCGTTCGTGAGCAGGATGCGCAGCGGGCCGGCGGGCGGGCCCTGCGGTGAGGCGGTGGCGGGCGCCGTACCCACCAGGGCGGGCGCGCACAGCACCAGGGCGGCCAGGGACAGAACTCGCATGCGTCTCACGGAGTGCTCCTTCGGAGAGGGAGGTGCGGGGAGGGACGTGCGGGACGGAAGGGTCGTGAGGGTGGGGCCGGGCCGGGTGGTGACCGGCGGGCGGGCGACCCACGGCGCCCGCCCGCCGGAGTGCGGGGCGGGCGGGCCCGTCGCGCGGACGGGCCCGGGGGAGATCAGCGCACGCTGCGGATCGGGAGGATCGCGAGGGCGCCGATCAGCGAAAGGGCTCCGCCGACGAGGAACAGCGGGGTGTAGCCGCCCAGCGCGGTCACCACGGCGGAGGCGACGAAGGGGGCGATGATCTGCGGCCCCGCGTTCGCGACGTTGAGGACGCCCATGTCGCGGGCGGCGTCCTCGGCCCGCGGCAGGACCAGGGTGACGAGGGCGGTGTCGACGGCCATGAAGCAGCCGAACGCGAGCCCGTTGAGCGCACTGAAGACGAGCATGCCCGTCCAGGTCGGGCTGATGACCGGAACCACCATGACGAGACCGGCCAGCGCGGCGGAGACCCCGACGAACACCTTGCGGCGGTTCCACCGGTCGGACAGCAGCCCACCGACCACCGTGGACACGGCCATCGCGACCATCGACACGGGGGTGAGGACGGCCATGGCGGCGGGCGGTGTCAGTCCTTGGGGCAGCGCGATGTGGTCGCCGAGGATGTAGAGCTGGTAGCCGACGACGGAGAAGTAGCCGAGGACCATCAGGGCCCGGCCGATGAAGGCCCACCGGAAGTCGTGGTTGGCCAGCGCGGAGAGGAAGGCGGCCCACTGGGCGCCCTTGGCCGCCCTCGTGACCGCGGTCGTCGACCCGGAGGGATCCGTCGGGCCGGTTCCGGCTTCCGCCGTGGCGCCCACCGCCGCGTCGGTGCGATCCGTCGGCTCCGTGCGCCGGACGTCCCGGCAGAACGTCGTGAGCAGCACGGCGGCCAGGGCGATGACGGCGCCGAAGACGAGGTACCCGACGCGCAGGTGCTCGGCGGTCCGGGAGGCGACGAGGACACCGACGGTCCCCCCGATGGGCAACCCCAGGCCCACCAGCGCGGACGCGGTACCGCGGCGGACCGCGGGTACCCGGTCGGGCACGATGGCGGTGACGGCGGCCTGGTAGACGTTCATGGTCGCCTGGACGAGGCACCAGCCGATGCCCACGAGCAGAGCGGTGCTCACGCTCCCGAGGAACGCGAGCCCCACGAGCGAGGCGAGGGCGCCGCCGAGCACCCACGGCCCGCGCCGGCCGCTGCGGTCGGAGAGCGCACCGGCGATGGGGTTGAAGGCGGTCGCGAAGATGGCGCTGATCCCACCGATCAGGCCCAGCAGGGCGACCTTGTCGTCCGGGGCGATCGCCGCGATCTGGGTGGGCAGGAGTACGGAACCGACTCCCATGTACACCGCCATCATCGCGGAGTTGGCGACCAGCAGCAGCGGCAACAGCCCGCGCTGGCGGGGTGGTTCGGCGACTGCGGGGACGGGCGGGCCGGCGACTTCGTTCGTGGCCATGACGACTCCTCGGGGGACGGTGCGGGGAGGTGGCGAGCAGCGGTCGAGCGTGGGGGAGGGGCGCCGCGTGGGCGGCGGCGGGAGCGGGGCGACGGGCGGCAGGGCAGGGGTGTTGCCCGGAGCCGTGGGCCGACGGGCCCGTCGACGTGGGGTGTTGTTACACGTGTCACCAACGGCGCTGGAGACTGTGTAGCACCCATTCGGAGGCTCCGCCAGGGCCTGGGAAGGGTCGCGGTGCAGATCGTGACCGGACGGTGGCCCAGCGAGGGCGGTCGGGCCGCTGTGAGTAAGTGCGTGCCGTCGGGCGGCTCTCCGGGCCTCATGATCTGACTCGTGTAACCTCGAACGAGGAAACGCGCGCGGAGCACGAGGAACGTCGAGGGACGCCATGGCCGATGAAACCCGGGTCCCCACGCCCAAGACGACGCCCAAGACGACGCCCAAGACGACGACCGAGGCAACGACCAAGACGGCGACCGAGACAACGACCCCGCCGGCCACGGCCACCACCACGAGTGCGGACGTGGCCCGACTCGCGGGCGTCTCGCGCGCCACCGTCTCCTTCGTCCTCAACGACACCCAGGGCCACCGCGTCAGCGAGGCCACCCGGGCCCGCGTGCTCGACGCGGCCCGCCGGCTGGGCTACGTACCGCACGCCGCGGCCCGGTCCCTGCGGGCCGGACGCAGCAACCTCGTGCTGATGCCCTCCTCGGTCTCCGCCATAGGGCGCCTGGTCAGCGACTGGGTCGACGACCTGCACGGCGAGCTGGACCGGCACGGCTACACGGCCGTGCTGCACGCGGGCCGTTTCGACGACCCCGTGGACGCCGCACGGGCCTGGGCGGAGCTGCGTCCGGCCGGTGTCGTCGCCCTGGACGGCGACCGGTTCCCGCCCCGGGCGGCCGAACTGCTCCGCCGGGCGGGCGTGCGCGGGCTGCTGGCGTTCGCGGCGCACCCCGTCGAGGGCGTGCACACCGTCGGCTTCGACCACGCGCACATCGGCGCCACCGCGGCCGAGCACCTCATCGCCCGTGGCCGCACCCGGATCGGCGTGGTCGTGCCGCAGGAGCGTGGTCTCGGGACGCTGGCCCGGCCGCGCCTGGCCGGCGCGGAATCGGTCGTGGCCCGGCACATGGCGACCGTCACTCCGCTCGAACTGGCCTACACGCGCGCATCGGCGACCGAACTGGCCCGGCGGTGGCGGAGCCTCGGGCTCGACGCGGTGTTCGCCTACAACGACGAGTACGCCACCCTGCTGCTGCACGCGTTCCGTGCCGAGGGCGTCGTCGTACCGGACGAGGTCGCCGTCGTGGGCTCCGACGACCTGGTCCTGTCCGCGTTCCAGCAGCCCGCGCTCACGTCGGTGCGCCTGGAACTGCCGTCGCCCGCGCGGATCGCGGACTGCCTGCACGAGCTGATCTCCACGGGGACGGCCCCGGACCTGCCGCCCGTCGAAGCCGTCCTCGTTCCCCGCGAGACCTCCTGATCGACGGCCGGTATCCCGGCGGGCGCCGGCCGCGCCGTTCGGGCCGGTCCGTACGACGGGCGGGGCTCCCCTCCGGTCCCGCCCGTCGCCTTCAGCCCTGCGGGACGGGGTCCGGCGTGTGCGCGGCCGCCCCCCGGCGGTCGTGCACACGTGCCCGCTCCCGCAGCAGCGCGGGTGCGCAGAGCCACCAGGCCAGTAGGCCGACCCCGGCGCCGGCTGCCGCGCCGGCCGCGGTGTCGGTCAGCCGGTGGTTCACGCAGACCGGCGGGTTCACCGGGCGCGGCCGGTCCACCAGGTGCTTGAGCCCCTGGATGACGGCATGTGGGCGCCCAGGTAGGTGACGAGCAGGAAACCGGCGGACAGCAGTCGCCGCCGTACCAGCAGCAGCAACGCGAGCAGGACGAGCGGGACGACGGTTCCTGACGGTCCGCCGAACCTAGTTGAACGCGGCGGCCACGGCGGCGTACGGCCCTTCGTGCGGCCCGCCCATCCAGCGCAGCCGGCGTTCGTCCAGGCCCTGGAAGGGCGGATGCGCGACGTCGGGGCGGATGACGAGGGCCAGGAGCGCGGCGCCTCCGAGGAGCAGCAGACCCGACGCGAGCGCGCCGCGGCCCCGGTTCGCCCCGGAGGCGCCGGGTCTGCCGGTGGGGGTGTCGGCGGTGGTGGTGGCGGGGGAGGTGGACAGGACTGCCTTTCCGGACCGCGGGAGCGGCCGCGGCCGTGGGCGCGGGGGCGCGTGGGGGCGTGGGTGTGGGTAGGGCCGACCGGAAGTGTCCGCGTGGCGTACGGCGCTCCGAGGTCGCCTCCGGTCGGCGCGTGGCAGGGACCCGGGTCAGGCCCCGGCGCCGAGGTGGCCGGCGAGGAAGGCGACGCTCTCGGCGACGATCCTCCCGACGTCCGGCGAGCCGAGGAAGATGTGGTCGGCGCCGTCCACGGGCCGCAGGGTGACCGCCCCACCGGCCCCCTCCAGCGCCCGCGCGAGGGCCTCGCTCTGGCTGTACGGGACCAGCCCGTCCCGGGTGCCGTGGACCAGGAGGAACGGCGGCGGCGGGTTCGTGCCGTCGGCGTACGTCACCGGGCTCGCGGCCCGGGCCAGCGCGGGGCGTTCGGCCTCGGTGCCGCCCAGTAGGGCCTCGTACGGGTCGGGGAACCCGTCGGCGCCGGGCATCGGCGGCATGGGGTGCTCGGCGAGGGCGGTCAGGTCGGAGACCCCGTACCAGTCGACGACGGCCAGCACTCCGGTGTCCCCGGAGCCGACGCCGTGCGCTCCCTCCAGGGCGGCGCCGTCCGGGCTGCCGGGGCCGACGAGTCCGGCGAGGGCCGCGAGGTGGCCGCCCGCCGATTCCCCCCAGACGCCGATCCGGTCCGGGTCGATGCCCAGGACCTCGGCGAAAGCGCGGACGTAGCGGATCGCGGCCTTCACGTCGTGCAGTTGGGCCGGGAACGGGGCTTCGAGGCTGTGCCGGTAGTCGATGGAGACCAGGGCGAGCCCGGCGTCCAGGACCGCGCCGTGGAGGAGTTCGGCGGGCACGGTCGGCGGCGGGTAGCGGCGGTCGCCGTCCAGCCAGCCGCCGCCGTGGATCCACACGACCGCCGGGAACGGACCCTCGCCCGCCGGGGTCCGCACGTCGAGCAGCCGGGGCCGGAACCCCGGCGTGGTCGCGTAGGTGACCCCGTCGAAGAGCCGTACGCCGTCGGCGCCCGTCCGGGGCGGTACGGGGGGCTGGTAGGGCGGGGGCGGCCAGGTCATGTCGGCGAGGTCCAACCCGGCCGTGGGGGATTGCGTCATTGCGGCCCTTCGATTCGGCGCGGCCGTGGCGGCCGGCGGGTCCCGGCGCGGACGCAGGCTTCGTGACGTTTGTCCGAAATGCTTGCGTGGGTCCGCTGGGGGAGGCATGACTTGTTACACGTGTAATCAGAACACTAGCGACGCGTTTCGGCTGACCACAAGCCCATGGGTCGGATGACTTCCCGGCCGGTCGTACGGGCCGCTCGGGCGGCTGCGCCGCCTCCCCCTCCGGGAGCACGCCATGCCCACCCCGGTCGGCAGACCCGTGGACCTCGCGCCGTGCCGGCGCTGCGCCCCATCCCCGCGCACCGTTGCGGGCGGCCCCGGCGGGTCCTTACGGGTGCGGATCCCGGTGGGGTGAGTCGGTCCGGGCGCTCCGGACGCGGGCGACCGCACGGTGCGCCGGGACCGGCTCCGGCTCCGGGCCGGGCACGCCCGGTGGGGTGAGTCGGTCCGGGCGCTCCGGACGCGGGCGACCGCACGGTGCGCCGGGCTCCGGCCCCGAACGGACCCGGGTCAGCGGCGTCCCGACCGGCGCGCGGAGCGCGAAGGGGTGTCGGTGTCGGTCAGGGCCGCGGTGAGCGCGGCGTGGTCGGCCAGGGTCAGGTCCGCGTAGTCCAGGGCGAAGCGGGTGACGGCCTCGTCGAAGGAGTCCCCGGCGCCCAGGTAGCCGGCGATCGCGCACCGGTCGCCGGTCCGGGCGTGCGCCCGGGCCAACGTACGGCCGCACAGGCGGGCGTACCCCTCCAGCATCAGCGGGTCCATGCCGGCGACGTCCGCCGAGCCCTTCATGTCGCGCAACTGCCGCCAGTAGAAGTGCCGGCCCTCCGGTCCCGTGGCCCAGCCCAGGAAGATGTCGGCGGCCGCCTGGAGCAGCCGTTGTCCGGCCACCACCCGGTGCCCGGAGTGCCGGTGCGCCGACGGTCCGAGGGGGGCCTCCAGCACCGACGGCACGGCCTCCTTGATCTGGAGGAAGAGCGGGTCGGCGTCGTCGCGGCCGGTCAGGAGCACCACGAAGCAGCGGGTGCCGACACTGCCGACGCCCACCACCTTGCGGGCGACGTCCACCACGTGGAACCGGTCCAGCAGGAGCCGCCGTTCCTCCGGCAGCGAGGCCCGGTACTCCTGGAACACCTGCTCCACCATCGCCTCGTCGAGGGAGTCGACCGGCTCCAACAGCGGCGGTTCGAACCGGATCCGGAGCCTGCCGTCCACCACCTCGGCCAGCCTGTCCAGCGCTTGGAGACTGGTCCGCCGCCGGGCCCGCGCCAGCCCCGACGCGACCCGCTCCCGGTGCCGTCGCCGTACCAGAGGCAGCACCTCCGCGCTGTCCACCCGCTCGTACCAGACGGCGAGTTCACCCAATCCGGCCAGCCGGCGCATGTTCCGCCGGTACGCGGCGGCGGCCGCCCCGGCGGCGCGCCGGGCGGCCTTGTCACCGTGCCCGTTGTCCCGGGAAGCCACGGCCACGCTCGCCGCGAGCCGTTTCACGTCCCACTCGAAGGGGCCCGGCAGCGTCTCGTCGAAGTCGTTCAGGTCGAACAGCAGGGCCCGCTCGGGCGAGGCGTACAGGCCGAAGTTCAGCAGGTGCGCGTCCCCGCACAACTGCACCACCAGCCCGCTGTGCGGGGTCGACGCCAGGTCGGCGGTCATCACGGCCACCGCGCCGCGCAGGAAGGGGAACGGTCCGGCCGCCATCCGGGAGTACCGCAACGGCAGCAACTCGGGCAGCCGGTCCGCGCCCTGCGCCGCCAGCAGGGCCACCGGGTCCGGGCGGCTGTCGGGCGGGGGCGTCGCCGCGTGTTCCGACCGGGGCAGCCGCTTGCGCCGCGCCCGACCGGAGCGGGCCCGTTCCTCGGGGGACGGGGGCGGAGCCATTGCCATCCCCCAGTCATATCACCGGCTCCGGGTGTGCGCCGTCCGGGGGAACGCCCGGTGCGCCGGACCGGCGGGCTGCCCTCCGCGACGCAAGGTCCTTTCCGGCGGCCGTGTTCGACGCGGCCGCCGGCGGTATTCGGCAAGCCCGGCGGTGTCCGGCGGTGCCCGCGACGACGGGTGGCGTCCGGCGGGGTCCGGCAGTGGAATTTGGGGAGGCGCGGATGCGCATGTTCAGGAAGATCGCCGCGGCGGCGCCGGTGGCCGCCGTCTCGGCCGTTCTCCTCGCCGGGACGGCCCTGGCGTCGGGGTCGTACGCGGAGGGGCTGGTCGTCAGCTCGGCGGGGGTGAAGGTCCGCTCCAACCCGACCACCACGGCCCGGGTCGTCGGCACCCTCGCCCCGTGGCAGAAGGTCAAACTGTCCTGCCGGACCGAAGCCAAATGGGTGGAGGGCAACGACACCTGGTACCGGCTGCACGGCGACGGCTGGGTGTCCGCCCGGTACGTGCACAACTACACCAACGTGCCCTGGTGTTGAACCCGCGGCCGACCCCCCGCTGAGCCCGCTCAGGCCTCCGGGGCGACGCAGTCGCCGGTGCCCGACGTCCCCAGCTCCCCGCCGGCCAGGGAGAACGACAGGACGAGCCCGGCACCGGTGGCGCGCGCCCCGGTGAGCCCGACCCCGTCCGGGAGGTCCCCGAGACCGATCGTACGGGGCCTCAACTTGTCGGCGATGCCGGATGCGAAGGGCAGGGACGCGAGCCGGTCCACCGGTATGTCCCGGCCGAACAGCCGGACGGCGGCGGGGGTGACGGTGACGCTGTCGGCGGTGGTGGACAGGGTCGTCCTGACCGTGACGGGCAGCCCCGTGCCACCGGCGTCGCCGGTGAGCGTGAGGTCCTTGCCGTCCGTGCCGAGGGCCAGGCCGGAGGCGGCGTCGCCCGCCTCGCGCTCCGCGCGCCGGTTCAGCGACGCGTAGGACACGGTGGCCGTGGCGGTGCCCCCGCCCACACCGTCGCGGGACACGTCCTTGAGGACCGCCTCGACGTCCATGTCGGCGCCCTCGCGCCGCACGCCCTCCGCACGCACCCGCACGGTTTCGATGCCGCCGGTGAGGGCGCGCAGTCCGGCGAGGGGACCGTCGAGATCGGCGCTGACCGCTCCGGCCGCGCCGAGCCGGCAGGTCGCCGCGTCGACGACCTCCCCCTCGGCCCGCTGGAGGACGACGAGGTTCAGGGTCCCGGTCGCGGCGGTCGCCACGAGGCAGGCGGCGGCGGTGACGAGCAGGGTCTTGCGACGGGGGCTGTTCACGGTGCGGGTGTTCCGTTCCGGGCGAGGGCGAGCAGGTCGAAGGCCTTGGGCAGGAGCGGGGCGGTGTCCCCGGCGGTACCGGCCTCGCGGCGTGCCCGCTGGGTGCGCAGTACGGCACGGGCCGCGGAGAGGGCCGAGCAGGCGACCACGTTCGCGTGGAGGTCGGCGTCGGGCAGGTCGGCCGGGAGGCGTTCGCGTACGAGGACCGCCAGCCGGTCCTCGAACTCGATGAAGGCCTGCATCAACCGGGACCGGATCAGCGCCTGCCCTTCCGCGCCCGCCAGCGAGTGGGTCAGACCCGCCAGGGTGCTCCGCGCGAACGGCACCGCGGCCTCCAACAACGCGTGGCACACCGCGTCGAGTGGGTCCTCGTCGCGCGGGCGTTCGGCCAAGGCGGCTTCGATGAAGGCGAACAACTCGGCGCTGTCCGGCAGCAGTAGGGATTCCTTGTTCTCGAAGTACCGGAAGAACGTGCGCTCCGACACGTTGGCGGCCGCCGCGATGTCGGTGACCGTCGTCGCGGTGTACCCCCGCTCGGCGAAGAGTTGGGCCGCGCACGCGCGCAGCGTGCGACGGGTCTGCTCCTTCTTGCGTTCGCGCAGGCCGGGCTGGGGGGTCTCGGGTGCCATGGAGTCACCCTACCCAGCGCGGCAGCCATGTCAATTGGCAGTCCTGCCATGTGTGACCCGGTCCGCCTTGGCAGTACTGCCGCGGGTCAATGGGTGGCTGTCGCGCGGCCTCGACCGGATCTGCCGCCACATCAGGGCGTGAACACCCGGCCGGGCGAAAGACCGGCCATCCGATTCCCGTTCCGACCGGGGTGGAATTCCCCCGTGCATTTCACCCCGGGCCGGCCCGTGTCCGTCGACGTCACTTCGATGGGCTTTCCAGCACGCTTATAGCGGTCCCGGCAATTCTGGGCCTGCATGAAAGAGGCCGGTTCTCGTCGGTGGACCGCCGTGTTCCAGCCGCCGAAAGCGCTATTCGGACGTGACTCTTCTGGGCGTCCGATGCGTTCCGCAATTGCTTGCCGCAGATCGATCGGCCTTGTCATACTTTTTTGGAACAGCGCTCTCCGAATATCGGACGACCCGAGCCGCGGAGTGCGGTGTCCTGTTCCCGTGCACATTCGGCTATCACCCACTTCTGGGAGACATTCGTGCCCGAATTCGCGAGCACCATCGATCTCGACCTCAAGGCGCTCGACCTCGACCTCAGCGACCTCGTCGTGACGTCCATGCGAGACAAGGGCGCCCTGCCCGAGGGCGCCGCGGCCGGGGGCGCCTGCTCCTGCGTCGCCTCGTCCAGCTGCGTCGACCCGCAGCTGGAAACCGGTGTGTCCACGGGCTGATCACCGCCCGTCACCCCACCGCGCACCATCCTCACCGATCACTCAGCGAAGGAGACATCCATGCCCGAATCCCGGCCCGCACCCGCGTTCGAGATCGAGGACCTCGACCTCGGCGAACTCACCGTGACGTCCATGCGCGACACGGCCGCCCTCCCCGAAGGCGGAGCCTCCTGGGGCTCGTGTTCCTGCCAGGGCTCCTCCTCCTGCGCCCACCCGGACGCCGGCGAAGCCCCCGTGGGCTGACCGGGCCACCAGCACCCAGCACGCACCACTGACCCACAGCATGCCGGACGCCTCCCGCCGCACCCCGCGTGCGGCGGGAGGCCCGCGCCACCACACAAAGGACGGGGAGCGGCATGCCGCAGCCACAGCACACCGCCGCCGAGGCCGAACACCCGGTCCGGTCCGCGCCGTACGCGCTGGTCCGGGCCACCGTCCTCGCGCATCCCGCCCAGACGCCCGACGCCGCGCGATTCCGTACGCTGGCCGCCCAACTCCACCACGTCGAAACGGAGTTGCTGCGTCTTGTCGAGCCCCTCTGTGACGCTCTCCACGACAGCCGCGGCGGCCACCCCGAAGAGTTCCACCGCGACGTCGTCCTGCCCCTGCGCCGCGCCCTGCACAACGGGCGCGAACCCCGACCCGCCCTGCTCACCCGCCTCGGTGACCTGCCCGCCCGGCTGCCGGCGCTCGCCGGCTGGACCGCCCTGCGCGCGCGCCGCGCCCACCTCCTCACCCGGCTCGACGTCGCCACCGAACGGGCCCTGGCCGCCGAACGCGCCCAACTCGCCGCCCTGTGCGGCCGGCCGGCCCTGGCCAAAGCCGTCGCCTCCACCAGCGTCGACCTGCTCCGGGCCGTGGAGCGGGCCGCCACCGGCGCGACCGACCGGCGGGCGCGCAAGGAGGAACCCGCCGTACTGCGGTACGCCCTACGGGCCAGCACCAAGACCAGTCCGCTGTCCTGGTTCACCGCCGTCGGCTGGGGCCCCCTGGCCGCACACCCCACCGACCCGACCGTCCCGTCGTGGGGCGCCGAACCCCAACTCCTGGGCCCGCTGCGCTCCGTGGTGAAGGTCAACCGCACCCTGACGGCCGCCCTCACCGTGGCGCTCCTCGACGCCCCCCACCGCCGCACGGCCCTGCCGCACCGCATCACCAGCACGGCCCGGATCACCGAAGGCCGGGCCGCGTACTCCCGCGACCGGACCGCCTTCGCCGGCGGGCGCTACCTGGTGGCGGGCGAGGACGAGGCGGAGCTCGCCCACGCCGGTCCGCTGGACCTGCTCACCGGCCGGGCCGCGGAACCCGTCGCCCTCGACGCCCTCACGGACGTGCTCGCGGCAGCCCTGGCGGGCCCGGGGAGCGGGGCCGGCGACGCGAACGGCATGGCGGCGGCTGCCACCGGATACCTCGAACGGCTCGTCGAGGCGGGCTTGCTCGTGCCCGCCGACCCGATCCCGCCCCAGGACGACGACCCGCTGCGCCGCCTCGCCGCCTGGCTGCGCACGTTCGGCGCCGGCCACCCCGAGGACGCGGCGCGCGCCGACCGGCTCGACGAACTCGGCCGTCTGACCGCCTCGTTCGCCGACACCCCCGCCGCCGAACGCCCCGCCCTGCTCGCCGACCTGTCCGTTCGCTGGCGGGCCGAACTGGCCGACGCGGGGCGCCCCGTACCGCCCGTGTCCGCGCCGCTCACCGTCCTCACCGAGGACGTCGTCGCCCCGGACCCGCTCGTCCTCGACGGCTTCCTCGACGCCGCCGACCACGAGGCACTCGGCGAAGTCACGGCGCTGGCCGAGCTGTTCGACCTCGGCCACCTCGTCCGCCGCGTCGTCCGGGACCGCTTCGTCGCCCGCTACGGGCTCGGCGGCAGCTGTCGGCACCCCTGGGAGTTCGGCGCCGAGGTCACCGACGCCTGGGACGCCGCCGCACGACTCCCCGTACTCGACCCGCAGGACGGTACCGCGCTACCCACCGGGGCGGCCCCACTCCTGGCCCTGCGCTCCGCCGTCATCGACGCCGTCCGGGACGCCGCGGTCACGGCGCCCGCCGGAGCCCCCGAACTCGTCCTGCCCCCGGACCCGCTCAAGACCCTCGGCGCGCACCTGCCCGACTGGGCCCTCGAACGGCCCCTGGGCTACGCGTACTTCCTCCAACGGGACCCGCGTCGCGGTCTGCTCTGCGTCAACCACGTCTACGGCGGGTGGGGCCGGTTCAGCAGCCGCTTCCTGGACGCCCTGGACCCCGCCGCGCGCGCCGCCGCGTCCCAACAGATCGACCGGGGCCTCGGCCCCGGCGCCAGGGCCGCGCAGATCCGCCCCGTCGGCGGGTTCAACGCCAACCTCCACCCCCTGCTGGTCCCCGACGAGATCGGCACCGACCGCCGCAGCGCCTCCCTCACCGAATCCGACCTGGAACTCGTCCACGACCAGGCCACCGACCAGGTGCGCTTCCGGCTACGGGCCACCGGCGAACTCCTCGACGTCCTCTACTCCGGCTTCCTCGCCCCCGTCCTCCTGCCGCGCCGCCTCGGCGCCCACCTCAGCGACCACCCCCAGGGAACCGTCGACTTCCGCCCGCTCATCCCCCGTACGCCGCTTCCCGCGCCGGGCGGGACGGTGACCCGGAGCCCCCGGCTGCGCCACCGGCACGTCGTGCTCCGGCGGGCCCGTTGGGTGCTGCCCCCCGACACGGTCCGGGCCCTGCGCGCGGACCTGGCCGCCGGCCCCCACCCGGCGGAAGCGGCCGCCCGCTGGCGCGCCCTGCTGGACCTGCCCGAACAACTCTTCCTGCACCCGGCCGCGCCCACCCCCACCGGGCGCGGCGCCGAGGACTTCCTCAGCCGACTGAACCGCCCCAAGCCGCAGTTCGTGGACCTCGGGAACGCCCTGCACCTGCGCTGCCTGGCCAAATGGCTGCTCCGGCACGAGGACGGCGCGGTCCTCGAAGAGGCGCTGCCCGCCTCCGGCGGCCTAGCCGCCCCGACCCGCGCGGCCGAACTCGTCCTGGAGGTCAACCGGACCGGGCGGCCCCGATGACCCACCCCCCGACCACGGAGGAGGACCCCGTGCGCGCAGCACGCCCCCACACCACCGAAGCCCGCGACGTGGTCGCCTCCTACCACCACCCGGTCAAAGCACCGCTGCTCCGCGAGGTCCTGCTCCCCCTGGCCCGGTCCGCGACCGCCTCGGGCCTGGACGCCCACGTCGAACGGCACTGGCTGCACGGCCCCCACCTGCGGCTGCGCCTCCAAGGACCGCCCGCCCGGGTGACGGCCGCCGCGACCGCGGCCGCCGACCGGATCCGCGCCTGGATGACCCTGCACCCCTCGCGGGGCGACCTCTCCGAAGCGCGGCTGCTGGAGCTGGCCACCGAGGCCGGCCGCGCCGAACTCGTCGCCCCGCCCTACGGGCCCATCGCCCCGGACAACACCGTCCGCACCGAGCCCGTCGACCGGTCCTCCGTACGTGCCCTCCTCGGCGACGACGGCGCCGCCCTGCGCGACGACCTGCTGCGGACCGGGCTCGGCGCGCTGGAGGCGGGCGCCGGCTACCTGGGGGAGCAGGGCGACACCGCGGGCGCCCGGCTGCGGCTCGCCGTGACCGCGCTCGCCGCGCACGCCGGCGCCCACCCCGGGGGACTGGCCGGCGGGCACTGGTCGTACGTCTCCCACCTGGAGGACCACCTCCTCCACGAGGACCCGGACGGCCGCCTGCGGGAACGCTTCGACGGCCACTGGGAGAGCGCGGGCGGCGCCGTCACCGCCCTCGTCGGACGGATCGCCGACGGCGACGCGCAGGGCTGGGAACGCGCTTGGGCGCAGTACGCGCGCGACGCCTGGCGACTGACCCGGGGCCGGTACGACGCCGGCGCCGACCTGCACGGCGTCCCGCAGGAGTACCGGGCCCGTGCCGCCGCCACCGGCGACGCGGCGGCCGCGCGCCGCTGGGACCACGAAACCCGCACCCGCTACAGCGAGTTCCACCGCCTGCTGGCCCGCTCCGACCCCGACGGCCGGATGTGGAGCCGCCCCGACTACCTGGTGTACCGGGCGTGCACCAACGCCCTGTACCGGCTCCTCGCCCTCTGCGACGTCCGCCCGGTGGAGCGCTACTTGGCGGCCCACCTGGTCATCCGCACGGTCCCCGCGCTGACCGGCTGTGACTGGCGGACGGACCTCGCCGCAGCCGCGGCCGCGACGACTCCGGAGCCGGGCGCATGACCCCGACGACGCGAGCCGCGCGCACCACCGCGCCGCCGGACACCGCGCTGGGCCGGGCCGGTTCCGGGGCGGGGGGCCCGGCGGGGTCGGCGGGCCCGGCGCCTTCGGCGCCGGACGCGGGTGCACCGACCCACCTGACGCCCGTCGCGCCTGCGGGCGCGGAGGCCGCGGAGCCGGCTACGGAGCCGGTCCGCCCTGCGGCGGGGGGTGTGGCGGGGGGTGCTGCACCGCCGACCGTGTCCGCGGCGGGGGGTGCGGCGGCGGGCGCTGAGGTGCCGATCGTGTCCGCGGTTGTTTCCGTGCCGGCTGCTTCTGCGGCGGCCGCTTCCGTGCCTGGTGCTTCGGCGCCGGCTGTTTCCGTGCCGGCTGCTTCTGCGGCGGCCGCTTCCGTGCCTGGTGCTTCGGCGCCGGCTGTTTCCGTGCCGGCTGTTCCCGCGCCTGCTGCTTCCGTGTCGGTCGCTGCCGGGCCGCCACCTTCCGCTTCGTCGGTTCCCGCTGCGGGCGTTGCGGCCCGGGGCGGTGTGCGGAGGTTGCGGTCCGGGGTTGCCGTGACGCCCTTGCGCGACGGGCTGCATCTGCGGGGGCGGCGGGGGAACCTCACCCTGGAGGGAAGCGCCGCCCTGCCCCGGCTGTGGCGACAGCTGGAGCCCGTGCTGCTGGCCGGGGGCGTGGAGGACCTCCTCGGCGGAACGGAACCCGGCTCGGCCCTGCACACGGCTGTGGAGACACTGCTCGCGCAACTCGACGCCCACGACCTGCTCGTGACGGAGCCCGCCCGGCCCCCCGCGCCAGACGTCCCCACGGCCGGCGCCCCGGACCTCATGGACCCCGGATCCGCCGGTTCCGACCCCGCGGCCTCAGCCCCCGCGGCCTCAGCCCCCGCCGCTTCCGAGCCCGCCGCTTCCGAGCCCGCGCGGTTCGGCCCCGGATCTGCCGGGTCCGTAGTGGGCGCTTCCGACCCCGGAGGTTCTGACCCCACGGTTTCCGGCCCCGCCGTTTCCCAGCCCGTGCTGCCCGGTCCCGGACCCACCGCTTACGACCTCGCGGTTTCCGGCCCCGCCGTTCCCGAGCCCCGGGCCGCCGGTCCTGCCGGCCCCGCCCTCGGGATCCCCGGCCCGCTCGCGCAGTGGCTCGGGGAGTGTGCCGATCGGCCCGGCGAAGCCGCCGCCGCGCTCGCCGCAGCACGTGCCGAGGTGCTCGCCGGGGTCCCCGCCGGGCCCCTCGGCCGGGCCGCGGGCGAGGCGTTGGCGCGCGGGGGGTTGCCCGTCACGTACACCGCCGATCCGCACCTGCCCGAGGGCCGGGTCCTGCTGCGGATCCTCGGCGACGGCCCGGAGCACGTACTCGCCGTCGGGCGCTCCGGCGGCGCCGGCTGGGTCACCGCACCCGGCAGCGCCGCCCAGGCCCGTTCCGACGCGGCAGCCCTGGCGGCCCGGCTCGGCCAAGGGGCGCCCGTACGGTCCGACACGCTCGTCCCGTTGCTCGCCGGCGCCGCCGCGCACCGACTCCTGTGCGCGGCGGCCGGCCTGCCGGATCCGTCGACCGAGGGCGACGACGGCGGGCTGCAGCCCGGCCTGCCCGCCGTGCTGCTCGCGGACTCCCGCCCGCCACGGGCCGAGTACCGGACCTGGCTCGGCCCCGACCGGATCGACGGCGACCGTCGCACCGCCGCCCCACCCGCCACCACCCTCGGCGAGGCGCTGCGCCGGGTGGCCGTCCTCACCGACGAGCGCTGCGGGGCGCTGCCCGAACCCCTCCCGGGAGAGTTGCGACAGCTCCCCGTCCCGCTCGCCGCCTGTCTCCTGCCCGGGCTCCCGCCCCACGAGGGACGGCTGGCCGGGGGAGCGCCGCGACTGGACCTGGCCCGGCTGGAGCTGTTCTGCCGCACGGCCGAACACCTCCTGGGAGCGGCGGAACCGGGGGCGGGGTTCACCGTCGGGGCCAACCCCGGGCACGCCCGGGGCCGGGCCCTGCGCGAGGCGGCGTCCCGGCTCTTCACCGACGCCGACGGGCCGTCACCCCTTGCGGAGTCCGACTGGTCCGGGCACCCCCAGGTCCGCCACTGGTGGACGACCCTGACGGCCCGCCTCGCGGTGCCCGCCCGCCTGGAGATGTTCCGGCTCGTTCCAAGCGAGGAGGCGTACCGGGCCGTCGTGCACCGGGCGGCCGAGGGCCCGCCGCAGCTGCTCGGCGAGGCCGTCGAGGCGACCCCGGGCGACGCGGCGGCGTACGCCGCGCTGGCAGCCGTGGCCGGCCGCGTCGCCGGGCCGGCCACCGGGAGGCCCCGCCCCTCGGGCGGCGCCGTGGCTCCGCTGGCCGTGGCCGGAGCGGGTACCGCCGACTGGGAGGACGCGGGGTGGACCGGCGGCTGGCTCGCGGAAACGGCCGGCCGCGAGCCCGCCCTGCAGGAAGCCCTCGTCCGACTGACGGGCCCGACCCGGTCGTCCACCCCCGAACGGGCCCCCGCCCTCGCCGAACTCCTGCACGCCCACGGGTTCACCGTCCTACCCACCCCGAGGAACCCCCGATGACCAGCCACCCCTCCACCCCTTCCCCCTTCGGCTCCCTGCCCGTCCCCCTGCTCGACGGCGCGGCAGCGCTACGGCACGAGGCAGGGCCCGCCGTGGTGCTGCTCGCGCGGTGGACGCTCGGCGAGGCCGAGGGGCTGAGTCGGTACGGGCTCGGGCACCCGGTGGCCCTGGTGCCCGTACGCCTCGACGGACCGCTGGCCGTGATCGGCCCGGTGTTGCGGCCCGGCGCGGCGGCCTGCCTGTGCTGCGCCGAGTACCAGCGGTTGGCGACGGACGGCGGCCGGGTGCCGTGGCGCAGCCCCGGCATGGTGCTGGCCGGCGTACCGTCACCGGCGCTCGGCGGCTCGGCGGCCGCCCTCGCGCTGGACCTCCTCGACGACGCCGATCACGGCGACGGCGACGGCGACGGCGACGGCGACGATCACGAGCACCGGGACGGCGACGCGGCATCCGCCGTCGTTCACGTCCTGCACCAGGGGCGCGGCACCTGGTCGACCCACCGGGTCCGCCCGGTCGGCGGCTGCGCCGTGTGCCGGCCCCTGCCGGCGGACGACCCGGCCGCGGTCGTGCCGCTGCCCTCGGCGTCCCGCCCGCTGCCCGACCCGTACGTCCTGCGCGCCCCCAACCCCCGCACCACGCCCGAGGGGTTGCGCGCCGCGCTGCACGACACCCGGTTCGGGCCGGTCCGCCGGTTGATCCGGGCGGAGGACTCGGCCTTCTCCCTGACCAGCGCCTTCGTCACGGACGGCCGACTCGCCGATGGCGCCGGGTACGGCCGCGCCGGCGACTTCGCGGGCAGCGAGCGGATCGCCCTGTTCGAGGCGGTCGAGCGGCACGCGGGCATGCGCCCCACCGGCCGGCGCACCGCGCTGCGCGCCCCCTTCGCCGCACTGGGCCCCGACCTGGCCGTCGACCCGGAGCGCCTCGGCCTGCCGGACCCGGCCCACCAGGGCCACCCGGCGTCGCGGACCGTCCCGTACGCCCCGGACCTCGAACTGGACTGGGTGCACGGCTGGTCGCTGACCCGGCAGCGGGTGACGGCGGTGCCCGAGCACGTGGCCTACTGGGACGTGCCGGGTCCCGACCGCCCCCGCGTGGTGTACGAGTCCTCCAACGGTTGCGGACTGGGCAACAGCCTCGAAGAGGCGGCGCTCTACGGCCTGTTCGAGGTCGCCGAACGCGACGCCTTCCTGATGGCCTGGTACGCGTCGACCCCCCTGCGCCGCGTCGAGGCGCCCGCCGGGGACCTCGACACGGCCCTCCTCACGGACCGGGCGGCCGGGGTCGGCTACCGGCTCGTCCTGCTCGACGCGACGAACGACTTCGGCATCCCCGCCGTCCTCGCCGTCTGCCGCTACGAGGGCACCCACCCGGCGGCGCCCCGGATGTTCCTCGCGGCGGGCGCCCACCACGACCCCCGCGCGGCGATCCGGTCCGCCGTGGCCGAAGTGGTCACCAACGTCCTGGAATCGACGCACCGTTCGACCGACGCGGGCGGCCCGCGCGATCCCGCCCGGCTGCGACCGATGCTGGACCGCCCCGAACTGGTGGTGAGCCTGGACGACCACGTCGGGCTGGGCACCCTCCCCGAGGCGGCGCCGCGCTGGGAGTGCCTGTTCGCCGACGCGCCGCCCCTGACGGTCGAGGAGGCCTGGCCGGGCGCCCCCACACCGGTGCGCGACCTCGGCGCCCTGCTCGGCGCCACCGTGGAGCGGCTCGCCGGGGCGGGCCTGGAGGTCATCACCGTCGACCAGAGCGAGCCGGGTACCCGCGAACGCCTCGGCCTGCGCTGCGTGAAGACGCTGGTTCCCGGATCGCTGCCGATGACCTTCGGACACGTCAACCACCGCACCCGGGGCCTGCCCCGGCTGCTGGAGGTGCCGTACCGGCTCGGCCGCAAGGCCCGCCCCCTGCGTCACGCGGACCTGGCCCTCCACCCGCACCCCTTCCCCTGACCGGCCCGGCCGCTCGACCCGTACGCCCGCCCCCGCCCGCGCCCGCCCACCCCGAGGAACCTCGTGACGACGACGACCGGCACCTGGCACAGCCACCACCTCTTCCTGCACTGCGATGCCGAGGAGACCGACGCCTTCCTGCTGCGGACCGCGGCCCCGCTCCTCGACGGCCTGGTGGAGTCCGGACACGCCGACCGGTGGTTCTTCATCCGTTACGGCGAGGACGGCCCCCACCTGCGGATCCGGGCGCACGGACCGCACTCGGCCGCCCTCGACCGGCTGCCCGCCGAACTGGCCCTGGCGGCGAAGGAGGTGCCGTCCGTGCCCGGGCCGTGGCCGTCACGCCACGGCGAGGTCCGCACCGTGCCCTACGTACCCGAGACCGGCCGCTACGGAGGCCCCGGGGCCCTGCCGGTCGCCGAGGAGGTCTTCACCGACTCGACGCGGGCCGCGCTGGACGCCCTGCCGGGACTGCGTGGCGCCGCGGACCGGCTGACCCGCGCGGCGGACCTCGCGCACGCCACCGCCCACGGGCTCGGCATGGACCCGCTCACCGCGGCCCGCTGGCTGCGCCGGCACGCCGCGGGCTGGCGTTGGGTCGAGGAGGTGCCGCTGCTGCCGGGTGCGGCCGTGCACGGCCGGGTCAACTCCGTGTACGCGACCCAGCGCGAGGGACTCGTACGCCGCGCGGCGGACCTGCGGGAGCGGCTCGCGGCGGGCACCGCGCAACCGGGGCTCGTACGGTGGGCCGCCCGGGTCCGCGAGGCCGACGCCCTGATGCGCGGCGGGGCGGGTGCGCGGGGCCTGCCGCAGGAGGCGGCGCACTGGGTGTGGGCCTCGCAGCTCCACATGCTCTTCAACCGGCTCGGGGTGAGCCCCGACGAGGAGCGGGCCGTGTGCCGGTTGGCCGCGCGCACCCTGCTGGAGCCGGGGGAGACGACCGGTTCGGCGCCCGAGGAGGCGGGCTGGTTCCCGCAGGCGCACACCGCGCCCGACCTGCGGTACCTGGAGCGCAGCAAGTTCCAGATCGGCCGGGGCGAGGACTCGGCGCTGAGGTCATCGGCGGCCGATCCGCAGTGGGCGCCGGGCGCCGGCCGACCGGAAACCGCCCTGCCCGCCGACCCGTTGCCCGCGACGACCCTGCGCGACGCCCTCGCCGCCCGGGCCTCGGTGCGCGGACCCCTCGGGGGACCGCTCGACGCGGGCGCCCTCGGCGCGCTGCTGTGGCACTCCCTGGCCGAGAGCGGCCGCACCGAACACCACCGCCCCGACGGCTCCGTCCTGACCGCGGTGCACCGCCCGCACCCCAGCGCGGGCGCCCTGTACACGGCCCGGGTACGGCTGATCGTGCTCGACGTCGCCGGGGTGGCCCCGGGCACCTACGACTGCGTACCGGAACGCCGGACGCTGCGGTCCGTCGGTCCGGCCCCGGAGGTCGCGGAACTCAAGGCGCTGTCGACGTACCTGTCCCGACCGGCGACGGACCCGGCCGCGATCGGCATCGACGCCGCCCCGGTCTTCCTCGGCCTGTACGCGGACCTCGGCCTGCTCCGCAGCCGCTACGGCCTGCGCGCCCTGCGCCTCGCCCTCCTGGAGACCGGCCACCTGGCGCAGAACCTCCTCCTGGTCGCCGCCGCCCTCGGGCTCGGCGGTACGACCCTCGGCGGCTTCCACGACGACCTCGCGCACGAACTGTTCGGCTTGGACGACCTGGCCCAACCCCTCCAGTACCTCCTCCCCCTCGGCCGCCACCCGGACGCCCGCGCGCTGGGGCCGGACGCGTCCACGGGCCCGCACGCGGCCACGGCCACGGTCGCCCCCGCCGCCGGAAACAGGTCCTGAAAGGTCAAGGGCAGCCCGACCGGCATCAAGGTGCGCACCATCCGTCTCGTCGACGGTGTGGACGGCCACGACATCGACTGCAAGGTCGAGGGGAGCGGCCCCGTGCAGCTGAAGTCCGGCGTGGTCAGGAAGGGCTGACCGGTCCGCGCGGCCGCCGTCACGGACCGCCCGTGCGTCGACGGTTGGCCGAAATCGTACGGTTCCGGTCGCGGGCCGGCCGGTCCCGCCCGCCCACGTGTCCCTCGGCCCCCGGGCCGTTTCCCCTCCGCCCGCGGGCCGGCCGTCCTCGTGCCGCGCGGGTCGCCGCGGTCGATGCCGGAAGGGCCCGGAACCCCGTGGCCCCATGCCCGTACCGGGTGCGCCGACCGCGTCGGGCGGGCGTGTGGGGGCGTGGGGAGTGCGGCGGCGGGGGCGTCCCGGGGCATGGATTCGAGTCCGCTCGGAGCGGGCGTGGAGGGGGTACCGGTAGGGCCCCGATCGGCGTGAAATTGGTCTGGACCACCTGGCGTCGTGATGGTTAGGGTTCTTAACAGAACTCGCTCCGGCCGGCTGCGGGCCCGTTCCGCACGCCGCCGACCCTCTGATGGAGGACCCGTCCGTGATCGACATCGTGGCTGTGCTCAGAGCCGAGGACGCGGTTCTCGACTTCCTCTCCGTCCTCGCCGATCCCCGCCGCACCGAGGTCCACGTGTTGTGCGGCGACACCCGCGCCCACCTGGTCCTGCCCCCGGGCACGGAACTGCGCGAACGACTCGCCGTACTGGGCCGCCACGTGCGCCCGGTCGACGACACGGCCGCCTCGCCGGGCCCGGAGCCGCTCGCCGTCCTCCTGCACCGGGCCGCCGCCGGCCTGCCGGCCCGGCTGTGGACCCACTCGCCCGCCGACAACCGCCGCAGCCGCGGCGTGCTGGGCCGCGACGCCGCCGTCGCCGGCGAGGGCATGGCGGTCCGGCACGCCGTCGGCTACTCGCCGTTCCTCCAGTTCATCAGCGACTTGGACCGGCCCCTCGACGGCTCCCAGACCGCCGCCAAACTCGACTTCGTCAACCGGCACTGCGGCCACCTCCTGGGGTCCACCTCGCCGGACCAGATGCTCTACACCGCCCGCGTGCCCGCCACCGAGCGGTTCTTCGAGGCCCAACCCGCCGAACGCGAACGGCTGTTCGCCCTGCTGTCCAGCCTCGACGACGGGGCCGCCTCCGTGGAGGACCCGTGGGAGTTCGAGAGTTCCCCCTACGAGGACGAGCGGCTGGACGCGACGACCTCCTGGATCGCCGGCCGGCTGGCCCCGGCGGACGGACCGCTGATCGAGGTCGGCGCCTGCGAGGGCGCGCTCACCGCACGGCTCGCCGCCAAGGGGTTCACGGTGGAGGCCACCGAGCCCAACACCCTGTTCCGCGACCGGCTGTCCGCCCGCGTCGGCGACACGGCCCGGGTCCACCCCGACGGGCTGGAGCAGTTGGCCGCCCGGCCCCGGCTGCCCGGACCGGCGTACCTCCTGATCGAGATGCTCTACTACGGCCAGGACCTCGACCTGCTCGACACCCTGCCGACCGACCGGGTCTTCGTCGCCCTGGAACCCGAGGCGCTCGCCACCCGGCTCACCCCCTGGCTGGAGACCGCCGCGCACTGGGAGGCCGTCGAGGAGCGGGTCCTCGTACGCCCCGCGCTCGAAGCCGTCTGCGGCGGCCGGGCCTACCTCAGCAAGCGCGGGAGCACCGGCGTCCTGCTGCACCGCCGCACCACCGGCTGAGCCCCGCCGTCCGTTGACCCGTCCCACCGGCTGAGCCCGACCGGCCGTTGACCCGTCCCACCGGCTGACCTGTCCCAGCACGCGCGGGGGCCCCGCGCCCGGGGCCCCGCCGCCCCCGACGCCCCTCCCGCCGACACCCCGGAGGCCGGGCCCGTCCGACCGTCACCACCCAGCCCCGTACCCCGCAGACGCCGCCGTCGCCGCCGCGCCCGTGCCCGCGCCCACGGCCTTCCGTCGAGGCCCGCCGCCCCGCAGCCCCGCCGCCCCGCGGCCGACCCGTCGGACCGGCCCGGTCCGGTCACGCCGCCCCACCGGGAGGGACCTCCGCCCTTCCCTCCCTCCGTCCCGTTCCCGAAGGTTGAACGCCCGTGAGCACTGCCACGACCCTCGTCAACGCCTGCCTCCTGCCCGCCTACGACGGACGCGTGCCGCCCGACTGGATCCTGCGCGCGCTGGACGCGGGGATCGCCGGGGTCGGCCTGTTCGGCACCAACCTCCACTCCACCGGGCGCTCGCTGCGCGAGGACATCGTCGACCCGATCCGCGCGGTACGGCCCGACGCCCTGATCGCCCTGGACGAGGAAGGGGGTGACGTCACCCGGCTCGACTACCACCGCGGCAGCGTCTACCCCGGCAACCACGCCCTCGGCAGCGTCGACGACCCCGAACTGACCCGGCAGGTCGCCCTGGCCGTCGGATCCGACCTGCGCGAGGCCGGGATCAACCTCTGCCTGGGCCCCTGCGCCGACGTCAACTCCCGCGCCACCAACCCGATCATCGGCGTACGGTCCTTCGGCTCCCGGCCCGGCCCCGTCGACCGCCACACCCGTGCCTTCGTCCGGGGCCTCCAGGAACGCGGCGTGGCCGCCACCCTGAAGCACTTCCCCGGACACGGGGACACCGGAACCGACTCGCACACGGCGCTGCCCGACATCCACCGCGGTCTCGACGCACTGCGCGCCCTGGACCTGCCCCCGTTCGCCGGCGGCATCGCGGCCGGCGCCAAAGCCGTCATGACCGGCCACATCCGGCTCCCGCACCTCTGCGACCTGCCCGCCACCCTGAGCCGGCGCATCGTGACCGGGCTGCTCCGCGAGGACCTCGGCTACGACGGCGTGGTGATCAGCGACGCCCTGGAGATGGCCCCCGTACGCGACCGCTGGGGCTTCGGCGGCGCGGCCGTCCTCGCCTGGGCGGCGGGCGTCGACCTCGTCCTGCTCGGCGCCACCGACGGCGAGTCGATCCTCCCCGAGGTCCACCGGGCGGCGCAGGACGCCCTGCGCACGGGAGCCCTCACCGTCGAACGGATGGAGGAGGCGGCCGCCCGGGTCGCCGCACTCCGCGCCTGGGCGGCGCCCACCACTGCGCACCCGGCCCCCGCGTCCGCCGCGAGCGCATACGGCATCGGGCTCGTCGCGGCCCGCCGCGCCCTCTCCACCGCCGGCCTGCCGGCCGTCGGCCCCGGGGAGCCGGTGCACACCGTACGGCTCCTCACCGGCGGCAACATGGCCGTCGGAACGGCGCCCTGGGGCCTGGCGCCCGCGTTGAAACTGCTCGACGCCCTGGCCTGCGCCACCGACGTGGAGCCGGACACCGACCCCCGGGACATCGACCTGCCCGACACCGGCCCCGTCGCCGTCGTCGTGCGCGACGCCGCCCTCGACCCCTGGCAGGACGCGACCCTGCGCGCCCTGCGCGCCCGCAGGCCGGACCTGGTCACCGTCGACATGGGCCTCGGCCCGCGCACCCCCGAACCGGGCAGCCGGGTGGTCCTCACCCGTGGCGCCGGCCTGGTCAACGCGGTCGCCGCCGCCGAACTCCTCACCGGACGCACCTGGACCGGCCCCTTGCGCACCTGACCACCCGGAGCACCACCGTGCCCCCTTCGACCACCCGGACCACCCTTCCCCCCGCCACCCCGGAGGACCAGGTGTACGACGTCTGCGTCGGCCTCGGCTACCACTGCGAATCGACCTACCAGATCCGGCGGATCACCGGCGACGACCGGGCCCACTTCTTCGACTGGCTCGACCTCGACTTCGAATCCGTGCTCCGCACCCTCGCCACCGACTTCCGCGAGGTCCTGGGCCCCGGCCTCACCGAACCGTTCAGCAACGGGACCTGCGCGCTCGACACGGGCTCCCGGATCCGCTTCTTCCACGACTTCCACGCCCGGCCCGACGCACCCCTGACGGCCGAGGACATCGCCGACCAGGTCGCCGGCGTACGGGCCAAGTTCCAGCACCTCGCGGCCCGTTGGCGAGAGCTGACCGCCTCCCGGGCGCACGTGCTGTACGTCCACCACGACGCCTTCGACGAACTCGAAGCCGCTGACCTGGCCCGCCTGCACACCCTGCTCCGCCAACGCCACCCCGGCCACCGCTTCTCCCTGCTGTGGCTGCGCCGCACGCCCCCCGGCGATACGGCCGCCCTGCCGCCGGGCGTCCGGTGGGACACGGTCGCCGAGCGCCCCGGCCGCTGGCAGGGCGACGACGCCCAGTGGGACGCCGCCTTCGCCGCCCTGGCCGACCCGCCCGACTCCGCCCCGCCCGACTCCGCCGCGCCCGACTCCGACCCGAACGCCACCGACCCGAACGCCACCGCCGCGCCCGACGCCCCGGCCCCGGGCCCCGGGCGGACCCGTCCGGAGCCGGGCCCGCAGGCCGGCCCGCTCTCCCGCCCCGCCACCCGCACCTGATCCGGAGGAACCCATGCCCGCTCCCGCTCCGCCCCCCTGGCGCACCGTCGTCCTGTCCCCGCACTTCGACGACGCCGCCCTGTCGCTCGCCGGCCTGTTGCCCGCACTGCCCGGACCGGTCGCCTTCGTCACCGTCTTCGGCGGCGCCCCGGCGCCCGACGCCGCCACCTCCTGGTGGGACAGCACCTGCGGGTTCGTCTCCGCCGCGCAGGCGTACCGGACCCGCCGCGCCGAGGACGCCCGGGCCTGCGCCCGGCTCGGAGTCGCACAGGTCGTCCTCGACCACCCCGACGGCCCGTACGGCGACGGTGGCGAACCGCACCTCCTCGACGCCTTCCTGGAGGGACTCGCCCCCGGCACCCGCGTCCTCGCCCCGCTCGGCAGCAACCAGCCCGACCACGAGAGCGTACGGCTGCGCGCCACGAAGGTCCTCGCCGCCGCCGGCGCCCCCGCGCCGTGGGTCTACGCCGACCTCCCCTACACCGGGCACCTGCCCGAATGGGGCACCGACGGCGCGAGTGGAGCCCTGGCCCGCAGCCCGATGTGCGGGCTCGCCTACCAGCAGCTGCTGCGGAGCCATCGCACCACCGTCCGCCACGAGTTGCTCCTGACCGACGAGCAGTGGCAGGCCAAGCACGAGGCGGTGCTCTGCTACGCCTCCCAACTTGCCGCGCTCGTCCCCGACCACGGCACCTTCCTCGCCCGCACCGGACCGCTGCGCGCCGAAGTGATCTGGGAACTGTCGCCCCTGGACCCGCCGTGCTGACCCCGGGCCGCCCCGCCGAGACCGCCCCGCAGGACGGCGCCGGCCAGGACGGACCCGCCGAGGACCCGCGGCCCGTCGTCATGGCGGCGACCGGCCTGGTCAAGGAGTACCGGCGCGGCCGGGCCGTGGACGGCGTCGGCTTCACCATCCGCGCGGGGGAGCGGCTCGGCCTGCTCGGGCCGAACGGCGCGGGCAAGACCACGACGCTCCTGATGTGCCTCGGAGCCGTTGAACCGGACGCGGGCCGGGTCGAGATCCTCGGCACGAACCTGCACGGCAACCGGGCCCGGGCCATGCAGGGCGTCGGCTTCGTCGCCGGCTACCTGCCGCTGCCCGACCGGGTCCGGGTGCGCGAGTACCTGCGGCTCTACGCCGACCTGTACGGGCTGCGCGCCCCCGGCGCCGCCGTGGACCGCGTCCTGACCCGGTTCGGCATCGAGCACCTGGGCATCGCCATCGGCACCGAACTCTCCAGCGGCCAGCGCACCTTGGTCGGCATCGCCAAGGCCGCCCTGCACGAACCCCGACTGATGATCCTGGACGAACCCACCGCCTCCCTCGACCCCGACATCGCGCTGCGCGTCCGCACGGCGCTGCTCGCCCTCTCGGCGGAACAGGGCACCGCCCTGCTGGTCACCAGCCACGACATGGTGGAGGTGGAGCGGCTCTGCGAGCGGGTGATGTTCCTGCACGGCGGCCGGATAGCCGCCGACGGCACGCCCGCCGAGGTGGCGCACCGCTTCGGCCGGGCCGACCTGGAGGGCGTCTTCCTGCACCTGGCCGAAGAACGCGACCGCGAAAGGGCCACCGCCCGATGAAGACCTCCCGCCCGATGACGACTTCCCCCACGTCCCCCGCCGCACCGGACGCCGCCCCCGGGGGCGGAGACCCTCCCGCCCTGCGGTCCCCGGCCGTCGCGTCCGCGTACCGGGTGCGCGCCGTCGCCCGCCGCCACTGGCTGGTGCTCAAGCGCAGCCCGCACCGCTTCTTCGACGTACTGGTCTGGCCGCTGGTCGACACCCTGCTCTACGGGTCCATCGGCCTGTTCGCCGCCCAGGCGGCGGGCACCGACCCGGGAGCCGCCACCGCCGTCGCCGTGTACCTGCTCAGCGGCACGGTCCTGTGGCACCTGGTCCACCAGACCCAGATCTCGCTCGCCACCGGCTTCCTGGAGGAGACCTGGTCGCGGAACCTGCTCGGCCTCCTCGCCACCCCCATGAGGGAGTGGGAGTACCTCGCGGGCGTCGGCCTCTTCGCCCTGCTGCGCACCGCCGTGAGTACGATCGCCGTCGCCGGACTGGCCTTCGCCGCCTACGCCTTCGACGTCACGGCGCTCGGCTTCGGGCTGGTTCCGGTGGCGGCCCTGCTGCTGGCCTGCGGCTGGTCGGTGGCGCTGCTGGTGGTGGGCCTGGTGTTGCGGTACGGCAGCGGGGCCGAGGCCCTGGTCTGGGGCGCCCTGTCCGTGGTGATGCCGCTGTCGGGGGTCTTCTACCCCGTCTCCACGCTGCCGGCCGCGTTGCGCCCGCTGGCCGAGATCCTGCCCACCACGCACGTCTTCGCCGCCGGTCGGGCCCTGACCGGCGGAGGGGGGATGCCCTGGCGGGAGCTGGGCACGGCCACCGCCGGGACGCTCGTCCTGATGCTGCTCAGCCTGTTCGCGCTGAGCCGGATGATGCGCTCCTTCCGCAGGCGGGGTCTGGTGACGCGGTATTCGTGACGGGGGCGGTCGGCGCGCGTCAGCGCGGGCCGGTGCCCGGGTGGCTCCAGCGGAACCGCGCCTCCGGGAACCGCGTCGAGGGGCCGTCCAGCAGCGGGGCGGGAAGGTCGCGCAGGAAGCGGTCGAAGAAGGCCCGCGCGTAGGCCCGGACCAGCCGCGTCGACCTGGCCGGGGCCAGGGTGCCGAGGAGTTCCGCGTACAGGTCGGCCGGCCAGGACCGCGGGAGTCCGCCCGCCGCGGCGAAGTGCGGCAGGTCGGTGAAGGTGAGGTGTCCGGTACCGGTGATCCGCACCTGGCGGGCCCAGCCGCGCTGGTGGTCCCGCCACTGCCGCCAGGTGTCGTGGTCCTCCGCCGCGGTGAGCAGCATGTACGGCCGGTCCAGGCCCTGCTCGGCCACGGGCGAGCCGAAGAGGGCGCCGTCCAGACCGAGTCCGGCCCGGAAGCGGCCGTCCACGCGCAGTACCTCGGCCGCGGCCGAACCGCCCATGGAGTGGCCGAGCACCCCGATCCGCGCCGGGTCGGCCCGCGGCCACCCCCACCCGCCCGCGCCGCCGCGCGGCCGGAGGAGTTCGCCGGCCAGGAAACGCAGGTCATCGACCCGCGCTGCGATCTCCAGGCGCTCCTGGGCGCCCCAATCGGCCGGCTCCTCCGGCAACACGCCACGTACGATCCGGCCGCCGGGGAACTCGACCACCGCGGCGTCGAAGGTGTGGTCGACGGCGGCGACGAGGTACCCGTGCGCGGCGAGGTCCTCGGCCAGGGCGGTGCAGTTGGCGCGGCCACCCTTGCGCCCGTGGCCGAGCAGCAGCAACGGCAGCGGGCCCTGCGCCGCGGGGGCCGCGTCCCGGGCGTGCGGGCGGACGGCGGCCAACGTCCCGGCGGTCAGCGGCAGGCCGGACTCCAGCTCGGCGGCGACCGCGGCGGTGGTGTACGCGGCGCGGGGACGTCCCGCCCTGGCGAGGGCCGGATACCAGAGCTGCACCATCAGCTCGCGCGGGCGGCGGTCCGGGGCGAACGGGTCCTCGCGCGCGGTGTCGACCAGGTGGAGGGTGCGGGTGCCGACGGTCCGGGACGCGGTGGGGGCGGGCAGGGGGAGCGCGGCGGTGGCCTGGGCGGTGGTGGGCGAGAGCAACAGGCCGCCGGTGGCCGAGCCGGCGAGCAGCAGAACGGAGCGACGCGTGATCATCATCCACCCTCGGGGAAACGGCGAACTGGCGACGCCCCAACGTAGTTGGTCCGGACCAGCTTGCCCAGGGGGTTTCAAGTGGCCCGATAGGACCGGGGCGCCGTACGTCAGGCGGCGGTCCAACCGCCGTCCATGGGGAGGGAGGCCCCCGTGACGTGGCCGGTGTGCGGCCCGCAGAGCCACAGGGCGACGGCCGCCACCTCCTCCGGTTCGATGAGTCGCTTGATCGCCGAACCGCGCAACAGCACCTCGCCGACGACCTGTTCGGGCGGGATCCCGTGGGCCTCGGCCTGCGCGGCGATCTGGCGTTCCACGAGCGGGGTGCGCACGTAGCCGGGGTTCACGCAGTTGCTCGTCACGCCGTGCGGCGCGCCCTCCAGCGCGGTGACCTTGCTGAGGCCCTCCAGGGCGTGCTTGGCCGTGACGTAACCGCACTTGTAGGGGCTGGCCCGCAGGCCGTGCACGCTGGAGATGTTGACCACCCGGCCCCAACCGCGCCGGTACATGTGCGGCAGGGCGCGGCGCAGCAGCAGGAACGGTGCGGTGACCATCACCTGCTGCAGCCGGTCGAACATCCGGGGCGGGAAGTCCTCGATGGCCGCGACGTGTTGCAGTCCCGCGTTGTTGACCAGGATGTCGGGATCCTCGGGCAGGGACGCCAGGGCGGCGGGATCGGCCAGGTCCACCGGATGCGCGCGCCCGTCCACCCGCCGCGCCACTTCCGCGGCGGCCCGCGCGTCGAGGTCCACCACGTGGACGAAGGCCCCGGCGCCCGCCAGGGCCTCGACACAGGCCCGCCCGATGCCGCTGCCGCCGCCGGTCACCAGGGCCGTACGTCCGACCAGTGCGCCCGTCGGGAGTCCGGGCGCCGTTCCACCGAATCCGCTCGTCATGACCCGAACGGTAGGGACGCGTACCGGGGGCTGCCGATGTGCGCCGCCACCACAGTCCGGGCCCCGGACATGGCCGCGGCCACCACCGACGGGTGGGGGCCCGGTGGGAGCGGTCGCGGGCGCGATCCGGCGACGGGCCTCAGGGGCCGGGCGCCACCGGGACGGACGGCGTGTGCGCCGGTCTTGGTTCGCCCGCCGGATACTCCTCGCCCAGCACGGTGTCGAACAGGCTGGTGACCTCCTGCGAGGTCAGTCCCTGCGCGCGCGCCTCGCGCATCCACTCGCCCAGCCGGGCCCGCACGGGGGACTCCGGCGCCGTCCGGGGCGTCGCCAGCGTCCGCGTGATGAAGGTGCCCGAGCCCTGCCGCACTTCGACCAGTCCGGACCGCTCCAGTTCGCGGTACGCCTTGAGGGTGGTGTTGGGGTTCACCTTCGTGGTGGCGGCGACCTGCGCCGCGGTGGGCAGCTTGTCGCCCTCGGCCAGTGCCCCCATGTGGAGCGCCTGCTCCACCTGGTGGACGATCTGGAGGTAGGCGGGCAGGCCGCTGCGTCGTTCGATGCGGAACACGACCACGGTGCCCGCCTCCTTGGTCCTCGTCGTTTTCGCTCAGCCTAGTGCTGTGGCCGGAAGGGTTTGCCGGGTCGCGGTGTTCGGTGCGGTGCGTCGCGAGGCGGAGGGCCGCGGCTCGTACTGGACGTACTTCCGCGGTCCGACAACGCGGCGAGGTGCCGTGCCGGGCGCCGCGACCCGGCGGACCTTTCCGGTCACAGCACCAGGTGCTCGCCGGACTACAGCCGGCCCCTGCGGGTCCGGAGCACGCACACCGTCAGGAACAGCACGGTCAGCGCCAGGAGCACGCCCGCCGCGGTCCACTGCATGCCCACCATCTGGTCGCGGTCGAAGTAGTCCCGGACCGTGTTGACGATGCCGAGGTCGCTGCGGCACTTCTCGGCCGCGGCGTCATGGGCGCAGGTGGACCAGCCGTAGAGCTTGCCCGACGCGGTACCGACCCACTGGTCCACCTCGACCCCGCCGCCCAGGGCGGCCGGCGTCTCGCCGTCGAGCGGCCAGGCGACCCGGCGCGGCGTGGCGAGTTCGTCGCGGAGGCCGCCGGCCACGGTCAGGCCGATGGCCGAGACCAGGAAGGTCGCGACCATGGCGGGCGTCACCCGCCGCACGAGCGCGCCCACCGCGATGCCGAGGGAGGTGGTGCACAGGGCGGTGGCGACCAGGACCGGACCCGTGGTGTCGAAGAGGGCGCCGGTCAGCCAGTCGTTGGGGGCGAGCGGTCCCAACGACCGCCACCACCAGCCGTACAGCAGGCTCAGGATCGTCGTCGGTACGGTCACCACGAGCAGGGCGAAGGACACCTTGGCCAGCAGCCACTGGAGCCGCGACACGGACTGGGTGGCGACGAGCCGTCCCGTCCCGTTCTCGTAGTCCGCAGCGATCAGCGGTGCGCCCAGGAACGCGCCCAGCAGGACCGGGACGAAGCCCAGGGTCACTCCACCGGAGTTGAGATCGTTGGATATCCGGTTGGTCAGGTCCTGCGGGAGGGAGTCCCCCCGCTTGCCCGGCCAACCGGCGGCGTGCAGGTCGTTCAGCATCGCGCCGCGCTGGTAGACGATCCAGGCCGCGCCGATGAGGGTGAGCGCGAGGCAGCACAGCAGGGCCGCGCGGTGCTGGTGGACCATGAGCCAGGCCAGTCCGCGCAGCGCGCGGGGACCGGAGGGCTCGCGGCCGCGGATCGTGGGGTCCTGGGTGAGCGTGCTCATGCGGCGTGGTCCTCTCGGTGGCCGGGGACGGAGGTGGGGGACAGCAGGGCGGGCGCCTGCGGCGAGCGGAGGTAGGCCAGCAGCACTTCCTCCAGGCTCGGCTCGGTCGGCTGCCATTCGCTGCCGATCCACCCCTGGCGGCGCACCAGAGCGCTGAAGTGGCGTCCCGAGGTCCGGGCCTCGATCAGGGTGTGGGCGCCGAGGGCGGCGGGCAGGGCGCCGGACCCGTCGGTCACGCCCGTCACCACCGTGTGCATGGGGACCAACTCGTCGGTGTCGCCCGCCATGCGGACCTGTCCGTCGGCGAGGACCAACAGGTGGTCACACATGTCCTCGATCTCGCTCAGCAAGTGGGAGGAGAGCAGGACCGTGGTTCCGTTCTCGGCCGCCTCGGCGAGGAGCAGCGAGCCGATCTCGTCGCGGGCCACCGGGTCGAGGTCGGCCATCGGCTCGTCCAGGAGGAGCAGTTCGGGTCGCTTGCCGAAGGCGAGCGCGAGGGCCACCCGGGTGTGCTGGCCGCCCGACAGGTCCGCGATCCGCGCGTCCATCGGCACGTTGCCGGAGCGCACGATCCGTTCGGCCACCTCCTGGTCCCAGCCGGGGTTGAGTTCCTGCCCCATGCGCAGGGTCCGGGCCACCGTGAACCGCTTGAAGAGCGGCTTGTCCTGTCCGAGGTGGGCCCAGCGGGTCCTCGTCCCATCGGAGCCGACGGGCAGGCCGAAGATCTTCAGCTCGCCGGCGGTCGGCTCGACGAGCCGGGTCGCGAGACCGAGCAGGGTGCTCTTGCCGGCGCCGTTGGGTCCGACGAGGGCGGCGATGCGACCGGCGGGGATCCGGAAGGTGCAGTCCCGCAGGGCCCATCCCCGGCGGTACCTCTTGCCCAGCCCGTGTGCCTCGATGGCCCACCGGTTGTCGGCCGCGTCGAAATCGGTCGTACTGCGCACGGCGTCCCCCCCTTTCCGTAAATCCACTAGATGAGTAGTGGAATAATGGACTCAGGTGTCGGCCGTGTCAAACGCCCGGATCCGACGGCGGCCGGCCCGCGCGGGAAGGGTCCCGCGCGATCCGGCGCCGTCGGATCCGGGCGCTGAGCCGTCCGAAGAGGGGGGTGTCGACGCTCCGATCAGGGGCGGGCCGCGGGCGGCGTCGGCAGCGGGGTGCCCTCGGTGCCGAGCAGCGCGAGGAGGACGATCGCGTCCGTCCACCCGAGCGGTACGACCGCCTTCGGCCGGCCGTCGACGCTGACGGTCTCGGGCAGCTCCCCGAGCGCGTTGCGCTTCGACAGCACCCAGTCCACGACCGCGTCGGCCTTCTCCCGCTGCCCCGTACCCGCCCAGGCGAGCGCGAAGAAGGACGTACTGGCCGTCCAGGTGATGTTGCCCCAGGGCGCGTCCGGGTCGTCACCCGGGACCACGCCCCCGTTGGGCCGCAGCAGCGCGGCGTACGTGTCGTCCAGGGCCCGGGGCAGGTCCGCGGGGGCGTTGTTGAACGGCGGCGCCATGAAGCCGACGGCGCTGTCCCGACCGTTCGAACCGTCGGCGGTCCGCGGGTACCCCAGCGGCGCGAACGTGGCCGCGATGCCCGCGGACAACCGCTGCGCCGCGTCCGCCCACCGGGCGGCGTCCTGCGTCCGACCGAGGCCGCGTGCCAGGTCGGCGGCGGCGTTCAGCCCGGCCAGCAGCGGCGCTGCGGTACCGATGTTCGCGCTCTCGGTCTCCAGCTCCCAGTAGTCGGGGGAGGCCGGTGGCAGGCCGTCGGCGTCGAGGGTGCCCGCCGTGTGGTCGGCCGCCTTGCGGATCATCGGGTACAGCGCCTCCAGCCGCGCGGCCCGACCGTCCTGCGGCGCCGCCCGGTACCACTGCCAGGTGGCCCACGGCACCCAACCGTTCCCGTCCAACTGCCACGGCCGGTCGTCCGGCGGACCCGAACCGTCCAACCGGGTACGGGCGTCCCAGGTGCCGTCCGCCCGCTGGGTCTGCGCGTTGAAGCGCAGGATCCGGTACGCCTCCTCGTCGTACCCGGTGTGCGCGAACGCCGCGGAGGCGAAAGCGGAATCGCGCGGCCACGAGAAGTCCCAGAACGACGACCAGGCCGCCGCGAAGGCACCGTTCGGTCGCAGCAACGCCCGCATCGACAGCAGGGCCCGCTCCGCGCCCTCCCGCCGCGGCCCCGCCGCGCCCGGGATCCGGCCCGACGCCAGCCAGGCCCGGGACTCGGCGATCTGCTCCAGGGCGCCGGGGTCGTCCGCCTCGACGACGACGGACGCGGTGGCGCCCGCGGGCAGGTACCGCCACCGGCCGGACGGCAGCCGCAGCACGTTGCTGCCCCGCACGTAGTCGGCGCCGACGGCGAACTCCGGAGTGACCGCCTCCACCGCGGTCCCGTTGGAGAGCAGGCCGGAGGTCCGCGCGATCCGGTCGGAGGCGGGCACGTAACAGGGGTCCGTCTCGCCGCACCGCTCCTCGCCGGTCGGGTTCACGTGGAACGCCAGCCGGTCCTCGACGGCCTCCCACTGGTCCGCCGCCCCGTCGTGCCGCCAGCTGACGGGGGCGCCGGCCTCCGCCCGGCGGGTACCGTGCCAGACGACCGGCTTGCCGTCCGGGGTGGTCGCCTGCGCGAACAGGTAGTACGGGGTGCCGGGCGTCACGGGGGCGTCCAGGGGCACCTCCACCCAGCCCGCGCCCGCGCCGCCCAGCTTCGCCACATCGACCGTCCGCGCGGCGATCGTGGAACCGGCGTCCTCGCGCGCGCCGCGCACCTCGATCCGTACCCGACCCGTGGCGGCGGCGCTGCTCAAGTACAGGCTCACCCGCGACAGGCGGGCCTCGGACGTCCTGAACTCCTGCGCGGCCGCGCCACCGGCCGTCGCGATGCCGAGCAGCGCGGCCTCGTGCAGGGACTGTCCGTCCGGTGGAACTCCGTCCCGTGCGCTCGCCGGCCCCCCGGCGGCGCACAACAGTGTCGACAGCAGGGCAGTGGCCAACGCGGTGGACCTCGTACGCACCATGCTTCTCCCTTCGGGTGATCCGGACGTCAAACGAGAGACGGGCATGGGTGGTGGCGCGCTCCTTTCAGAGAGTGCCCCGCACGACCATCGGACCATCGGACCATCGCCCGGCCGCGCCGTAACCCGCCCCGTCTGGACGAACCGGGGCCACGCGGTGCGCCGATGGATGTCACCCCGCGGACGCCGGGGCGTACGGGCGTACCACCGTGGGCCGATGGCGCGGGCGCGAACCGGTCCCGGCACCGGAACGTCGGGCCCGACCCCCGCTTCGCGGTGAGGGCACCCCGGGCGCCAACGAGGCGCGGGCTGGCAGGCGTTGGGGCAGTCGGCCCACCCATGACCGGTACGGCCCCGGCGGGTTCGGTGCCGGCGGCGGCCCTCGCCCTGCCGACCGGCCCCCGGCGAGCCGCCGGTCCGCCCGCCCCGCGCCGTATCCCCGTCCCCCGCGAGTGGGAGGACGGGGATCCGGCACCTGCCCCTAACGGGCCGGCAGCGCACCAGCGACCGACGACGGGACCGGGGCGAGACCCGCGGGCCGGGTGGTGAAGGTGCCCCGCCCCTGGGTCCGGCCCCGCAACCGGGACGCGTACCCGAACAGCTCCGCCAGCGGCACCGTCGCCGTGATCACCGCGGTCCCGGCGACGGACGTGGAGCCGCCGACCCGACCCCGGCGGGCCGCGAGATCACCGAGGACGCCGCCGACAGCGTCCTGCGGCACGGTCACCGTCACCTCCACGACCGGCTCCAGCAGTTCGACGGCGCTCACCCGCAGCGCCTCGCGCAGGGCGAAGCGGCCCGCGGCCCGGAACGCCATCTCCGAGGAGTCCTTGGAGTGGGTCGCCCCGTCGGTGAGGGTCACCCGCAGCCCCGTCACCGGGAAACCGCCCAACGGACCCTCGGCGAGGGCGTCGCGACAACCCGCCTCCACGGCGCGCGCGTACTCCTGCGGCACCCGGCCGCCGACGACCGCCGACCGGAACGCGAACCCGGGCTCCGCCAGCGGCTCCACGTCGATGACGACGTGCGCGAACTGGCCCGCGCCACCGTCCTGTTTGACGTGCCGGTACACCAGCCCGGTCACCCCGCGCACGACGGTCTCCCGGTAGGAGACCTGCGGCTGACCGACGGCCACCTCCACCCCGTGCCCGCTGCGGATCTTCTCCACCGCGACCTCCAGGTGCAGCTCGCCCAACCCCGACAGCACGGTCTGACCGGTCTCCGCGTCCGAGCGCACCACCAGCGAAGGATCCTCCTCCGCCAGCCGTGCCAGCGCCACGGCGAGCCGCCCCGTGTCGGTGCCGCGCCGCGCCTCCACCGCGACCGACACCACCGGATCGGCCACCTTCGGCGGTTCCAGCAGGACGGGCGCGTCCGGAGCGCACAGCGTCGTACCCGCGCGGGCCGTCTTCGGCCCGATCACGGCGACGATGTCACCGGCCACGGCCTCCTCCCTCTCCTCGTGCCGGTCGGCCTGCACCCGCAGGATCCGCCCGACGCGTTCCGTACGGCCCGTACCGGGATCCAGTACGGTCGCCCCCTTGCGCAGGGTGCCCGCGTAGATCCGCAGGTAGGTGAGCCGGCCCGTCGCCGTGGCCGACACCTTGAACGCGAGCGCCGTGAACGGCGCCGCCGGGTCGGGAGCCCGCTCCTGCTCGGCGCCGGCGGCCGTCCCGCGCACCGGCGGCATGTCCGCGGGCGACGGCAGGTACGCCACGACCGCGTCCAGCAGCGGCTCGATCCCGCGGTTGCGGTACGCCGAACCGCACAGCACCACCACGGCCTCCCGCCGCAGCGTCAGCCGCCGCAGGGCGTGGACCAGGGTCGGCCCGCTCAGCGCGGACTCCGCGCAGAACTCCTCCAACGCCTGCGGATCCAGCTCCGCGACCGCCTCCTCCAGCAGCCGGCGGCGCCGCAGCGCCTCCTCGCGCAGCGGCTCGGGCACCGGCTCCGTACGGTGGGTGTCGTCGCCGTCGTGCCAGATCAGCGCCCGCATCCGAACCAGGTCCACCACGCCGCGGAAGTCGTCCTCCCGCCCGACGGGCAGCTGGACCACCAGCGGGACCGCGCCGAGCCGGTCACGGATCGAAGCGACCGCCGCGTCGAGATCGGCGCCCGCCCGGTCCAGCTTGTTGACGAACGCGATCCGCGGCACACCGTGCCGGTCGGCCTGGCGCCACACCGACTCGCTCTGCGGTTCGACGCCCGCGACGGCGTCGAACACGGCGACCGCCCCGTCCAGGACCCGCAGGGACCTCTCGACCTCGTCGGCGAAGTCCACGTGCCCGGGCGTGTCGATCAGGTTGACGCGGTGCCCCTGCCAGGTACAGCTGACGGCCGCGGCGAAGATGGTGATGCCGCGGTCGCGTTCCTGGGCGTCGAAGTCGGTGACCGTGGTGCCGTGATGGACCTCGCCCCGCTTGTGGACGGCGCCCGTGGCGAACAGGATCCGCTCGGTGACGGTGGTTTTGCCCGCGTCGACGTGGGCGAGGATCCCGAGGTTGCGCAGGGTCGTCAGGGTGGGGGAGAAGGGGACGGTGGAACGCCGGTTGGTGCGCATGGCCCGAGGCCTTTCGAACGAAATGGAACAGGGATCGGCGCGATTCCCGGACCACGTACGCACCCACCCGCACGCCCCCGCCCCGGCGTACCGGCCCGTGCCGGGACGGAACCCGGCAGGGCGGAAGGGGGGAACGGGAGGAGCGGAGGTCGGGGCCTAGACGTGTGTCACGGGCATACGGCGCCGGCCGCGCGGCCGGCACCGCACGGCGCGAGACACCGGGATCACGTCGTAACGGGACGGGGGAACCAAGGCGACGGTGCGGTGGGTGCGCATGGCCCGGTTCCCCTTCTCATCGTTCGGCGTCGGACGCGCCCGGCCCGATCGGCGGCGCGCACCGCGAGTGTAGGCAGCGGGACCCCCGACCGGCACGGCATTTTCCGCCGCGCCCCGTCCGGCAGCCCTCCGGCCCCCTCCCGGCGCGCCGGGCACGCCGTGCCCGGCCGGGACGGCGGGCGGGGGTTACCGTCGGCCGCATGGACGGTGACCGTCGAAGGTGGCGTCAGTGCGTGCTCGGCGGGGCGGTGTTCGCCGTGTGCATGGCCGGCACCACTCTGCCGACCCCCCTCTACGGCCTCTACCAGGAGAAGTTCGGATTCTCCGAACTGATGGTGACCGTCATCTACGCCGTGTACGCCTTCGGCGTCATCGGCGTCCTGCTGCTCGCGGGCAACGCCTCCGACGCGGTCGGCCGACGGCCGGTCCTCCTCGCGGGCCTCGCCTTCGCCGCCGCGAGCGCCGGCTGCTTCCTGAGCGCCGACGCGATGGGCTGGCTGTACGCCGGACGGCTGCTGTCCGGCCTGTCCGCCGGCCTGTTCACCGGGGCCGCCACCGCCTACGTCATGGAACTGGCCCCCCGGGACGGCTCCTCCCGGGCCACCCTCGTGGCGACCGCCGCCAACATGGGCGGCCTGGGGTGCGGTCCGCTGCTCGCCGGCATCCTCGCCCAGTACGCGGCCTGGCCCCTCCACCTGACGTTCGTCGTGCACCTCGCCCTGGTGGCGGCGTCGGCGGCGGTCCTGCTGCGGCTCCCGGAGACCGTGGCGGAGCGTCGCCCGCTGAGCACCGTACGCCCCCAGCGGCCCGCGCTGCCGCCTGGCGTCCGGACGGTTTTCGGGCCCTCCGCCATCGCCGCGTTCGTGGGGTTCGCCCTGTTCGGGGTGTTCACCTCGGTCAGTCCGGCGTTCCTCGCGGAGTCCCTGGACGTGCACAACCGCGCCGTCAGCGGGCTCGTCGTCGCCCTGGCCTTCTTCGCCTCGACCGCCGGACAGCTCGCGGTCGGCCGGTTCGGCGTGGGGCGTTCCCTGCCGTTGGGCTGTGCCGGGCTGCTCGCCGGCCTGGCCCTGCTGGCGGGCGCCCTGTGGTGGGACCAGCTGTCCCTGGTGGTGGCCAGTGCGCTCGTCGGCGGGGCCGGGCAGGGCCTGGCCTTCCGCGGGGCGCTGTCCGCGGTGGCCGCGGCGTCCCCGGCCGACCGCCGCGCGGCGGTGATCTCGACCCTGTTCGTGGTGGCGTACACGGGCATCTCCGTGCCGGTGATCGGCGTGGGCCTCCTGACGGGCCCGATGGGCCTGGAGGGCGCGGGGCTGGTGTTCATCGGCTGCATGGCCGTCCTGGCCACGGGCGCCGGCGTCTACCTCCTGCGCCGACCGGTCCGGACGGACTGAGAAGGGTACAACCCCCTCTCCTCCGGCAGGCGTTCACCCTGGCCCGCCTCCCCGTCAACAGAACTCGGGGACAGCGGCGGCGGCGTTGCGGCGTGCGCGCGAGGCGTTCGTGGGACACCGTGGACCCGCCCCCCTCACCCGGGCCACCGGCCCGGACCGACCCGCCGGCGTGACACGAGGAGCCCCTCCATGAACTGGACACTCGAAGTCGTACCCGTCCCCGTCACCGACATGGACCGCGCGAAGGAGTTCTACGCCGACAGAATCGGATTCAAGGTCGACCTCGACGACGAGGTCGCCCCCGGCATGCGCATCATCCAGCTGACCCCGCCCGGCTCGCGCTGTTCGATCGCGATGCTGCACGGAATGCCCACGGCGCCCGGCACGCGCGAGGCGACCCCCGGAAGCCTGCAAGGCTTGCAGCTCTGCGTCACGGACATCGAGGCGGCCCGCGAGGAACTCGTCGCCCGCGGCGTCGTCGTCTCCCCGGTCCGGCACGTCGGGGCGAACGGCTGGGAGGACGGCAAGGGCGGGACCTGGAACTCCTTCCTGACGTTCGAGGACCCCGACGGCAACGGCTGGGTGGTCCAGGAAGCCCCCTCGGAACTGTCCGCCCGCTGACCCGCGGCGGGCACTCCCGGGCGGGCGGTCGCCTACGGGGCCCTCACCCGCCTCGTCCGGATCCGCCCCCGCGACGTCGTCCTCGTGACGGGGGCCGCCGGAGCGGTCGGCTCCCTGGCGGGCCGGACCGCCCGACTGCTGGGCGCCGCCCGGGTGATCGCCGCCACCGGATCGCCCGCCAAGGCCGCCCGCCTCGTCGACGAACGGGCGACACGGTCCTGCTCCGGGGCACCCGCCCTTCGGGGAGCAACTCGCAGAGGCGGCGCCCGAAGGCATCGACGCCGTCCTGGACACCGTCGGCGGTGAGCAGCTCACCGCGGCCCGGCAGGGCGCCCGCGTCGCCGAGATCGCACGGCTCACCGGGCTGCGCGAGAGCCTGGCGCGGGGCGCCTCCGCCGACGTCCCCCAACCCGCCGAGGAGCCGGAATCCACCGACAGCCTCGCCGTGGAACTGAATTGACGGAACGTCAATAATAGCCTGCGGCACCGCCGCCGGCGCGGACACTCGCCGCCGCACCGCATGGCGCCGGGTACGGCGGGTAAGCGCGGGCCATGACGGTCAAGAAGACGAGTGTTCTCGTACTGGACTGCGCCGAGCCCCAGGCCCTGGCCCTCTTCTACGCCCAACTCCTGGACGCCGACGTGCGGATGGGGGACAACCCCGACATCGTCGAAGTGGTCGGCACCGCCGGAGTGCAGCTCGCCGTGCGCCGGGACCACGGCTACGCCCCGCCCAGCTGGCCGCGCCCCGAGGACTCGCAGCAGGCGCACCTGCGGATCCTGGTCGACCCCGCCGATCTCGACGAGGCCGAGCGCGAGGCGGTCTCCCTCGGAGCCCGACCGATCGCCACCGACGTCGAGGAAGGCCCCCACGACTCACGGCTGTTCAGCGACCCCGCCGGCCACTCGTTCACCCTCGCCGGACGACCCGCCACCCTCTGAGGCACGGACCCGGGCCCGCCCCCTCCAGCGCACCGACCAGGTCGGCACCCGTCAAGGATCCGGCCGAGCGGGGCCGCCGCGGTGCTGTCCGCCCTCGTCGTCGCGGACAGCACCGCCGACGGTACGGCCCCCCGCTCGGGAGACCACCGCCGACCGGCCGCTACCCCGACGGCGGCGCGCGTACGGGTGGGGAGCCGATCCCGCCCCCTCCGGACGCGCCACCTCCGCCGGCGCCGCCTATGGTGGAAGAGGGGCACATCCCTCGGAGCGTGCCATGCGATGCGCGACCCTCCTGTGCGCCGCAGCCCTGACCGCCGCGACCACCTTGGGCGGCAGCACGTCGCCACCGGTCCCGGACGATCCGCGGCTGACCGCGTTCTACCAGCAGAAGATCACCTGGGGCTCGTGCCCCACGTCCCACCCCGCCGTCATGCGGTGCGGGACACTCGCGGTCCCCCTCGACTACGCACACCCCGACCGGGGCACCGTCGAGCTCGCCCTGTCCCGCATCCCGGCCACCGGGCCGCACCGGCTGGGCTCGCTCGTGCTCAACTACGGGGGACCCGGCCAGAGCGGCGCCGCGGGCACGGCCCAGCGCTTCGCCCGCTGGCAGGACCTCGCCCGGTCCTACGACATGGTGGGCTTCGACCCCCGGGGCATCGCCGAGAGCTCCCCGATCAGTTGCGACGGCGCCCTGCCGCTCGTGGGCACCGAGTACATGGACGCCACCGAGCTGCTGAACGCCACCGAGGCGGCGAACCGCGCCTGCGAGAGCCGTACCGGACCGATTCTGCACCACGTGGGCACGGTCGACGTCGCCCGCGACATGGACGTCCTGCGCGCGGCGCTCGGCGAGTCGAAACTCCACTACGTGGGCGCCTCCTACGGCACCCGGATCGGCGCCGTCTACGCGGCCGAGTTCCCGCGACGCGTCGGCCGGATGGTGCTTGACGGGGTCGACACCCTCGCCAAACCCCTGACCGAACAGGCCCTGGACGTCGTGAAGGGCCAGCAGCTCGCCTTCGAGGGGTTCGTCGCCTGGTGCACCGCGCAACCCGGCTGCGTCTTCGCCGGGATGGAGCCGAAGGAAGCCGTACGGCAGACCGAACGGCTGGTCACCCGGCTGGACGAGCAGCCGCTGCGCACCGCGGCCGGCAAGGAGTTCACCGGCCAGTCGCTGGCCTTCGCCATCGAGAACTCACTGTACGGAACCAAGAGTTGGCCGGAACTGGCCCGCGGTTTGGGCCTACTGGAGCGGAGCGGGGACCTCACGGTCCTGGCGGACCTCGCCGAGCCGGAGTCGGACAACGAGGGCGCGGCCCTGACCGTCGTGAACTGCGCCGACTACACCGATCGCGGCGCCGGGGACGCGGCGGCGGTCCAGCGCAAACTCGACACCCTGCTGCCGGAGTTCGAGAAGGCCTCCCCGATCTTCGGACGCGGCGAGCTGTCGGAGACCGAGCTCTGCCACGGCCAAGGCCGGGCGGACCGGTTCGTCGCCGACATCGATCACCCCGGAGCCCCGCCGATGCTCCTGGTCGGAGTCCGCAACGACCCCGCGACCCCGTACGCGTGGACCGAGGAGACGGCCCGCCGACTCGGCTCGGCGGTCGTCGTCGACTACGAGGGCCACGGCCACACCGGTTACCCCCACTCGACTTGCGTGAAGCGGTACGTCGACCGGTTCCTGCTGACGGGGGAACTCCCGGAGGGGCAGGGCGGGTCCGGCGACGCCGCCGGGAACACCGTCTGCCCGGCCGAGGAAGTGAACGCGAAGGGCGAATAGGCCCGCCCGGCGGCCCACGCCCCGCCGCGCCGGCGCCCGGCAACCACCGGGCGCCGGACGGCGTCCCCCTTGCCGGGGGTGGTGCGGGTGCGGGCAGGGGAGGGGCGCGGGGGGCGGCCGACGGCGGCGTTGCCCGTCGTCGTCGCGGCGGCGCTGTACGGCTGGGCCCACTTCTACTTCGCGGGCCCGAACCCGCCGTCGGCCGCGGTCGCCGTCGGGGTGGGGGCGGTGCTGGGCACCGCGGCCTGCGCACTGTACTTCGTACGCACCCACGGCAGCGGCGCCCTGTTCGGGGTGCTGTTCCTGGCGGTGGGCCTGCTGCTGACCGTGACGGCGGCCGACCGGGCCGCCGGGCGGGCCGAGGTCGCCGTCTGCGTCGTGCGCGAGGCGCACAGCCAGGTGCAGGGGTCCTACGGCGAGGGCGGTCCGCCTGCCAAGACCGTCCACCGCCTCGTACTCGACTGCCCCGGGGGCTACCCCGACGAACTGAAGGACGACCGGCCCTTGGCGGCGCGGGGCGAGGAGATCGAGGTGGCCTACGACGCACGGCGGCGGGTGGCGCCGGAGCCGGCGGGCGGTACGTCGGCGTGGGTGCCCGCGGTGTGGGCCGCCCTCCTGCTCGCCGGCGCCACGCTGATCGCCGCCAGGAGCCCCGCACCGGGCAAATGACAAGCACCGGCAAATGACGAGCACCGGGCAGGTGAAAAGCGCCGGGCACGCAAAAAACGGGAGGGGCCCGGATCCGAACGGATCCGAGCCCCTCCCGGGCAGTAGCGGGGACAGGATTTGAACCTGCGACCTCTGGGTTATGAGCCCAGCGAGCTACCGAGCTGCTCCACCCCGCGTCGGTGAACCCAACCCTACGGCACCTCGGGGGGTGCCCATGACCACGTCACCCGGAGCGCCCTCGGGGAGCAGCAACGCCGAGTCGCAGTGGACGGTGATGCGCACCGGCCCGGCTGGAGCGTCGCACGCCGGGTCGGGTGCGGGGGCGAAGCGGGGGTGCGGGGCCGCGCTGATCTGCCAGCGGATGCGGTGGCCGGCGGCGAAGCGGTACGCCGTGTGCCCCATCGCGGCGGTGACCGGTACGGGCGCCGGGCCGTCGGCACGCAGCACGGCCGGTGCGTCACAGACGTTGGTGGAACGGCCCCGGGGGTCGACGTCGCACAGGCGGGTGAAGACGTCCGCGCGCCCGCCGTCGGCGGACAGGCTCAATCGGGCGAGGACGGGACCCAGGACGTCGACGGGTTCCGCGAGCGGCGGCCCGGTGAAGATCAGGACGTCGGCGCGGGCCTCCAGGGCGCTGTTGTCGCGCGGTCCGGCGCCGAGCGACAGCAGCGGGCCGCCCACGGACGGGGTGGGGTCGGCGGGGTCGTGCGTGAAGGACGCCAGCGGTGCGGAGCCGTCGGGGGCCAGCCGGATCAGGTGCCCGTCCGGCGCGGGGAACCAGGAGCGGGCGGCCCGGGGCGGCGGCCACGCGTCGAGGTCGCGCCAGGCGTCCTCACCCCCGACGTGGACCCGTACGCCGGTCGGGCGCAGGCCCGAGGGATCGGAGCACAGGTGGGCACGCAGCCAGCCGAGGCTCTCCGCGAACACCTCGGGCCAGCCCCGGCTCAGGGCGGAGGTGTGGGTCCACGGTCCGACGAGCAGGGCGCTGTCGGGTCCGCCGGCCCGGCTCAGGCGGGCGTACTGCTCGAAGGTCTGGCCGGCGAGGGCGTCGTACCAGCCGGTGATCAGCGCGGTCGGCACGCCCGGCAGCTCGGCGGCGGCCGCGGTGGACGCGTCGCTCCAGTACGGGTCGTCCCGGTCGGGGTGGGCGATCACCTCGTCCAACCAGGCGGGTACGCCGCCGAGCGCGGCCGCGTACGAGTCCGGTCGCGGGGCCGAGGGGGCGAGGCCGCGCAGCAGGCGCCGCAGCCGCAGGGAGGCCTTGAGGAACGGGACCGTGCCCCGGTGCTGGTGGCTCATGGCGGCGCCGACCAGGAGGGCGTGCTCCAGGTGGAGGGCGCCGTCCGCGTGGAACAGGGCCCAGGGGTCGTGCAGGCCGAGTTGTACGACCATCGCCTTCAACTCCGGCGGCGGGTCCAGGGCCAGGGCCCACTGGGTGTACCCGAGGTAGCTGGGGCCGATCGTGCCCAGGGAACCGTCGAACCAGGGCTGTTCGCGCAGCCAGGCGACGGTGGCCCGGCCGTCGGCGGCCTCGTTGCGCCAGAGGTCGAAGCGGCCGCCGGAGCCGCCCGTTCCCCGGCAGCTCTGCAGGATCACGTGGAAGCCCTGTTCGGCGAAGAGGGTGCCGTACTGGGGCCCCCACGGCAGGCCCCGGCCGTAGGGCGAGCGGACGAGGAGGGTCGGGAAGTCACCCGGCGAGCGGGGGAACCAGTGGTCCGTGACGAGCGGGCTGCCGTCGGCGGCGGGGACGGTGAGGCCGCGCTCCAGACCCACCTCGTGGAGGCGGGCCGGGAGCCGGCGCCAACCGGCCCTCATCAGGCGGGCGGACAGCGGCGGCTTGCCGGCGGGCGGTGTCCAGGTCGTCCTCGGCGGAGCATCTTGGGCAGGCGTCATCGTTTCCCCTCCATCATTCTCGTACATGGTACGAGAATAGGGGATGCTTGGATGGGAACCGACAGGAGCCGACCGTCGCAAGGACAGGAGCCGACCGTCGAGTAAGAAAGGAACACCCGTACCGTGACCGCAGAAGGCGCACCCGGCGGCGCCGGCCGAGTCGACCCCGGGCAGCTCTGGCTGAGCCCCGAACAGCCCCGCAGGGGACGCAAGCCCGCCTTCACCCGCGAGGCCATCACGGCGGCTGCCGTCGCCCTGGCCGACGCCGAAGGCATCGAGGCCGTCACCATGCGTCGACTCGCGGCCGAGGTTGGCGCCGGCGTCATGTCGTTGTACAGCTACGCCCCGGACAAGGAGACCCTGCTCGACCTGATGGCCGACCGGGTCAACGCCGAACTGCCCGTCCCGCGGGCGCCGACCGGCGACTGGCGCGCCGACCTGAAGGCCATCGCCCACCTCCAGCGCGCCCTGATGCTCCGCCACCCCTGGCTGCCCGCCGCCCTGCACGGCCGCCGCTCCCTCGGCCCCCACGCCCTCGCCTTCCTGGAACACGCCCTCGCCGCGCTGCGCCCCACCGGCCTCGACGGCGCGGCCCGCCTGGAGGTCTTCGCCCAGCTCACCGGGTTCGTCGCCGGACACGTCGCCCACGAACTCGCCCAGCAGGCCGCGACGGCCTCCCCCGAGCGGACGGCGGCGGAAGTCCGCTACCTGGCCACCGTCGCCGCGGACGGCGAGCACCCGGAACTGGCCGAGGTCCTGAAGGCGCCGGCCCGCCCCGTCACCCCCGGAGCCACGTTCGAACGGTTCCTGAACCGGCTGGTCGACGGCCTCGACACCGACTGATCCGCCCCCGCGAGGACGCACCGCTGGCGTCGCGCGGTTCGCGGGGTGAGTACCTTGCGTGCCTGCAGATCGAGGGTCCGCGCCGGCGCGGACACGTGCTTCTCGTGGCGGGCGACGCCGCCGCGCGCCGGGGGCCGTCCAGGTGGCCCCGGCGCCAACCTGGCGGCGCTGGGGGTGATCCCCGTCGCCGGACCGGCCGTCGCCGCCGCCGGGTTCCCCGTACCGGCCCGCGAGCCGTCGCCGGGCGTGGGGTTGCCCGTACCCGCCCGGGATCCGCGCGGCCACATCCACGCCCTGGCCAGCCCGCCGACGCGCCCGAGGTCCGGGCAGTCGCGACCGGCGCCCTCTACTGCTGGACCCGTCTCAAGGATCCGGGCACGATCACCGGAGCCGGGCTCGAACTCCTCGACCTCCTCGCATCCTTGCCGACCCCGGACCCCCGTCATCTGCGCCTCGTGCACCGGCGCACGGAGCTGCTGAACCGGTCACCCGGCCCCCAGGGACGGGCGGTTGACCCCCGAGCGGCCGAAGTCCGCCCCGACCCGGGCGAAGAGGGGGCAACGGGGTGACAAACAGGCGCTACGACGCCGTGACTACTGTGGGAATGCCGCGCAGTCGCGCGGGTGAAGGCACGCATTCGTTCAGGGGGAATGGAATGTCATCCCAGCCCGCGGTCATCGACCTGCTGGATCTCAGTCCGGACTTCGTCCGCGACCCCTACCCGGTCTACGCGCGCCTGCGCCGCCGCGGGCCGGTCCACCACGTCCGGACACCCGACGGAAGGGACATGTGGCTGGTCGTCGGACACGACTCCTGTCGCACCGCCTTCACCGACCCGCGTCTGAGCCGTGACTGGCGCGGCTCCGGGGACCTCCGCCAGATCATCAACACCGGCCAGGACCAGCCGGGGCTCGCCCACATGCTGATGTCCGACCCGCCGGACCACACCCGGCTGCGCCGCCTGGTGGCACGGGAGTTCACGACCCGCCGCATCGAAGCCCTCGCCCCGCGCATCCAACAGGTGACCGACGAACTCCTCGACGCCATGGCGGCGCACGAGGACCGCAGGGCCGACCTGGTGGACGCCTTCGCCTTCCCGCTGCCGATGACCGTCATGTGCGAACTGCTCGGCGTGCCCGAACTGGACCGCGACGCGTTCGGCGCGTGGTCCAACGAGATGGTCGCCCGCACCAGCCCCGAGGCCGAGGCCGCCGCCTACGAGGAGATGCCCCGCTACCTGGTCGCCCTCATCGAGGCCAAACGCGCCGCGCCCGGGGACGACCTGCTCAGCGGGCTCATCCACGCCGTCGACGAAGGCGGCGACAGGCTTTCGCCGGACGAACTCATCGGCATGAGCCTGCTCCTCCTGATCGCCGGACACGAGACCACGGTCCACATGATCGGCAACGGCATGCGGGCCCTGTTCGCCCACCCGGACCAACTCGCCGACCTCCGAGCCGACCTCGGTCTGCTGGACGGCGCGATCGAGGAGATGCTCCGCTACGACGGTCCCGTCGAGACCTGTACCGAACGGCTCGCCCTGGAGGACGTGGAGATGGGCGGGGTCGTGATCCCCGCCGGATCCGCCGTCCTGATCGCCCTGGCCGACGCCGACCGCGACCCCAGCCGCTTCCGGGAACCCGACCGGTTCGACATCCGCCGCGACGCCCGCGGCCACATCGCCTTCGGGCACGGACTGCACCACTGCCTGGGCGCCCCGCTGGCCCGGATGGAGGGCCGCATCGCGCTGCGCTCCCTGCTGGGGCGCTTCCCGGGGCTCACCGGGGACACCGGGGCGACGACGCTGGACTGGCTGCCCGGCATGTTGATCAGGGGCGTCCGGAAACTGCCCGTCCGCTGGTGAACCGCGCTCCCGAGCCGGCCCGCCGGTCGGCGTCGGGCCGTGGCGTCAGCCGCTCGGCTTCGCGCGGACGTGCATGCGTTCGCCCTGCCGGCCGAACAGGCTGAGCACTTCCACGGACCGCTCGTCCGCGCTGCTGAACCAGTGGGGGAGCCGGGTGTCGAACTCGGCTGCCTCGCCGGGCCCGAGGATCAGGTCGTGCTCGGCGAGGACGAGCCGCAGGCGGCCGTCCAGCACGTACAGCCATTCGTAGCCCTCGTGCGTCCGCAGGTCCGGCTCGGTGCCCCGGTGGGGGATGAGCATCTTGTACGCCTGGAGCGGGCCCGGGGTCCGGGTCAGCGGAACGACCGTCCCGCCGTGCACCAGCGGGCGGGGCGTCAGGCGCACCCGGGGGTCACCGACCTCCGGGGCGCCCACCAGGTCGTCCAGCGGCACGTGGTAGGCGGCGGCCAGCGGGAGCAGCAACTCCAGACTCGGGCGGCGTTGCCCGGACTCCAGCCGGGACAGCGTGCTCTTGGAGATGCCGGTCTCCTCCGAAAGGGCGGCCAGTGTGAGGCCGCGCTGGGTGCGCAGGCGGCGCAGGCGGGGGGCGACCTCGTCGAGGACGGCTCGGTAGGGGGCGGGGTGGTCCGTGTCCATGAGTGCATTTCACTCCGCCGTCCCGGAAACGGCAACAACATTTGCCGCCGGGACGGAAAGGGGTGCAGGCTCCGGCCCATGAGCACCCACAGCGCCTCCGGACCCACCCACCAGCACGGCCACGGCAACGCCCACGCCCCCGACCAGGGCCCCGGCCGCACCGACGGCCACGCCCACGGTCCCGGTCACGCGCAGGCCCACTCCCGGAGCCACTCCCCGGGCCACGCCCACGGCCATGACCACGGCCATGACCACGGCACCGACATCGACTGGGCCGCCATGGCCGGCCAACTGGAGGCCAACGGCGAGATCCAGCTCCCGCTCCTGCGCAGCACCGCGGCCCGCCTCGGGGAGTTGCTCGCCGGCGCGGGTACGCGGGTCCGCCGCGTCCTCGACGTCGGCAGCGGCCCCGGCGTGATGACCTGCGTCCTCGCCGAAGCCTTCCCGGAGGCCGAGGTCGTCGCCGTGGACGGCACCCCCGCCCTGCTGGAGCACACCCTGGCCCGCGCCGAGCGGCTCGGGCTCGGCGACCGGGTCACCACCGTGCACGCCGAGCTGCCCGAGGGCCTCGACGCCATGGGCGCCGCCGACCTGATCTGGAGCAGCAAGGCCGTCCACCACCTCGGCGACCAGCAGGCGGCGCTCGACGGCCTCGCGGCCCTGCTGCGGCCCGGTGGGGTGCTCGCCGTCGCCGAGGCGGGCCTGCCGATGCGCTTCCTGCCCCGCGACATCGGTTTGGGCACGCCGGGCCTCCAGGCCCGCCTCGACGCCGCCCTGGAGTACTGGTTCTCCGTCATGCGGGCCGAACTGCCCGGCAGCACCCCGGTGACCGAGGACTGGCCCGCGATGCTCGGCCGCGCCGGCCTGGGACCCGTGGGCGCCTTCACCGCGCTCCTCGACCTCCCCGCCCCGCTGGCGGCGCAGGCCCGTGCCTTCCTGCAGGACCACCTGAGCCGGCTGCGGGAGCTGGGCGACTCCCTGGACCCCGAGGACGGCAGGACCCTCGCCGTCCTGACCGACCCCGAAGCGGAGGCCGGCATCCTGCGCCGCCCCGACGCCTTCCTGCTCTCCGCCAGTACGGTCTTCACCGGGGTGCGCCCCGCCCGCTGACCGCAACGCCGGAAGCCGGCGGCCCCGTCGATCCCGTCAGCCCGGCGTGGACCGACGGACGGTGCCGATGCGGGCGGCGAGCAGGGCGATGTCGTCGTCGGCGGAGGCCGGCACCAGATGGGTGATCAGCGTGTCGCACAGGTGGTCCAGCGGCTGTTCCGGTTCGGTCAGCAGCCGCGTCAGCTCGCCCAGCCGTTCGTCGATGTCGTGGTCGCGGGCCTCGACCAGACCGTCCGTGTACAGGACGAGCAGGCTGCCCGGGGGCACCGTGAACTCGGTCGTGGTGAAGCCGACCCCGCCGACGCCCAGCGGTACCCCGGGCGGGGTGTCGACCAGGTAGACGGTCCCGTCGGGCTCCGCCACCGCCGGGGGCGGGTGCCCCGCGCGGGTGACGGTGCACCGGCCGGTGACCGGATCGCACACCAGGTACAGGAAGGTGGCCAGCATCGGCTCGGCGAGGTCGGCGAGCGTCGCCTCCATCTGGTGCAGCAGGGCCGTCGGCTGCATGTCGAGGCGGGCCAGGGCGCGAACCGTGGCCGACAGCCGGCCCATGACCGCCGCGGCGGCGATGCCGTGGCCCATGACGTCACCGATGAGCAGGGCGGCCCGCCCGCCGCTCAGCGGGAGGACGTCGTACCAGTCACCGCCGACCTCGTTGATGTCACTGGCCGCGAGGTAGCGGTGCGCCGTCTCGATCCCCGGCGGCGGCGAGACGTGCTGCGGCAGCATGCTGCGCTGCAGGACCACCGCCGTCTCGTGCTCGTGCCGGTACAGCCGGGCGTTGTCGATGCTGATGGCGGTGCGCGCGGCGAGCTCGCCCGCCAGGGTGACGTCGTCCGAACCGAACGGTCCCACCGGTCGCGTCCGGTAGAACGTGGCCACCCCGAGGACCACGTCCCGGGCCGTCAGCGGGACCATCATGAACGAGTGCACGCCCGCCCGGTGCAGCTGCTCGGGCTTGGGGGAGTGGCGCGCGGCCGGGGCGAAGGACTGCTCGTCGAAGCGGGCGACCAGGAACGGCTGGCGGGCCCCGAGGGCCTGCGTGTACGGGGCCGCCGCGGGGAAGGTGAGGGTCCGGCCGAGCGGAGCCAGGATGTGGGTGACCGCCGAACCGGTCAGCGGCGCCTTGCCCAGGCGCCGCAGTTCGACGCCCCCGGCCAGCCCCATGCCCGGCTCGTCGCCCCTCGCCAGGACGTCCAGTACGTCGACGGTGACCGCGTCGGCCAGGTGCGGGACGGCCAGGTCGGCCAGCTCCTGCGTCGTGCGCTCCAGGTCCAGACTGGCGCCGATGCGGGCACTGGCCTCGCTGAGCAGGGCCAGTCTGCGCCGCCCGGCCTCCGCCTCGGTGTGGTCGCGCTGCTGCTCGGTGATGTCCAGGAGGGACGCGATGACGCCGATCGGCCGGCCACCGGGGTCCTCCACGCGCACGTACGAGCACGACCAGACGTGGTCGTGCTCCGGGTCGGCGGGCGTACGGCCCGTACGGCGACGGTCCAGTACGGGTTCACCCGTCGCCAGGACCCGACGCATCGCGTCCTCCATGTCGCCCGCGTTCACCTCCGGCAGCACCTCGGCCAGACGGCGCCCCACGTGCGCGGACTCGGCCAGCCCGTTCATCGTCTCCAGAGCCGGATTGACCTGGAGGAACCGCAGCTGGGTGTCGAGTACGGCGATGCCGACGGGCGAACGGGCGAACAGGCCGTCCCAGACCGCCGACGAACCCCGGATGCGCCGCGCGGCGTGCGCGTCGGCCGCGAACACGAGCACCGCGGAGGCGCCGTCGCGCCGGTCGGGCACGGGGCAGGCCCAGATCTCCAGCTCCAAGGGGTGACCGTCGCGGTGCCAGGCGGTGACCGTCCCCATCACCCCGTGCCCGCCGGCCGCCGTCTCCCACAGGGACCGGCCCAGACTGCGGTCCGCCCCCGGATGCAGCAGATCGGCGATGTGCCGGCCCAGGACCTGGGGCGGGAGGTAACCCAGCAGGTGCTGCGCGCCCTGGTTCCACCGGACGATCGTCCCGTCGGCGCTGGTGGCCAGCAACGCCACCGGCAGGGCGCCGAGCCACCCGCCCGCGTCCTGGGCCGCGTGGCTGATCAGATCCGCCAGTGGCTCCTCGTGCATCCCTCACCCGCCCTCCCGGGCAGCCTCGGCCCCGTCTCGCCCCGACCCCCATCAGTGGCGTCCCCCCACCGGGTGGTCCGCCGCGACCCGCGCCCCCTCCACACTCCCCATGGTCGCGCCGACGGCCGGGGAACGCCCCTCGGCCGCCGGCGTGAAGATCAGGACTGTCGGACGGCGGACACGTCGAACTCCAGCACCACCTTGTCGCCGACCAGGACGCCGCCGCCTTCGAGCGCCGCGTTCCAGGTGATCCCGTATTCCTTGCGGCTGATCGGGACGGAGCCCTCCAGACCGACGCGCAGGTTGCCCTGCGGGTCGGTGGCGCTGCCCTGGAACTCGAAGTCGATGTCGATGGACCGGGTGACGTCCTTGATGGTCAGGTCGCCGGAGACGCGGAAGGTGGTGTCGGAGAGCTGTTCCACCGCCGTCGACACGAAGGTGATGTGCGGGAAGGTGGGCGCGTCGAGGAAGTCGTTGGTCCGCAGGTGGCCGTCCCGCTGCTCGTTGCGGGTGTCGACGCTGGCCGTGGTGATGGTGACGGACACCGAGGACTTCGCGGGGTCCGTCCCGTCCAGGTGGGCCTTGCCCTCGAACTCGTCGAAGGAGCCGCGGACCTTGGTGACCATGGCGTGCCGGGCGACGAACCCGATCCGGCTGTGGACCGGATCCAGCGCGTAGTCGCCCGTCAGGGACGCGAGGGAGGTGGCGGTGCTCATGAACCTGCTCCGGAGGATCGAGGGCTGGAAACGCGGGGACGTCAGACGGTGGCGAGCTGCGGGATCAGGCGCAGCGCGTTGTCGTGGTAGATGCCCTGGAGCTGCTCCGGGGTGAAGGCCGGATCGGAGTCGAGGGCGGGCAACGCCAGGTCGGTGACCGTGTCGCCGGGGGCGGCGGGCCAGTCGGTGCCGAAGAGGACCCGCTCGGCGGGCACGTGGGCGAGGAGGGTCGCCGCACTCGCCATCGGCCCGGCGGTGTCGTAGTGGAAGCGCCCCAGGTACTCGCGGACGGTGCCCGGGTCCACGGGCGGCTCGCAGAACCGGCCCAGGGCTTGCAGGCGCGTCGCGATGTACGGCAGGAAACCACCCGCGTGCGGCAGGATCACCGAAATGTCCGGGAACCGGTCCAGGGTCCGCTTGCTGATCATGTTCACGGCGGCCCGGGTGGTGTCCAGCAGGAAGTCGCACATGAAGTTCGGGATCCCCGGAACGGTCGCCGGTCCGGGCGGACCGTCCGGCAGGTTGTGAGGGTGGGTGTCGACCACCGCGCCGAACTCGTTCAGCTCGGAGAACACCCGGTCGTAGGAGGGGTCCCCGAGGTAGACGCCCCCGTAGTTGGCCGTCACGTTCACGCCGACGGCGCCGAGCTGCCCCAGTCCGCGCCGGATCGCCCACGAGGAGGCGTCCGGGTCGTCGAGGAAGAGCGGGACGTAGAAGGAGAACCGTCCCGGGTGGGAGGTCGCCACCTCGATCATCGACTGGAGCGTGATGTTGATCGCCTCACGCTGCTGCGCCGTGGAGTGGTAGCGGGCGGGCAGCATGGGCTTCAGGACGGCCGTGGCGATGCCCGCGCGGTCCATGAACGCGATCGCGGCGTCGGTGCCCAGCCCGGTCCACGGCGGCAGCCGCTTCGGGTCGACCAGCTCGTGACGCACCGCCCAGTCGAGCCACTCGGGCGCACAGTAGTGGTGGTGCATGTCGATCTTCGACCGGTTCGCGTGGACCGCTCCGGTACCGGGCGCGAGGACGTCGCCGGCGGGGCCGGGACGCTCGTCCGGTGCCGTGCCCAGGAGGGCCGAACCAAAGGTGCTCGCGGATTCAGGCATGCCGATTCACCGTCCGTGGAAGGGTCTGGTCAGTTGCCGGGTACGACGGCGGCCGGCCCGGCCGCGGTGATCGGCGCGATCGGCGTGCCCGCCGTGCGGGGCGTCGCCCCCGCCTCGCGGCCGGGGGCGGACCGTACGGGTTCCAGCACGAGCCGCAGCCGCTCCAGCCCGCGGAACGCCGCCACCGGACCCTTCAACCGGGCCGCCCGCGCCTCCTCCTCGGACTCGGCCAGCTCCATCTCCGGGAACTCCCGCAGGAGGCAGGACAGCGCGATGTCGAGTTCCAGCCGGGCCAGCGGCGCGCCCAGGCAGTAGTGCGTGCCGTGCCCGAAGCCCAGGTGCATGCCCTGGATTCCCTCGCGGGTCACGTCCAGGACGTCCGGGGCACCGAACTGGTCCGGGTCCCGGTTCGCGGAGGAGATGGCGATCTGCACGAGCGAGCCCTTGGGGATGAGCGTGCCCCGCACCTCCGCGTCCTCGGCCGCGTACCGGAAGGTGGAGGTCTCCACGGAACCCTCGAAGCGGACGAATTCCTCCACCGCCCCGGGGATCAGCGCGGGATTGCGCCGCAGCCTCTCGAACTGGTCGGGACGGAGCAGCAGGTCCAGGACGGAGTTCCCGATCTGGAACGCGGTCGTCTTGTGCCCCGCGAAGAACAGCACCCACAGGGACGAGACCAGCTCCGCGTCGTCCAGCCCGTCCTGCGCCCGGATGAGGTCGCTGAGGAAGGAGTCCGAGGGGTGGGCGCGGGTGTGCGCGATCAGACGGTTCAACCGGGCCTGGAGCCACTCCTCGGCAGCCCTCAGCTCCGCTTCCATCCGCGGGTCGAACCGGGCCCGCGTCACCACCGCGAACTGCCCGAGGATCTCCGGACGGTCCGCCTCCGGAATCCCCATCAGCTCGCACAGCACCGTGATGGGGAACGGGAACGCGAACGCGGGGATCAGGTCCACCGGCTCCGTCTTCGGACACGCGGCGAGCAGCCCCTCCGCGATCTCGGTGATCCTCGGCCGCATCCCCTCCACCCGCCGCGGGCTGAACGCGGTCCTCAGGGCGCGGCGCAACCGGGTGTGGCGGGGCGGGTCCGAGTTGAGGACGTTGTCGTCGAGGTCGTCGAAGAGGCTGCCGTACACCGCGTGGTAGAGGTCGAGGGCCCCACGCATGTCCTTGCTGAAACGGGGATCGGACAGCGCGTCGCGGGCGTCGTCGTACCGCGTGATCAGGTACGTGTCGACGCCGTGCGCGGGCGTCAGACGGCACACCGGGGCCTGCTCGCGCAGGGCCGCGTAGACGGCGTGCGGGCACGTCCGGAACTCCGGCGCGCCCCTGGACACGGACGCCACGATGTCCCGCAGCGCTTCGCCGCCGTTCGGTGCCGCATTCTCCTGCGCCATGTCTGAGTACCCTCCGTGAAGCCGGCGTTCGGCCACTCACGGGTTCCCTGCGGCCCCCGGCCGTGAAACGGGCCGTGGCTCGTTCGAGTGAGTCCGTCGCCCCTTCGCGCGGTGCCACCGAGGGCAACGCCCGTCCCGCCCGGCCGTGGGAAGGGAGCCCGCCGACCGCCGCCCGAGCCGTACGCGCCGTCGGCCGACCGGCCGTCAGCCGTCCGATCGGAAGGGGTGGCGGCCGGCCGGAGCGGGGAAGGGCTGCTCGTGCAGCCGCCCGCAGCCGGGGGCGCGCCGTCGCGGCCCCGACCGGACGGCACTCCTCGGACGATGCACCCCCAGGGAGTTCCCCATGCCCCGAACCCTCACCTTCGCCCTCGCCACGGCCGCCTCGCTCGCCACCCTGGCGGCCGTCGCCGCACCCGCCGCCACCGGCGCGGACACCGCCAAGGCCGCCGCCGACCGGGCCGCCACCTACCGGGCCACCGCGCCGTTCCACCGGCACGCGAGCGCAGTGAAGGCGGGCTACGTACCGGACAAGTACTGCGTGGAACGCGCCGGCGCCGGCGCCCTCGGCTACCCGCACTTCAACCACGGCCACGACAACTCCGTCGACCCGGCGAGGCCCGCCGCCCTGTTCTACGAGGACGACGGGCGCGGCGGCAAGCGCCTCATCGGGGTCCAGTGGACGGTCTTCGACCGCGACCAGGACGTGACCACCGACAGCGACCGCCCGAAGCTGTTCGGCATCCCGTTCAAGGGCCCGCAGCGCGGGAACTTCCCCGGCCAGCCGGTGCACTACGCCCTGCACATGTGGCTGTGGAAGAAGAACCCCGCCGGCACCTTCGAAACCTTCAACCGCGCGGTCACCTGCCTGCCCGGCACCACCCGGCCCAAGCCCGCCGTCTGAACCCGGAGGCGGCGGCGCACAGGGCCGCGCCGCCGCCCGACGGCGTCAGGACCCCGAACGGGGTCCGACCGGGTGGGCCCGCCCCGCGCCCCGACCGCCCCGCCCGCTCTCGACCCGGGCCACCAGCCGCTCCAGGGCGGCCAGCGTCCCGGGGAAGCCCGCCCCGGTCTCCCGGACCACCCCGGGCCCGGTCAGGAAACGGCCGTCGACCACCAGCGCCGGCACCCCCTGGATGCCGTACGCCCGGAGCAGCGCGTCGGCGTGCCGGATCGCGGACTCCACCGCGTCCGAGGCGAAGGCGGCGGCGAAACCGGCCTCGTCCAGGCCCTGCTCCGCGGCCCAGGCGAGGACCGCCCCGTCGGTGTCGAGGTGCGCGCGGTCCCGGTGGATGGCCGTGAAGGCCCGCTGGTGGAACGCGCCGGCGCCCAGTGCCTCCAGCGCGAAGTGCAGGCGCTGCTGCGGCTTGAAGTTCTGCCGGCTGCCGCTCGTCGCGCGGTCGAAGTCCACGGGGATCCACCGGAACGCGACGCGGTCGGCGTGGGCGCCGCGCCACGCGTCCAGCACCGGTTGCAGCTCGTACGCATGCGAGTCGGAGTACCAGAAGAAGGCCTCGACGGTGACCGGACCCGTACCCGCGCCGGCCGGCGCGGGGCCGTTCACGTGGGTGTGGTCCTGGCCTTCGACAGACATGGGGAGGCTCCTCCGTCTCGAACGTGCCGGCCGCGCCCGCGCGCGGGACGCTGTCGTGCCGTCCCCCGCGCGCGCCGTGCCCAGGACGGAACGTATGTGTCCGCCCACCGGTCGCGAAACGCAGATCCCGGCCACCCCGAGGCCGGAAACAGTCCCTTCGGGATTCCTTCCCCCACGGGCCCCGCCGCCCCGGCCCCGACGGCCCGCCGGCCGCACCGCCTACGCTGGCGCCGTGAACGGAGCACACCCCAGCCGCCGGCAGGCCGTGTGCGCGGGCGCCCTGGCGGTCGCCGCCGCGCTGGCCGGCTGCACGGCCGGCTCCGGCCCGGCGCGCCGACTGCGGCTCGCGACGGGCCCCCCGGGCGGCCCGTACAACGCGTTCGGCGAGGCCCTGGCCAAGGCCGTCACCACGGGCGCCCCCGGGACGCGGATCGAACCCGTCGACACCGCGGCCAGCGTCAACAACCTGCGCAAACTGCAGGACGGCAGCGTCGACCTGGCCCTGGCCATGGCCGACGCCGCCGAGGACGCGGTCCTGGGACGGGAACCGTTCGCCCGTCCCGTCCCGGTGACCGCGCTGGCCCGGGTCTACGTGAACTACACCCATCTCCTCGTCCCCCGGGACGGGCCGGTCCACACGGTGGAACAGCTCGCCGGCCGCCCGGTCGCGGCCGGCGCCGCCGGGTCGGGGGTACGGGTCGTGGCGGGCCGGGTGCTCCGGGCGGCCGGCGTGGGCACGGACCTCGCCGCCGCCCGGGAACGGGAACTGGGCCTCGCGGCATCGGCGTCGGCGCTGCGAGAGGGCACGGTCGACGCCCTGTTCTGGTCCGGCGGCGTCCCCACCGCGGCCCTGTCGGAGCTGGCCCGGGAGCACCCGGTCCGGTTCCTGCCGCTGGACGGACACGTCGGCGCGCTGCGCGGGCGCCACGGCCCCGTCTACACGGCGGTCACCCTCCCGGCGGGGGCGTACGGGCTGACGGAGCCGGTCGGGACCATCGGCGTCGGCAACTACCTCCTGGCCCGCGCCGACCTCCCGGACGCCGCGGTGCGCGACGTGCTGCGGGTGGTGTTCGACCGGTGGCGGGACCTACTGCGGGAGGTGACCGCCGGGGCCCGGCTGGAACCCCGGTTCGCCATCTCGACCGGGGCCGTCCCCCTCCACCCGGGCGCGGTGGCGTACTACCGCTCGGTGTACGGCTGAGCGCCCGTCCGGGGCGGTTCAGGCGGCCGGCAGCCGCAGTTCGGTCAGCAGCCCGCACGGCACGTTGCCGCCCACGTCGAGCCGGCCACCGCTGACCCGGGCGATCTCCTCGGCGATGGCCAGCCCCAACCCGCTGCCCCGGACGTTCTGGTGCTCGGGGGACCGGGCGAAACGCCGCAGCAGCAGGTCCCGTTGCTCGGGCGGTACGCCCGGGCCGTCGTCGCGGACCCGGACCAGGACGGCGCCGTCTTGCTCCCGCGTGACGGCGACCTCGACGCGACCGCCCGCCGGTACGAACTTGACGGCGTTGTCGAGGAGCGCGTCCAGGACCCGGCCCGCCGCATCGGGCAGCGCGCGGGCCCGCAGTCCCTCCCCGGGACACGCGTGCGCCAGCTCCAACCCGGCCCCGGCGAAGACCGGGGCCCAAGCCCGCACCCGCTCCCGTACCGCCGCCGCCACGTCCTGCTCGCGCGGCTCCGCCGGGCCCGACTCCACCCGCGCCAGGGCCAGCAGCCCGTCGAGGAGCTCCTCCAGGCGCTCCGCCTCGTCCAAGGCCCGCGCGTGTTCGGCCAGACCGGGGCCAGGAGAGACGTACGGCTCCACGTTCTCCAACTGGAGCACCAGGGTGGCCAACGGGTTGCGCAGCTGGTGCGAGGCGTCGGCGACGAAGTCGCGCTGCCGGCCGATGGAGTCGGCCACGGCCTCCGCCATCGCGTTGAAGTGCAGCCGCAGGCGGCGCAGTTCGGGCGGGCCGGTCTCGGACACCGCCCTGGCCCGCAGGCTCCCCGCGGCCAGCTTCTCCACGGCCCGGTCCAGATCGAGGACCGGCCGCAGCAGCCACCGGGTGATCCCGGCCGCGACCAGGGCGGCGGCGGTGAAGGCGGCCGCCGCCCCGGCGCCGATCAGCGACCAGCGGACCGCCACGTCCCGCCGGGCCGTGGCCGTCGGCAGCGCCAGCAGGACGGCGCCGCTGACCCGCTCGTCCCGGCCCACCGGCTCGGCCAGCACGACCTCGCCCGGCCCCCAGGGGCGCAGCGTGGGGAGCCGGTCGGTGGACCGGCCGGTGAGCGCACGGTCGCGGGCCTCGATCGCCCCGGCGGCGGCGTCGGCCCGCGCTCCGGCCCGGGCCACCGGCGCCCCGGCCGGATCGACCACGACGACCCCGGCGCCGTACAGCTGGGCGTACCGGCCGATCTCGGCGGACAGCTCCGCACGGTCGGCGTCCGTCCGCATCCGCTCGGCGAGATCGGCGAACCGCACCGCCTCGGACCGCCGTTGCAGCAGCAGGTGCTCGGTCCGTCCCCGGGCGTACGCGTCGGCCAACGGGACGCACAGCAGCAACGCGGCGGCCCCCATGAGGACCATCAGCACGGCCAGGAGCCGCCGCCTCATCGCGGGCCGCCGGCGGGAGCGCCGGGCGGCCCGGTCCCGGCGGGAGGGGCGCCGAGCTGGTAGCCGAAGCCGCGTACCGTACGGACCAGCCAGGGGCGGCCGGTCTTGGCCCGGACCCCCGCCACGTGGACGTCGAGCGAGCGGGAGACCCCGAGGAAGGCGTCGCCCCAGATCCGGTCCAGGATCTCCTCGCGGGCGTGCACCTCGTCGGGGCGCTCGGCCAGGAAGGCGACGACGTCGAACTCCCTGCGCGTCAACCGGACCTCGGAATCCGCCACGGTGACCGTGCGGCGCGCCAGGTCCACCGTGACGTCCCCGCTGCGCACGATCCGGTCCCCGCCCGACGTCGGCCCGGAGGGTCCCGTCGGGCCGGAGCGGACGGCCGAACGGCGGCGGACGCTGTCGACGCGGGCCATCAACTCGGCCATCCGGAACGGCTTGACGACGTAGTCGTCGGCGCCCGCCCGCAGCCCCTGCACGATGTCGCGCTCCTCGCAGCGCGCCGTGACCACGATCAGCGGGGCGTCGCAGACCGTCCGCAACCGGCGCAGCAGCTCCAGCCCGTCGAGGTCGGGCAGCCCCAGGTCCAGCAGGACGAACTCGGCCTCGTGCACGTGCCGCAGGGCGTCCAGGGCGCGGCCCACCCGGCGGACGGTGTGTCCGCGCTGGGCGAGCGCCGTCCCGAGGGCGTGCGCCATGCGGTCGTCGTCCTCGACGAGCAGAGCGTGCATGGACACATCCCTCGTGCCGCGTGAGCCGGGGCAGCAGACTACGGGAGCCCGCCGCACCGGGTCACCGTCGCCGGTTCAGCGCGCGGAGCGTTCCGGCGCCGTCGCGGGGGACGTCACCGGTAGGGCCCTGCCTTCGACCGCCGCGTCGGCCTCCGCCTCGGCGCGGCTGAGCGCGGTGTCACGGGTGTCCGGCATCAGCACGTAGGTGACGAGGGAGACCAGCGCGCAGCCGGAGACGTACCAGAAGAACATGCTCTCGCGGCCGTTGCTCTTGAACCACAGGGCCACGTACTCCGCGGTGCCGCCGAACAGGGCGTTGGCGATGGCGTACGGCAGGGCCACGCCCAGGGCGCGCACCCGGGTGGGGAACAGCTCCGCCTTGACGGCCGCGTTGATGGAGGTGTAGCCGGTGACGATGACCAGCGCCAGCAGCGACAACCCCAGCGCGGACCAGTACGAGGACGCCGACCCGAGCGCGGTCATGATCGGGTACGTACCGACGGTGCAGCCCACCGCGAAGGTGATCAGCAGCGGCCGGCGGCCGATCCGGTCCGACAGCATGCCGGCGAAGGGCTGCAACACCGCGAAGAGGGCGAGTGCGGTGAAGCTGACCAGGGTCGCGGTCGTCTTCGGCATGCCCGCACTGCCGACGAGGTACTTGGTGAGGTACGTGGTGTACGTGTAGTAGGCCACGGTCCCGCCGAGGGTGAGGGCCATGACCAGGCCGGCCTGCCGCCGGTGCTCCCACAGGACCTTCAGCGTGCCGCGCGTGCTGTCGTCGTGGCCCTCGTCACCCGACGACTGCTCCTTGAACGCGTCGGTCTCCTGGAGCCGGCGCCGCAGCCAGAAGACGACCACGGCGAACAGCGCTCCGAGGAGGAACGGGATCCGCCAGCCCCAACTCTCCAACTGGGCCGTGGTGAGGGTGTGTTGCATCATGATCAGGATGCCCAGGCCGAGGAGCTGGCCGCACGTCATCGACACGTACTGGAACGACGAACCCAGTCCGCGCCGGTTGCGGGCCGACGCCTCGGTCAGGTAGGTGGCACTGGCCGCGTACTCGCCGCCGATGCTCATCCCCTGCAGGAGCCGCGCGAGCAGCAGCACCAGGGCGCCGAAGTAGCCGGCCTGACCGTAGGTGGGGGCCACGGCGATCAGCAGGGCGGCCACCGACATCATCGTGACCGTGAGCGTGAGCGCGCTCTTGCGGCCGTGCCGGTCGGCGGCGCGGCCCAGGATCCACCCGCCGACGGGACGCATCAGGAACCCGACGGCGAAGATCCCCGCCGTGTTCATCAACTGCGTGGTCGGATTGTCGTTGGGGAAGAAGGAGTCGGCGAAGTAGATCGCGAAACTGGCGTAGACGAACCAGTCGTACCACTCGACCAGGTTGCCCAGGGACCCGCCGATCAGGGCGAGACGGCGCTTCTTGCGCTCCTCCGCGGACGAGGGCGGTACGGGCACGACGGCGGGCGCGGACATGGCGGCTCCGGAGGGAAGAGAAGACCCAGAAGGGCGAGGGGGAACGCCCCGGCGGTGGGGGAGTGACCAGAGCATGCGGTCGCCCTCGCCGGCGGACAAGGTCCGCCGCGCAGATCTAACGTTCCGCTAAGGAAGGCGCACGCGAACGGTCCCCGGGGGCGGGGGCGGGGGCGGGGTCGGGGCATCGCCGGTCGGGCGGCGCCGGCCCGGTTCCGCCGACCCGACCGCGCCCCTCCGGCTCCGGTCACATTCGGCCAGGTCCCGGGCGGCGGACGGCTCGCGGCGTCCGGGGCGGGGCAGACTGGGCCCGTCAGCTGCTCCCGACGCGGAGGACCCGCCCGTGCCCGTACCGATCATCATCGACTGCGACCCCGGCCACGACGACGCCCTAGCCCTCATGCTGGCGGCCGCCGATCCCGCGGTCGACCTGCTCGCCATCACGACCGTGGCGGGCAACCAGACCCTGGACAGGACGACCCTCAACGCCCGTCGCGTGTGCACCCTCGCCGGGATCACCGACGTCCCCGTCGCCGCCGGCTGCGACCGGCCCCTCGTCCAGCCGCTGGCCGTCGCCGCCGACGTGCACGGCGCCTCGGGGCTGGACGGACCGCGGTTCCCGCCGCCCACGGTCGACGTGGTCCCCGAGCACGCCGTGGACCTCATCCACCGGATCCTGCGGGAACACCCCGAGCCCGTCACGCTCGTACCGACCGCCCCGCTGACGAACATCGCCCTGCTGCTGACCCGCTACCCCGACAGTGCCTCCCGGATCCGGGAGATCGTGCTGATGGGCGGCTCCACCGAGCGCGGCAACCGCACCCCGGCGGCCGAGTTCAACATCCACACGGACCCGGAGGCCGCGGCCATCGTCCTCGACAGCGGGGTACCCGTCACGATGTGCGGCCTCAACGTCACTCACCAGGCGCTCGCCACCCCCGAGGTACTGGCCCGGTTCGAAGCGCTCGGCACCGAGTTGGGCCGCACCTGCGCCGAACTGCTCGCCTACTTCGGCTCGGCCTACCACCGGCTGTGGGGCATGCCGCACCCGCCGCTGCACGACCCGGTCGCGGTGGCCCGCGTCATCGATCCCACGCTCGTGGAGTGCGTCGACGCGACCGTCTCGATCGAACTGCACGGCAGCCACACCCGCGGAGCCACCGTCGTGGACTTGCACCACTACCTGGGCCGCCCCGTCAACGCCCGGGTCGCGGTGTCCCTGGACACCGAACGGTTCTGGGACCGCATGGTCGGCGCCGTCGAGGCCCTCGGTTCCCGCCGCGCCTGACCTCAGGCTCCCGGCGGACCGACACTCCCGCGGCGCCTGAAGTTCCCGGCGCGCCTGCGGATCCCGGCGCGCCTGCGGATCCCGCCGCGTCTGCGGATCCCGCGGACCTGAAGCTCCTGCCGGGCCGTCGTCCACGACGTGGGTTCCCGGCCCGGCGCCCGCTATGCGGCCCCGTAGCGCATGCGCCCCAGGGCGGTCATCGGTCGGTCGTGGGCCGCGACGGGCGCCGGGAGGCAGGTGGAGCCCATCAGGTACCGGTCGACCGCCGCGGCCGCCGCCCGGCCCTCCGCGATGGCCCACACCACCAGGGACTGCCCCCGGCCCGCGTCGCCCGCGACGAACACCCCGGGTGCCCGCCCGCCGGCGGCCGCGAAACCGGCGTCGCGGGCGAAGTTCCCGCTCCCGTCGCACTCCAGCCCCAACTGCTCGCGCAGCCGCCCCGTCCGCTCCGGACCGGCGAAACCCAGCGCCAGCAGGACCAGTCCGGCGGGCAGCACGCGCTCGGTGCCGGTCAGGGGCGTGCGGGCGGCCGGCTCGACGGAACTCAGGTGCAGGGCCCGTACCCGCCCCGCGGTGTCACCCTCGAAGCACAGCGTGGCGCTGGCGAAGAGTCGGGGGTCGTACCCGGCGAGCCCACGCGCCTCGGCGTGCGCGTGGGAGATCCGGTACACCCTCGGGTACGTCGGCCAGGGCTCGCCGTCCGCGCGGTCCGGCCCGGGTTCCGCGTTGATGTCCAACTGGATCACGGAGAGGGCTCCCTGCCGCAGCGCGGTGCCCAGGCAGTCCGAGGCGGTGTCCCCACCGCCGACGACCACCACGTGCCGGCCCTCCGCCGTGACCCGCGGCGCCGCCCGATCGCCCTCCAGGACCCGGTTGGCGAGGGTCAGGTACTCCATCGCCTGATGGATCCCGTCCAGCTCGCGCCCCGGCACCGGCAGCTCCTTGCGCTCGCCGGCCCCCACCGCGACGACCAGCGCCCCGTACCGCCCCCGCAGGTCCGCCGCGCACACCGCCCCGCCGACGTCCGACCCCGTGACGAAGACCGTGCCCTCGTCCCGCATCTGCTCGATCCGCCGGTCCAGGTGCCGTTTCTCCATCTTGAACTCGGGGATGCCGTAGCGCAGCAGCCCGCCGATCCGGTCGGCCCGCTCGTGAACGACGACGGTGTGACCGGCCCGCGTCAGCTGCTGCGCGGCGGCCAGCCCGGCCGGACCGGAACCGATGACGGCCACCTCCCTGCCACTGCGGCGTTCCGGCGGGCGGGGCGCCATCCAGCCGCGGCGCCGGCCTTCGTCGGCTATCTCCTGCTCGACGTTCTTGATGGTCACCGCATCCGAGTTGATGGTCAGGACGCACGCGTCCTCGCAGGGCGCCGGGCAGAGCCGGCCGGTGAACTCCGGGAAGTTGTTCGTGGCGTGCAGCCGCTCGTACGCGGCGGCCCAGTCACCGCGGGCGGCGAAGGCGTTCCACTCCGGTATGAGGTTCCCGAGCGGGCAGCCGACGTGGCAGAACGGGATTCCGCAGTCCATGCAGCGGTCGGCCTGGCGGGCGACGAGCGGGAGCAGCGCCTGTCCCGCGTGGACCTCGCGCCAGTCGTGCAGCCGTTCTTCGACGGGACGGGCCGGTACGGGCTCGCGGGGAATCCTGAGGAAGCCGAACGGATCGGTCACGCGCCGCCTCCCTGGATCGTGCGCGGCGTGCGCGCACCGCACGGGGCACCCGGTGCTCGTGGTGGGCGGGTCCCGCAGGCGTGTGGTGTGCGGCGTTCCACTCAGCGTACGCCGCACCGGGCGGGGCGTCCGCTCGGTGCGCCGGCGCCCGGTCGGGCCCGGGTCGGTGGTCCGTCGGGCGCTGGTCCGGTGCCGGTTCGCCACGCGTCCGGGCCTCAGTTCCGCAGGGCCGCGACGATCTCGTCCGTGGTGCTGACCTTGCCGATGCGGGGGAAGATCCGGCCGAAGCTGTGGGCGTGTGCCTCGGGGTCGGTGTCGGCGGTGGCGTCCTCGGCGAAGACGAGCCGGTAGCTGTGTTCCCAGGCCGTGCGGGCGGTGGATTCGACGCCGATACTGGTCGAGATGCCGCCCAGGACGATGCGGTGGATGCCGCGGCGGCGCAGCTGGAGGTCCAGCTCGGTCCCGGTGAAGGCGCCCCAGTGCCGTTTGGTCACGACGACGTCGGCCAGGGCGGCCAGCTCGGCGGGGATCTCGGAGAAGGCGGCGGGCGGCGCGGCCGCGGGGCCGGGACGGTCCACTTCGAGGGTGGGCAGGTCGCCTCCGTCGGGCGACCACGCGACCTTGACCAGGACCACCGGGAGCTTGCGGGCCCGGAAGGCCTCGGCGAGGCGGACGCCCCGGCGCAGGACCTCGTGCGCGGGCCTCGTGGTGGGCAGGGCCAGGATGCCGCTCTGCAGGTCGATGAGGACCAGGGCGGTGTCGTCCTCAAGGTTCAGGGCGTCGCTCATGGGTGGGGGTGTCCTTCCGTCGGTGGGCCGGGGTGTGCCGTGGCGTTCCGCTTCCGGTTCAGGCCTCGGCCAGCCGGCGCAGGAGCGGGACGGCCTCGGCCACGGTTTGCTGTTCGGCCGGGGAGAGGCGGCGGGCCATCAGATCGGCCAGCCGGCCGCGGCCGGCCTCCTGGCGTTCCGCGGCGACCCGGCGGCCGCGGTCCGTCAGGGCGATCACCTTGCGGCGCCCGTCGGTGGGGTGCGCGGCGCGCTCGACGTGGCCGCCGGCCCGGAGGGCGGCGACCGTGGAGTTGAGGGACTGCGGGCGGATCCTCTCGGCCCGGGCCAGCTCGGTGATCGTACGGGGCCCCTCCCGATCGAGGCGCTTCAGGACCGACACCTGCCCCAGGGTCAGGCCGCTTCCGGCGGAGGCCGTGCGCAGGTGCCGCACCATCAGGCCGACCACCAACTGGAGCTCCTCGGCAGTGTCCCGGAGCCGCCGGGCCGTGTCGTCCGCGTCCGCGGGATCCGGGGTCCCTGCGGGGTCCAGCGGGTCGGTCGGGTCCACCGGGTCGCTCGGGTCCACCACGTCCACCACGTCCATCAATCGAACATAGCCCGCATATCGGACGACTGCAAAGCAAGCCTTGGCATCCCGGACGGCCGACCCCCGGGCGACGCCGGGCCCGCCCCCGGGGTGGGGATGATGGGGCGGTGAACCAGATACTTTACGCAGGGGTCTTGGGCCTCGTCCTCACCCTGGCCGGCACCCCGTTACTCATCAAGGTCCTGGCTCGGAAGGGCTACGGCCAGTTCATCCGGGACGACGGACCGCGCGGACACCACGGCAAACGCGGCACCCCGACGATGGGCGGCATCGCGTTCATCACGGCGACGCTCGTGGCGTACGGCCTCACGAAGGTGATCACGGGGGAGCCCGCCACCCACCCCGGCGCGCTGGTGCTGTTCCTGATGGCGGGCATGGGGGTGGTCGGGTTCCTCGACGACTACATCAAGATCGTCAAGCGGCGGTCGCTGGGTTTGCGCGCCAAGGCGAAGATGTCCGGACAGCTGGTCGTCGGCACCGCCTTCGCCGTCATGGCCCTCCAGTTCGCCGACGCGCGCGGTCGGACTCCCGCCTCGATGCGGATCTCGTTCGTCACGGACTTCGGCTGGACGATCGGGCCCGTACTCTTCGTGGTCTGGGCCCTGTTCATGATCCTGGCCATGTCCAACGGGGTGAACCTCACCGACGGGCTCGACGGATTGGCCACCGGCGCCGCGGTGATGGTCTTCGGCGGGTACACCTTCATCGGCATCTGGCAGTTCCAGAAGTCCTGCGCCGACGCCGTGGGGTTGGTCGACCCCGCGGGCTGCTTCGAGGTCCGCGACCCCCTCGACCTGGCCGTCGTCGCCTCCGCCCTGATGGGCGCCTGCTTCGGTTTCCTCTGGTGGAACACCTCGCCCGCCAAGATCTTCATGGGCGACACCGGTTCCCTCGCCCTGGGCGGCGCGTTGGCGGGCCTCGCCATCTGCTCGCGGACCCAACTGCTGCTCGTCCTGCTGGGCGGCCTCTTCGTCCTCATCACGATGTCGGTCGTCATCCAGGTCGGCTCGTTCAAGCTGACCGGCAGGCGTGTCTTCCGCATGGCTCCGCTCCAGCACCACTTCGAGTTGAAGGGCTGGTCGGAGGTCCTCGTCGTGGTCCGGTTCTGGATCGTCCAGGGCATGTGCGTGATCGTCGGCCTGGGCGTCTTCTACGTGGCCGGCGCCGGGCTCTGACGCGGGTCTGCCCGTCGAGCAACCGGCCGAACGGGGTCCGATCCGGTGGGGGGGGAGGGGTGGTCGGGGGTCAGGGGCGGTCGAGCCCCCAGGTCTGGAGCGCGTACGGCCGGCCCTTCTCCTCGCCCTTGATCAACGGCACGTCGAGGAGCCGGAAACCGGCCCGCACTGCCACGCCGACGCTGGAGGCGTTCTCGGCCTCCAGCTCCAGGATCACCTGCTCCGCGCCCAACTCCTCGAAGGCGTACGCGGCCATCACCCGCACCGCCCGGGCCGCCAGCCCCTGCCCCCGGTGTGCCGGACCGACGGCGTACCCGAGCTCGGTGCCCTCGGGTGCGCGCTTGAGCATCACCTCGCCGAGTGCGGCGCCGCCGTCGACGGTGATGGCGAGCAGCAGCGCCGTACCGTCCGTACGCAGCTGCCGGGCCCGGTCCAGGCGGGTGCGGGCGGCCCCGTCGTCGAAGGGGGAGACGATCGGGGTCCAGTACGCGATGTCGGGGTGGTCGAACAGCTCGGGCATCCCCGCCAGGTCCGCTTCGGTCCAGTCGCGCAGGATCAGACCCTCCCCGGTCAGCTCGATCCGGTCGGGGAAGGACGGCGTGCTGCTGCTCATGCGGGGGGACCTCCGGGGCCGGTGCGGGAGCAGGCAGGATATCCGGCGACCGGCCATCGGATCACCGGATCACCGGATCACCGGATCATCCTGCCGACGGGAGGCGTGCCGCGCCCTACGCCCGCCGGTCGGCGGGGGCGGGGGCGGTGGCCCGCAGGCGGGTCGCGGCGGCTTCCGCCTCGCGGACGACGCGTGCGGTGTCGACATCGACGAGACGGCCGCCGAGTTTGAGCGGGCGGCCGTCCACGAAGACCGCCTCGACGTTCTCCGGCCGGCCATTGAACACGATCTGAGCGATCCGGTCGAAACGAGGGGCGAAGTTCAACGTGCCCGGGTCGAGCACGAGGACGTCGGCGCGTTTGCCCGGAGTCAGCGAGCCCACCCGGTCGGCCATCCCGATCGCCTCCGCGCCGCCCATCGTCGCGGCCCGCAGTACGTCCTGGACCTGCGGGAACACCGACGCGTCCAGCGAGTGCGCCCTTTGCAGGCCGATGGCGCTCTTCATCAGGGCGAAGAAGTCGGAGGAGTCGTTGGTGCCGCCGTCCTGCCCCAGCCCGACCTTGACGCCCCGGCGGCCGAGGTCGGGAAGCCGCATGACGCCCGAAGCGAGCCGCATGTTGCTCAGCGGGCAGTGCGCGGCGCGGACGTCGTGCGCGGCGATCGCCGAGATCTCGTCGTCCGTCAGGTGGATCGCGTGGTTCATCAGCAGGCGGGGGCCGAAGGCTCCGATGCCGGTGAGCACAGCGAGCGGATCGTCCGCGCGCTGCTCGACGCGTTCCAGCACGTGGCTGTTGAGCATCAGACCGAGGTCCTGGGCGATCTCCCAGTGGATCCGGTTGAGCCCCTCGATGGCGCGCGCCGCGTGCGTGGCGATCTGCGCCGAGGCCAGTGGCAGCGGGTCGATGAGCTCCTTCTTCACCCGGGACAGGAGATCGGCCTGAGACTCCGCCTGGAACATGGCGTACGAGAAGCGCACCCCGGTGTCGGCGAGGGCCCGCACGTACTGCGTGGTGGTGTCGTAGGGGAGGGCGTCCACCCAGTCCACCAGCGTGGTCACCCCGGACTGCACGGAGTCGAGGGCCGCGAGACGAACGAACCGGTACATGTCGGTCGGCGAGATGCGGGAGAACGTCGGCCTGTTGCATGCGGCCAGCCAGCCGAAGAGGTCACGGCCCGAGCAACCGCCGCGCATCGAGGACTGCCAGAGGTGGGTGTGGACGTCGACGAATCCCGGCATCAGCAAGCGGTCGGACACGTCGATCACCCTGGTCCCGGCCGGTACGCCCAGCCGCCGACCGACGGCGGTTACGGCCCCGTCCCGCATCAGGACGTCTGCCCCCTCCACCGTGCCCAGCGGTCCGTCGCCCAGGGCGGGATCCATGGTGAGCACCAGCGCGGCGTTGCGCAGGAGGGTGGCCCGGCCGGTGGGACCGCCTGCGGCGACCGGCGCCTCGCGCGGGCGGGTCCGTCCCGCGCCGAGCACGAACGGACTCGTCGCCGCCATGCCCAGGCCGGCCAGCACCCTGCGGCGCCCGGGGGCCGGGAGTGGAGTCGGGGCGGGGGGAGCCTGTGCGGTCTCCGGTACCTGTGCGGTGGTGCCGGGACATTCGCTGAGCGGGTCCATGTCGTGCTACCTCCCGACGGAATGGCGCGGGGCGCTCCTGTGGACTCACGGATCGTCAGGCACGTGCGGAATCACACGGGTTCGTATCCGGATGGTGCGCCCGCCCGGGTCCGTCCCGGAAGGGCCGCGTCAACAATTTGTTTCAAACGTCGGCCGGCGGAGCGGTGGCGAGTAGCAGTCGAACGCCCAATTGGCTCGGAGATCCTGCCTGGTGGCGCCGGTTCAAGGCGCGTCGACGGGGTATCCGCCCAGGGACGTTGCGCACGATGACGCTCTGGAGGAGCCATGCCCGGACTGTTCGCGAAGATCAAGGAGTTCAGTCGTAGCCCGCAGGGGCAGCGGACCATCGCCTCGGCCCGGCGGGCGGCGGCCGATCCGGGGAAGCGGGCGGCGGCCCGTCGGATGCTGACCCGACTGCGCGGCGTCCCCAAGGCCGACCGCAGGCCGGAGGCCGAACGCCTGCTGGAACTGGTCCGCCTCACCGGCTCGTACGGCAAGCGCGTCCACGA
>NZ_JBEZKS010000025.1:0-104529 GCF_040651775.1 Streptomyces sp. NPDC048383
CGCGACCGTTCGGTCGCGGGGGCCGGGCCCTTCGTGCGCGGGTCAGGCGCGGCCGCGCAGCTCGCGGTAGGCGGCCACCAGGGTCCGGGTCGACGGGTCCAGGGACCCGGTGTCCGCGCCCTCCGTCAGAGCCGGCTCCAGCCGCTTGGCGAGGACCTTGCCCAGTTCGACTCCCCACTGGTCGAAGGAGTCGATGTTCCACACCGCGCCCTGGACGAACACCTTGTGCTCGTAGAGCGCGATCAGCTGGCCGAGGACCGACGGGGTCAGCTCGCCGGCGAGGATCGTCGTCGTCGGGTGGTTGCCGCGGAACGTCTTGTGCGGGACGAGCTCCTCGGCGACGCCCTCCGCCCGGACCTCCTCGGCGGTCTTGCCGAAGGCCAGGGCCTGCGTCTGCGCGAAGAAGTTCGCCATCAGCAGGTCGTGCTGGGCCGCCAGGGTCGGCGGCAGCTCGGCCGGGGGCCGGGCGAACCCGATGAAGTCGGCGGGGATCAGCTTCGTCCCCTGGTGGATCAACTGGTAGTACGCGTGCTGCCCGTTGGTGCCGGGCGTGCCCCACACCACCGGTCCGGTCTGCCAGTCCACCCGGTTGCCGTCCCGGTCGACGGACTTGCCGTTCGACTCCATGTCCAGCTGCTGCAAGTACGCGGTGAAGCGCGACAGGTAGTGGCTGTAGGGCAGGACCGCGTGCGACTGCGCGTCGTGGAAGCCGCCGTACCAGATCCCCAACAGGCCCAGCAGGAACGGGGCGTTCTGCTCGGGCGGCGCCGTGCGGAAGTGCTCGTCCATCAAGTGGAAGCCGCCGAGCATCTCCTCGAAGGCGTCCGGGCCGACGGCGATCATGAGCGAGAGCCCGATGGCCGAGTCGAAGGAGTAGCGTCCGCCGACCCAGTCCCAGAACCCGAACATGTTGGCCGTGTCGATGCCGAACTCCTCGACCTTCTCGGCGTTGGTCGACAACGCCACGAAGTGTCGCGCCACCGCGGCCTGGTCACCGCCGAGGCCCGCCAGCAGCCACGTGCGCGCCGAGGTGGCGTTGGTGATGGTCTCGATGGTGGTGAAGGTCTTGGACGCGATGATGAAGAGGGTCTCGGCCGGGTCCAGGTCCCGCACGGCCTCGTGCAGGTCGGCGCCGTCCACGTTGGACACGAAGCGCACGGTCAGCGAGCGGTCGGTGAAGGCGCGCAGCGCCTCGTACGCCATCGCCGGACCGAGGTCGGATCCGCCGATGCCGATGTTGACGACGTTCTTGATCGGCTTGCCGGTATGGCCCTTCCACTCCCCCGACCGGACGCGGTCGGAGAAGGTCCGCATCCTGCCGAGGACTTCGTGCACGTCGGGTACGACGTTCTCGCCGTCCACCTCGACCACGGCGCCGGCCGGCGCGCGCAGCGCGGTGTGCAGGACGGCCCGGTCCTCGGTCGTGTTGATCTTCTCGCCGCGGAACATGGCGTCCCGCAGTTCCGCCACGCCGGTGGCGGACGCCAGTTCGCGCAGCAGCGCGAGCGTCTCGTCCGTGACGAGGTGCTTCGCGTAGTCGATGTACAGGTCCCCGACCCGCAGGGTGTAGTTGGTGCCCCGGTCCGGGTCGGTCTCGAACAGCTCCCGCAGATGCGTCTGCCCCAACTCGTCGCGGTGCTTGCCGAGTGCGTTCCACTCGGGCGTCCGGTTGAGCCTCGTACGGCTGTCTGCGTTCATCTCGGACATCAACCCACTTCTTCCTGTCCTGTTGTGCCCCGCCGCCTCCAAACCTAAGGGATCCGAAGGCGGACAACGCACACAAAGGGGCCCGGCCCGCGGGATTCGTACTCCCACGGACCGGGCCCCCGGTCACTCTTGAGTGCTGCTCAGGTTCGCGCCGAGTCTCAGATCTCGCCGCGGAGCTTCGCGAGCGCCTCGGCGAGGATGGCTTCGCCGTCGGCGTCCGTGCGCCGTTCCCGGACGTACGCGAGGTGCGTCTTGTAGGGCTCGGTGCGCGGCGGGGCGGGCGGGTTGTCCCGGTCCTGTCCGGCCGGGAATCCGCAGCGCGGGCAGTCCCAGGTGTCGGGCACCTGCGCGTCGCTGGCGAAGCTGGGCTGCGTCTCGTGCCCGTTCGAGCACCAGAAGGAGATGCGCAGGCGGGGCGCGGATTCGCCGCGCTCGGCCTCGCCCATCGGCCCGGCTCCGACCCGACTTCCACGAATCGCGTTGCCACTTGCCACGGTCGTAACTCCCTGCGTGATGGTGCCGCAAAGCGTGAGGAATTCCCGCTGAGGGCGCCCCGGTCTACGTGAAGCCGAGCAGAATCACTGGTTCCGCAACCGGAACGCCGGACCTCAGGATAGGCCCGTCACGGTGGCCGGTACCGCCGCAATGACCAAAACCGGTCAGCTGCTCGTCTTCATGAAGAGACCGAGCGTGACGATGCAGGCGAACCACAGCAGGCCGACCACGACGGTGATGCGGTCCAGGTTGCGCTCCGCCACGGAGGAACCACCGACCGACGACTGCATGCCGCCGCCGAACATGTCGGAGAGGCCGCCGCCCTTGCCCTTGTGCATCAGCACGAGCAGCATCAGCAGGGCGCTGAAGACGACCAGGGCGATCGAGAACCCCATAATCACGGCTGATTCCTACTTTCTGGGCATTCTGGGCTTGTTTCACCGGGCCTGCGACGGGCGCGGGGGCCAGCGGCTGCCGGTGCAGCCCCTGGCCCCCGCAAGGGTACGACGGATCCGCCCTACCGCATACTCACTGGTCGCGGAAGCGAGCGATCTTGACGAACTCGTCCACGTCCAGTGCCGCGCCGCCGATCAGGGCGCCGTCGACGTCGGGCTGGGCCATGATCGCGGCGATGTTGCCGGACTTCACCGAGCCGCCGTACTGGATGCGGACCTTGTCGGCCAGCTCCTGCGAGTACAGCTCCGCGAGGCGGCCGCGGATCGCCCCGCACACCTCCTGCGCGTCCTCGGGGGTGGCGACCTCGCCGGTCCCGATGGCCCAGACGGGCTCGTACGCGATCACGATGGACTCGGCCTGCTCGGCCGGGAGGTCCTTGAGGCCGCCGTCGACCTGCGCCAGCGTGTGGGGGACCTGCTCGCCGGCCTTGCGGACGTCGAGGCCCTCGCCGACGCACAGGATCGGCGTGATCCCGTGCTTGTACGCGGCCTTGACCTTGGCGTTGCAGATCTCGTCGTTCTCACCGTGGTACTGGCGGCGCTCGCTGTGGCCGACGGCCACGAAGGAGCACTTCAGCTTCGCCAGCATCGGGCCGGAGATCTCGCCGGTGTAGGCGCCGGAGTCGTGCTGCGAGATGTCCTGGGCGCCGTACTTGATCTTCAGCTTGTCGCCGTCGACCAGGGTCTGGACCGAGCGCAGGTCGACGAAGGGCGGCAGGACCGCGATCTCGACGGCGTCGTAGTCCTTGTCGGCCAGTGCGAAGGCGAGCTTCTGGACGTGGGCGATGGCCTCGAGGTGGTTGAGGTTCATCTTCCAGTTGCCCGCCATCAGCGGGGTGCGGCCGTTTTCAACTGCGGTCATGTGGGTTCAGCCCTCCAGGGCAGCGAGGCCGGGGAGCGTCTTGCCTTCGAGGTATTCGAGGCTGGCGCCGCCACCGGTGGAAATGTGACCGAAGGCGTTCTCGTCGAAGCCCAGGATGCGGACCGCCGCGGCGCTGTCGCCACCGCCGACGACGGTGAAGGCGTCGCTGTCGACGAGGGCCTGCGCGATGGCGGTGGTGCCGTCCGCGTAGTCGGGGTGCTCGAAGACGCCGACCGGACCGTTCCAGAAGACGGTCTTGGCATCGGCGATCTTCGACGCGTAGAGCTCGCGCGTCTTCGGGCCGATGTCCAGGCCCTCCTTGTCCGAGGGGATCTTGTCCGCGTCGACGGTCTCGAAGTCGGCCGGGGCCTTGGTCTTCAGGTCCGGGAACTCGGACGAGACCAGGATGTCGACCGGGAGGACCAGTTCGACGCCGGTCTCCTCGGCACGCTTCATGTACTCCGTGACGACCGGGATCCGGTCCTCCTGGAGCAGGGAGATGCCGACCTCGTGGCCCTGGGCCTTGAGGAAGGTGTAGGCCATGCCGCCGCCGATGAGGATGCGGTCGGCCTTGCCGAGCAGCTCGTCGATGACGGCGAGCTTGTCGGAGACCTTGGCGCCGCCGAGGACCACCACGTACGGGCGCTCGACCTCGGCGGTCAGCTTCTTCAGGACGCCGACCTCGGTGGCGATGAGGTAACCGGCCGCGTGCGGCAGGCGCGCGGGCAGGTCGAAGACCGAGGCGTGCTTGCGGTGGACGGCGCCGAAGCCGTCGCCCACGTAGACATCGGCCAGTTCCGCGAGCTGGTCCGCGAAGGCGCCGCGCTCGGCGTCGTCCTTCGAGGTCTCACCGGCGTTGAAGCGCAGGTTCTCCAGAACGGCGACCCGGCCGTCGGTGAGGGCGGCGACGGTCTCCTTGGCGGACGTCCCGACGGTGTCGGTGGCGAACGCGACCTCCGCGCCGAGCAGCTCGCCGAGGCGGGCGGCGGCGGGGGCGAGGGAGAACTCCGGCTCCACGCCGGTGCCCTTCGGGCGGCCGAGGTGCGAAGCGACGACCACGCGGGCGCCCGCCTCGGCGAGCTTCGCGACGGTCGGCCGGACGGCGCGGATGCGGCCGTCGTCGGTGATCGTGGTGGTGCCCTTGGCGAACGGGACGTTGAGGTCCGCGCGGACGAAGACCCGCTTGCCCTTGACGCCCTCGGCGAGCAGTTCGTCGATCGTCTTCATGTGTTTCTACTCCTTTGATGCCTTCACCCGAAGGGCGAGGAAGGGAGAACGAGGCAAGCAACAGGGCCCGTGCGGCGCTCCATCGCGCCACCCGGACCCTGTACTCACATCGTGGTGCCTTGCCCTGCGTACTTAGAGCTGACCGCCGACGAAGACGGTGAGGTCGACGAGACGGTTGGAGTAGCCCCACTCGTTGTCGTACCAGCCGACGACCTTAACCTGCGTTCCGTCCTGCACCATCGTCAGGGAGGAGTCGAAGGTGCAGGAGGCCGGCCAGTTGACGATGTCCGAGGACACGATGGCGTCCTCGGTGTAGTCGAGGATCCCCTTCAGCTGGCCCTCGGAGGCCTTCTGGAAGGCGGCGTTGATCTCTTCCACGGTGGTCTCGCGGGAGAGCTCCAGTACGAGGTCGGTGACCGAGCCCGTGGGGACCGGGACGCGCATCGCGATGCCGTCCAGCTTGCCCTTGAGCTGCGGGAGGACCAGCGCGGTGGCCTTGGCGGCACCGGTGGACGTCGGGATGATGTTCTCGGCGGCGGCGCGGGCGCGGCGCAGGTCCGAGTGCGGGAAGTCCAGGATGCGCTGGTCGTTCGTGTACGCGTGGACCGTCGTCATCATGCCCTTGACGATGCCGAAGTTCTCGTCGAGGACCTTGGCCATCGGCGCCACACAGTTGGTGGTGCAGGAGGCGTTGGAGATGACGTGGTGGTTGGCCGCGTCGTACTTGTCGTGGTTGACGCCCATCACGATCGTGATGTCCTCGTCCTTGGCCGGAGCCGAGATGAGGACCTTCTTCGCGCCGGCCGCGATGTGCTTGGCGGCGTCGGCCTTCTTCGTGAAGATGCCGGTCGACTCGATGACGATGTCGGCGCCCAGCTCGCCCCAGGGGAGGTTCGCGGGGTCACGCTCGGCGAACGTCTTGAAGGTGTTGCCGTCGACCGTGATGGTGTCGTCGGTGTGGGAGACCTCGGCCTTGAGGCGACCCAGGATGGTGTCGTACTTGAGCAGGTGCACCAGGGTCGCGTTGTCAGTCAGGTCGTTGACACCGACGATCTCGATGTCCGCTCCCTGCTCCAGGAGCGCCCGGAAGTAGTTGCGGCCAATTCGGCCAAAGCCGTTGATGCCTACGCGGATCGTCACGAACCGATCTCCTCGTTGGGTGCGCCGGCCTGTCCGCCGGCGAGCTGTATGGGATGTCCCCGACCGCTTACGACCCTACCTCTCCGTGAGCTTTGGAGTGACATCGATCGAGGCCTGACACGCCCCGGGGGCCGTACCACTGGTGCGGGCACGGGCCCCCCGGGACTTCGTGCCCGTCACTCAGGGTGAGTGACGGGAGGGGCGCTGATCAGCGGTTCAGCGCTCGGAGCGCCTTACCGACGAGTAGGGCGCGGTCCGTTGCGGCCGGCACGTGTTCGAGGCCGAAGCCGAGGAGCACCGTGTCACGCGTAGTGACCGACGCGTAGGACTTGAACAGTTCGCCGGTCCTGGACCAATCGCCGGGAACATCGGGACTTCCGGCCGGGGCGCCCTGCGCGGTCCAGGTGCCGAGGGAGGTCTCGAAGCCCTCGGCGGCCCGGTCGGCCCCGCCGACGTTGAGCCGGGCCTCGTCCGCGAACACGCCGCGGCCGCCGGAGCCCGGGTCGGTGATGGAGGAGAGGGAGACCTCGACGGACCTGCCGGCCCAGGCGCTCAGGTCGAAGGTGACCTGCTTCCAGCCGCCGGAGGAGCCGGTGAAGCTGTTCCAGCTGCCGCTGGTGCCCTGCGGCGCGCAGCCGCCGCCGTCGAGGGTGAGGTAGCGGCGCAGGAACGGGTGCCCGTTCAGCAGGAAGCCCGCCTCGCACTCCGCGGGGACGGTGGTCGAGCTCAGCCCGCCGGTGTCCGGGAGCGTGGTCCAGTCGTCCCCGCCGGCCGTACGGGCCTCCAGAGCGGCGTGGTCGTAGCCCTCCTCGGTGTTCCAGTTGAGGGCCAGCTTCAGCTGCGGCCGGTCGGCGGCGGTGACCCCGGTGAGGTCGATGGTGCGGGTGAGCCGCTTCCAGTCGTCGTCGGCGTGGGTGGCCGAGGCCATCCCGGCGCCGGCGTAGGGCGCGTACGGGTTGGCCACCCCGGCGTACTGACCCGCCTGGGCGCTCCTGAACTGCGGGAACTGTGCGGGCTGCAGGGTTTCGGAGGTCACGGTGTAGGCGCCCGGGGCGTTGAGCGGGTTGCCCGCCGCGTCGCCGAGGCCCGCCTCGGAGCCGTTCAGGGCTCCGGTGCCGGTGAAGCCGGTGGGGGCGCCGACGCTCGCCCGTCCGTAGGCGCCGAGCCAGTACTGGCTGAAGTCGTTGGTCACGGCCCGGCCGACCTGGGCGTTGCCGCCCGCCAGTTCACCGGCCTCGATGAGCTTGCCGCCCTCGTTGAGGAAGTCGCGGACCGCCAGCTGGGTGTCGCCGCCGGGGGTCTTGGCGCCGGTGTAGTGGACGACGGTCCCGAAGTGCGACAGCACCCCGAGGTGGTGCGGGACGCCCTGGGTCGCCACGTCCCAGACGGCCGCGGACTTCCCGTTGGCGCGCAGCGCGTCCACGTAGGCCGCGGCGTGCTGTGCCTTCGTGCCCTCCTCGGCGATGACGAGGACGTCCGCGCGGGGCCGTTCGGCGACGGTGTACGTGAAGTGCTCGCCGGAGACCTGCTTGCCGGAGCGGTCGCGGCCGGTGAACCAGACCTCGACCTTGTCGCCGGGGCGGGCGCCGTCGATCTTCGCGCGGTACTCGTCGAACCAGTTGTTGTCCTCGCCGCCGTAGACGTCGCCGCCCTTCCAGGCCCTGAGGTCCTCGTCGTGCGTGCGGCCCCCGTTGATCCGGTAGTTGAGCTCCTTGTCGCGCAGGGCCTTGCGGGCGGTGACGGAGACCGTCTGGTCCTCGCCGCGGCCGGCCCAGGAGGTGGTGAAGGGGTCGGGGGTGAAGTCCGCGGCGCTCAGGCCGACGGCGGAGGCCGGTTGGTCCGGGTGCGCGGCGCTCTCGCCGACGGTCAGCGCGAAGGGGATGTTCTTGGCGAACTCGCCCTGGATGAGCTTCTCGTCGTCCGGGAAGTTGAAGCCGGAGGCGCAGTCCTCGGGCTTCCACGGGTCGTTCGGATCGATCTCGGAGGCCGTCTGGCAGGTGGTCATCTCGGGGGTGAACATCATGGTGCCGTTGACGTTCGCGGCGTGGCCGTCGGCCTCGCCGTTGGTCGTGTACAGCTCGGAGGACAGCTGGGGGTAGTAGCCGGGGACGGCCGGCTTCTCCGGGGTGCCCGCCAGGGCCTGGTAGGCGACGTCGTCCGGGGTGGGGGTGGCCACCTGCCAACCGACGCCGTAGAGGATCAGTTCGGAGGCCGAGTGGTAGTTGATGGCGTACTCGAAGCCGATCCGCTTCTGGAAGGCGTCGAGGGCGCGGGTCTCCGGTTCGGAGCCGCCCTGGGGGCCCCGGTAGGTCTCGCTCGACGCGTTCGGTGAGGAGCCCTCGTTGTCGTAGCCCCATTTGTAGGAGAAGTTGCGGTTGAGGTCGACGCCGTCGCCGCCGGTGATCTTTCCGTCGCCGTTGTTGTCGCGCATGTTCTTGCGCCACAGTCGGGCGCTGTCGGCGGTGAAGGTGTGGTCGTATCCGTCGGGGTTGGCGGAGAGCAGGAACCACAGCTCGGTGGAGTCCACCAGCCGGGTGACCCGCGGGTCCTTGCCGTAGTTGTCGAGCGTGTGGTGCATCAGCCGCCGGGTCATCTCGGGGGTGATCCACTCGCGGGCGTGCTGGTTGGACATGTAGAGCACGGACGGCTTGTCGCCGTCCTTGCCCTTCTTGGCGTTCTTGGTGACCTTGAGCGCGAGGATGTCCTTGCCCTGGACGGTCTTGCCGATGGAGACGACCTTGGTGAGCGCCTGGTGCTCCCGGGCGGTGCTCAGGATCTCCTCCTGGAGTCCGCCCTTGCCGCTGTACGGGCGGAACACCCCGTCCCCGGCGGCCTTGGCGCGGGCCAGGCCCTGGGTGGACGCCTTGCGTTCGGCGAGCTTGATCCCCTGGGCGGCGAGTTGCTCGGCCTGGCCGCCGGTGAGGAAGAGTTCGACCTTGGCGGTGCCGCTCTCCGGGGCACGTTCGGCGAGTTCGTGGGCGTCCTGGCCGGCCGCGAGCACGAGCGGGACCTGCTCGCGGGTGATGTCGGCGTCGTAGACCCGTACCTCGTCGGCGCCGGATCCGGTGCCGGGTGCGGGCTGGGCCTGGGCCGCGGCGGGTAGCGCGGCCAATGTGGTTCCGATGACGAATGCGGTTGCGGCGAGGATCGTTCTCGCGCGGTGCCTCATGTGCCCCCCTGGGCGTCGTCTGCCACGAAAGCGTGCGGACGCCAGGCTCACGAGCGGCCCGTGCTCATGTCAATGGGGCGTACCGCGAAGGGGCCCGCACGGGTGAGCGTGCGGGCCCCTTGTGGCGTACGGGCGGGGGCGGGTCAGACCGACATGTTGTCGGCCAGTTCCTCGCTGAGGTCGAGGTTGGATTCGGTGCCCGGGATGCCGAGGTCCTGGGCCCGCTTGTCGGCCATCGCCAGGAGGCGACGGATCCGGCCGGCGACCGCGTCCTTGGTCAGCGGCGGGTCGGCCAGGGCGCCCAGTTCCTCCAGGGAGGCCTGCTTGTGCTCCATGCGCAGCCGACCGGCGGCGGCGAGGTGCTCGGGGACCTCGTCGGCCAGGATCTCCAGGGCGCGCTGCACCCGGGCTCCGGCGGCCACCGCGGCCCGCGCCGAGCGGCGCAGGTTGGCGTCGTCGAAGTTCGCGAGCCGGTTGGCGGTGGCGCGGACCTCGCGCCGCATCCGCCGCTCCTCCCAGGCCAGCACCGACTCGTGGGCGCCGAGGCGGGTGAGGAGGGCGCCGATGGCGTCGCCGTCGCGGACCACGACCCGGTCCACGCCGCGCACCTCCCGGGCCTTGGCGGCGATGGACAGCCGGCGGGCGGCGCCGACCAGGGCGAGGGCGGCCTCCGGTCCGGGGCAGGTGACCTCCAGGGAGGAGGAACGGCCCGGTTCGGTGAGGGAGCCGTGGGCGAGGAAGGCACCGCGCCAGGCCGCCTCCGCGTCACAGGTGGCCCCGGAGACCACCTGCGGGGGCAGGCCCCGGATGGGCCGGCCACGACCGTCGACGAGGCCCGTCTGACGCGCCAGCTGGTCGCCGCCCGCCACGACCCGTACGACGAAGCGGCTGCCCCGGCGCAGACCGCCCGGGGCCATCACGACCAGGTCCGAGGAGTGTCCGAAGATCTCCAGGATGTCCTTGCGCAGCCGGCGCGCGGCGATCCCGGTGTCGAGTTCCGCCTCGATGACGATGCGGCCGCTCACCAGGTGCAGGCCGCCCGCGAACCGAAGGATCGCCGAGACCTCCGCCTTCCTGCAGCAGGTCCGGGTGACGGGCAGGCGAGAGATCTCATCCTTCACCGCGGGCGTCATCGCCATGGGCCGATCCTTCCATGCATCCGAAAAATACGGTCGTACGCGGCGGCCAGCAGCTCCGGGTCGTGTTTCGGAGAGCCGTCCTGTCGGGCCACCGGCGCCAGCTCGACCGCGGCACCGAACCGTTTTGCGGCATCGGCGAGGGACTCGCGATCGGGCACGGCGGCCTCGTCGGCCAGCACCACGTCCAGGGCGAGTTTAGGGGCGTGTCGGGCCAAAACCTCCAAATGACGCTGCGGAGAGAAGCCTTCTGTTTCGCCGGGCTGCGGCGCGAGGTTCAGCGACAGCACCCGTCTCGCCTTCGTCTGCACCAGCGCGTCGAGCAGTTCCGGTACCAACAGGTGCGGAATGACGGACGAGAACCAGGACCCCGGACCGAGCACCACCCAGTCGGCGTCGAGCACCGCGGCGACGGCCTCCGGCACGGCCGGCGGGTCACGCGGCACGACCTGCACGGAGAGCACCTCGCCCGGGGTGAGGGCCACCGTGGCCTGCCCCCGGACGGTGTCGACGTCCTCCGGGCGGGCCGGATCGTGCCCCTTGACCAGCGCCTGGAGTTCCAGCGGCACCGCCGACATCGGCAGCACGCGGCCCTGGGCGCCCAGGAGTTTCCCGACCAGGTCGAGGGCCTGGACGGGGTCGCCGAGCTGTTCCCACAGGGCGACGATCAGCAGGTTGCCGACCGCGTGTTCGTGCAGGTCGCCCCGCGACTGGAAGCGGTGTTGGATGACGCGGGACCAGGTCTGGCCCCACTCGTCGTCCCCGCACAGCGCGGCCAGGGCCTTGCGCAGGTCGCCGGGCGGCAGGACGCCGAGCTCCTCCCGGAGTCGGCCGCTGGAGCCGCCGTCGTCGGCGACGGTGACCACCGCGGTGAGCTCGCCGGTGATCCGGCGCAGCGCGGCGAGGGAGGCCGACAGCCCCATGCCGCCGCCCAGGGCGACGACCTTGGGGGCGACCACCTTGGGCGCCGCGCCGCGGCGGCCGGTGCGGCCCGCGCCCTCTTCGCCCGCGGGGGCGGAGCGGCGCAGGCGGCGCAGCCGCAGGGTCCGTCCGGTCACTCGCGCCCCATGTCCCGGTGGACGACGACGGTCTCGACTCCCTCGGAGGCGAGGCGGGCGGCGAGCTTCTCGGACATGGCCACGCTGCGGTGCTTGCCGCCCGTGCAGCCGACCGCGATCGTCACGTACCGCTTGCCCTCGCGGCGGTAGCCGGTGGCGATGAGCTGGAGCAGCTCGGTGTAGCGGTCGAGGAACTCCTTGGCGCCGGGCTGGCTGAAGACGTACCCCGACACCTCCTCGTTGAGCCCGGTGAAGGGGCGCAGCTCCGGGACCCAGTGCGGGTTGGGGATGAAGCGACAGTCGACGACGAGGTCGGCGTCCACGGGCAGGCCGTACTTGTAGCCGAAGGACATGACGGTGGCCCGCAGTTCGGGCTCCTCGTCGCCCGCGAACTGGGCGTCCATCTTGGCGCGCAGTTCGTGCACGTTCAGGCTGGAGGTGTCGATGACCAGGTCGGCGTCGCCGCGCAGTTCGCGCAGCAGGTCACGCTCGGCGGCGATGCCGTCGGTGATGCGGCCGTCGCCCTGGAGGGGGTGCGGGCGGCGGACCGACTCGAAGCGGCGGACCAGGGCGTCGTCGGAGGACTCCAGGAAGACGATGCGCCGGTTGACGCCCTTGCTGTCGAGGTCGGAGAGGGACTCGCGCAGCGCGTCGAAGAACTGGCGACCGCGTACGTCGACGACGACGGCGATCCGCGCCACGTTGCCCTGGGAGCGGGCGCCGAGCTCCACCATGGTGGGGATCAGCGCGGGCGGCAGGTTGTCGACGACGAACCAGCCGAGGTCCTCCAGGCACTTGGCCGCCGTGCTGCGGCCGGCTCCGGACATGCCGGAGATGATCACCAGTTCGGGGATGGCCGCCTCGGCGTTGTCGCCGGGCTCCACGGTCGTGCCCGTACTCACCTGTGCTCCGTCTCGGTCGTGCTCGGTCTTGCGTTCGGACTCGTGCTCGGTCATTGCTCGGTCCCCCGTTCGGACGGTGCTCCCGCTGGTGCGGGGGTCTCGTCCTCCATGATCTCTCCTGTCGCCGTGTTGACGGCAGGACCGGCGGGTACCGCCTGCGCGAGGGCCGCGGCCACGGTCTCGGCGGTCTTGCGACCTATGCCCGGGACCTCGCAGATCTGGTCGATTGTCGCCTGTCTCAGCTTCTTCACCGAACCGAAGTGCTTGATCAGGGCGTGCTTGCGGCTCTCCCCGAGGCCTGGCACCTCGTCGAGCGGCCCGGACTTCAGCCGCTTGGCCCGCTTGCTGCGCTGGTACTGGATGGCGAAGCGGTGGGCTTCGTCACGGACCCGCTGGAGCAGGTAGAGGCCCTCGCTGGTGCGGGGCAGGACGACCGGGTCGTCCTCGCCGGGCAGCCACACCTCCTCCAGCCGCTTGGCCAGCCCGCACACGGCCACGTCGTCGACGCCGAGCTCCTCCAGGGCCCGCTTGGCGGCGGCGACCTGCGGTTTCCCGCCGTCGACCACGACGAGCTGCGGCGGGTAGGCGAAGCGGCGGGGCCTGCCGTCGTCCTCGGCCGGGACCTCGCCGTCCCGCGCGTCCTGGAGGTCCTCGGGGTGCTGGGCGACCTGCGCGGCCCGGCCGTCCTCGGGGGACCACTCCCCCGTCCTCAGCTTCTCCTGGAGGTAGCGGCGGAAGCGCCGGGAGACCACCTCGTGCATGGAGCGGACGTCGTCCTGCCCCTCGAAGGTCTTCATCTGGAAGCGGCGGTACTCGCTCTTGCGTGCGAGCCCGTCCTCGAAGACGACCATGGAGGCCACGACGTCGTCGCCCTGCAGGTGGGAGATGTCGAAGCATTCGATGCGCAGCGGGGCGCCGTCGAGCTCCAGGGCCTCGGCGATCTCCTCCAGGGCCCGGGAGCGGGTGGTGAGGTCGCCGGCGCGCTTGGTCTTGTGCAGGGCGAGGGACTGCTGGGCATTGCGGTGGACGGTCTCCATGAGGGCCTTCTTGTCCCCGCGCTGCGGGATGCGCAGGCTCACCTGGGAGCCGCGGCGCTCGGCCAACCACTCGTTCAGCGCGGGCGTGTCCTCCGGCAGCGCCGGGACCAGCACCTCCTTGGGGACGGCCTCGCCCTTCTCCTCGCCGTAGAGCTGCTGGAGGGCGTGCTCGACGAGGCCGGCGGTGTCCACGGCCTCCACCTTGTCGGTGACCCAGCCGCGCTGGCCGCGGACGCGCCCGCCCCGTACGTGGAAGATCTGCACGGCGGCTTCGAGCTCGTCCTCGGCGACGGCGATCAGGTCGGCGTCGGTGGCGTCCGCGAGGACCACGGCGTTCTTCTCCATGGCCCGGCGCAGCGCCCCGATGTCGTCGCGCAGCCGGGCGGCCTTCTCGTACTCCATCTCCTCGGCGGCCTCGTGCATGCTCGCTTCGAGGCGGGACAGGTAGGTGCCGGTGCGGCCGGCGATGAAGTCGCAGAAGTCCTCGGCGAGTTCGCGGTGCTCCTCCGGGGTGACCCGGCCGACGCAGGGCGCCGAGCACTTGCCGATGTAGCCGAGCAGACAGGGGCGGCCGATCTGCGCGGACCGCTTGAACACCCCCGCGGAGCACGTCCGGACGGGGAAGACCCGCAGCATCAGGTCGACCGTCTCGCGGATGGCCCAGGCGTGCCCGTACGGGCCGAAGTAGCGCACGCCCTTCTTCTTGGGGCCGCGCATCACCTGGACGCGCGGGTACTGCTCGTTCATGGTGACGGCGAGGGAGGGGTAGCTCTTGTCGTCCCGGTACTTGACGTTGAACCGGGGGTCGAACTCCTTGATCCAGGAGTATTCGAGCTGGAGCGCCTCGACCTCGGTGGAGACCACCGTCCACTCGACGGAGGCGGCCGTCGTGACCATGGTGGCGGTGCGCGGGTGCAGGTTCGCGACGTCCTGGAAGTAGCTGGCGAGCCGTTGGCGCAGGCTCTTGGCCTTCCCGACGTAGATCACCCGGCGGTGCTCGTCGCGGAACTTGTAGACCCCCGGGGAGTCGGGGACCTGCCCGGGTTTGGGGCGGTAGCTGGAAGGGTCGGCCATGCCGCCCACCCTACTGGCGCGCACCGACAACGGGCCGTACGCCGTCCGTACGGAGCCGGCGGGCGGGCGTCGGCGGACGGGCGGACGCGGCGGATCCGGGGTCGCCGGGGTCGCCCGGGCGGTCGGCCGCGGGACCCGGCCGCCTCCCACGGCCGGGTCCCGCGGACGGGCGGTCAGGGCCCGCCCTGTGGGGAGGCAGGCCCTGCGGGGCGGATCCCGCGGGGTCGGGGTCAGGCCCGGGCCGGGGTCGGGCCCGGGCCGGGGTCAGGCCCGGGTCGGGGTGCGGCGGCGGCTCAGGAACAGCGCGCCCAGGGCGGCGAGGGCCAGGCCGGCGCCCGCTCCCCAGGCGAGCGGGGTCACCGGCGTGCGGGGTGCCGGCGCGGCAGCGGCGGCCGGGGCGGCGAGCGGCCTAGCGGCGAGCGGCCCGGCGCCGGGCTGCGCGGCCGGGGGTTGCGCCGCCGGGGGCAGCGCGGTCGGGTCCTCGAAGCCGCCGGCCTTGCCGTCGCGGGCGTAGGCGGAGCCGGGCAGCTTGTCCCCGTACGCCCGGGTGACCCGGGCCCGGTAGGCGTCCAGGCTGGTGCCGGCCTCGCCGACGGCCCGCACGGCGTCCTCGTCCAGCGGCAGCACGCGGCTGTCCCGGGCGACGAACCAGGCGTCGGTCTGGGGTTCGCGGAAGACGGTCCCGCCGGGGAGTTTCGCGGCGCCGAGTCCGACGTAGCGGAACTCGTCGTCGCCGGTGGCGATGTTCACCACCTGCCAGCCGCTCTCCGTGCGCGCGGTCCACAGGGCGGCCTGTTGGCCGTCCGAGGACACCGCCTTGGTCGCGAGGAACTCCAGGCGGGCCACGCCGGCGCCGGCCCGGCCCGCGACGAAGTCCGGGGAGAGGTGGTGGACGGGGACGGTCTCGCCCTCGATCCGGGGCTGCGCCGCCGCGAGCGACACCTTGCCCTCACGGGCGAAGAACCGGGAGAGGGTGGCCAGGGTCGCGGGGTCGGAGGCCGCCGCCCGGGCCTGCGCCCGGACCTCGGCGCCGGCGGTCGGGGGCTGGGGGACGGGGGCGGCGGCGGCCTGCCCGGCGAGGGTGAGCACGGCGGTGGCGGCGAGCGCCGCCGCGGTGACGCGGCGTACGGGCCGGGGTCGCTGCGCGTGGGCCCGCGCCCGGGGTGCGGGGGTCATGGCGGTCACGCCCCGATCCGGTAGAGGGAGTGGGTCCAGGAGAAGGTGTTGTTGTTGACGTACCAGGCGTGGGAAGCCCAGTTGTAGCGGTCGCTGGAGGGCCAGGGGTCGCCCCAGTAGACCCAGCTGTTGGCGGTGTCGTAGCCGTAGAGCACGTGCATGTGGCCGCCTCCGTTGGACCACTGGATGCGGGTCTCGATCGGGCGGTTGGCGTTGATCTCGCCCTGCACGGTGGAGTACTGGAGCCAGCCCGTCACGTAGCTGCCGGGATTGACGCCGGCCCAGCGCAGGCCGGTCTGGACGTTGCCGAGGGTGGCCTGGTTGTTGGGGCACTCGGTGCCCTGTTGGCGGTTGAAGGCGGCGTTGCAGAACTGGTTCTGGCTGTAGTCGCGGCCGAACCAACCGGCGATGGTGTTGCCGCCGGCGGCCCAGCACCAGTTGGTCTTGAGCTGCGCCTGCATGGTGATGTTCAGGCGCTTGGTGGCGAGGGCGGCGCTCGTGGTGTCCGTACCGGGGCCGGCCGCGGCGGCGGAGCCGGAACCGATCGGCAGCAGGACGAGGAGCAGGGCGGAGACGAGGGCGGCCAGGGACAACCGTCTGTTGTGCTTGCGCATCGCGTTCCTCCCGAGGTGGGGACCCGAGGTGGGAAGTGGGGGGGGAGCGCGTCCGGACGCTGTGGAGGAGCATCAGGGTGTTGTCGCGATCAGGTCAACAGGCTTCAATACGCGGTGACGTCGCGGTGTGAACGGTGGGGCTGTGGTGTGAACGGTTGCTGTCGTTCCACCTGCTCTCCCCCGCGCCGCCCGACGGCCCCAACGTCGGCGGATGTGAACGTTCACAGAGGAGTCGCCATGCGCCCGACCGGCGACACGGCAAGCACGGCGGGTGCGGCAGGCACCGCAGGCACCGCAGGCGTGCCCCGCAGGACCGGTTCGACCCACCCGCCCGCCACGGCCGCTACGGCCGCTACGGCCGGGCCGTCCGGGCCGTCCGGGCCGACGGACGCGGCGGGCACGACGGCCTCGGCGGAGAGCGGCCCGTTGGGCCCGTTGTTGCGCGGCGGCCCCTTCCACCTCGCCCTGCGCGCCGCCCTGGCCGCGCGCGGGCTGCCCCTGCACCGGGTGCAGCACCGGCTCGCCGCCCGCGGCATCAAGGTGGGCGTCACCAGCCTGAGTTACTGGCAGCAAGGGGCTCGGCGGCCGCGCCACCCGGAGTCGCTGCGGGCGGTGTCCGCGCTGGAGCAGATCCTGGAACTGCCGAACGGCGCGCTGCTACGGCTGCTGGCCGCCCCTGAGGGCTCCCCGGGCGGCCCCGGCCGGCCGGCGGCCCGCCCGTACCGGGCCCTGGTGAGCGTGGGGGCGGCGGTGGAACAGCTGCTCGACGGCCTGGAACTGCCCGCCGACGGGGGCCTGCACTCGGTCGGCCACCACGAGCGGGTCCACATCGGGGCGGACGGCGAACTGCGCCGCCGCGCCTCGCAGCAGATCGTCCGCGCGCACCGCGACGGCGTCGACCGTTACCTGGCCGTCCACCACGGCGATCCGGGCTGCGACGCCTCCCGGGTGGAGGTCCGGGCGCACGAGAACTGCCGGACGGGCCGGGTCCGCTGCCACCCGGAGGCCGGGGTGGTGGTCGCGGAGCTGCTGTTCGACGCCCGGCTGCGGCGCGGGGACACGTACGTCTTCGGGTACGGCATCGAGGACGGCACGGGGGCGCGGAGCGCCGAGTACGTGCGCGGGTTCAGCTACGCGGGCGGCCAGTACATGCTCCAGGTCCACTTCGACGAGGCGGCCCTGCCGGTGCGCTGCCGACGGTTCGCCCGGACCGGCCCGCTGGCACCCCGTACCGGCCTGTCCGACCTGACGCCCAGCGGCCGGCACCGGTCGGTGCACCTGGTGGAGCAGGGCGTGCGGCGCGGGATCCTCGGGATCGCCTGGGACTGGGAGTAGCCCGCGAGCCACCGGCCGTCCGGGCCGGTTCGCGGCGCCGTGCCCGAGCGAAGCGGGTCCACCGGGCCACGACCGCGGGCCGACTAGCCGGCGATGAGCTTGCCGTTCTCCGCCTTGACCGGGACGGCGGGCAGCGGTTCGGTGGCCGGGCCGCGCAGCACCTTGCCGGTGGCGAGGTCGAACCGGCTGCCGTGGCAGGGGCAGTTGCCCTCCCCCTCGACGATCTTGTCGAGGACGCAGCCGGCGTGCGTGCACTGGGCGCTGAACGCCTTGTACTGGCCCTCCGCCGGGCAGCTGACGACGACCTTCCGCTCCCGGAACAGCTTCGCGCCCCCGACCGGTACGGCGGATGCGGCGCCCAGCTCGACCGGCTCCTGCGGGACCGCGGGGCTGCCGTTGCCGCTGTTGGTCTCGGTGGAGCACGCCGACAGGGCCGCTCCGGCGCCGACGGCCCCGGCGAGCGCGGCGGCGCCCTTGAGCACGGTACGGCGGGCGGCGGACTGCGACGCGGACATGCGTTTCTCCTGGTACGAGGGGCCGGCCGCGGGGGCGGGCCCGGTGGGGGTGCGGTCCGCGGAGCTCACGACGAGGCGGGCCGGCGGGCCCACCCGACGATACCGGGGCCGGATGGGATAGCTTCCCCCGCGTGATCGTCGTCGGTGGAGAAGCCCTGATCGACCTCGTGCCCGTCGCGCAGCCGCCGGGCGCCCTGCTGCCGCGGCCCGGCGGCGGCCCGTACAACACCGCGCTGGCGCTGGGCCGGCTCGGGGCCGCGGTCGCCTTCTGCTCGCGGGTGTCGTCGGACGGGTTCGGCGAGGCCGTGCTCGCCGGGCTGCGGGCCGCCGGGGTGGACCTCTCGCTGGTGCGGCGCGGTCCGGAGCCGACCACCTTGGCCGTGCCCTCGCTGGCCCCGGACGGCTCGGCCGCGTACCGCTTCTACGTCGAGGGCACCGCCGACCGGTTCTTCACCCTGCCGCCCGCGCTGCCGGCGGGTGTACGGGCCCTCGCGCTCGGCACCTGTTCGCTCGTCCTGGAGCCCGGCGCGAGCGCGTACGACGCCCTGCTGCGGCGGGAGTCGGGGCGCGGGCTGCTGACCCTGATGGACCCCAACATCCGCCCGGCGCTGATCGCGGACCCGGCCGGGTACCGCGAGCGCTTCCTCGCCCGGCTGCCGTACGTGTCCGTCCTGAAGCTGTCGGAGGAGGACGCGGCCTGGCTCGGCGGCCGACCCGCGGACTGGCTGGCCGCGGGGCCGTCGGCCGTGGTGCTCACCCGGGGCGCGGCCGGGCTGACCGTGTGGACGGCCGGGGGCGCGGAACACAGCGCCTCGGCCCGCCCGGTCGCCGTCGTGGACACCATCGGCGCGGGCGACACCGTCAACGCGGCGCTGCTGCACCGGCTCGTCGGTACGGACCCGGCGGACGCCGACTGGCCTGACCTGTTGGCCTACGCCGCCCACGCGGCGGCCCTGACCTGTACCCGGGCCGGCGCCGAGCCGCCGTACGCGGCCGAGCTGGGACCCGGCCGATAGCCCCGGGCCGCCGGCGAGCGGCCGATGGCGCCGGGCCGGTGCCGCTCGGCCGATGGCGGCCCACACCGTAAGGGCGACGGCGGGGCGGATCCGTCGGCTCCCGGCCGTCACCGACACGGAGCACCACAGGGGGCGGGGCCCCGGCCATCACGGCCGGGGCCCCGCCCCCTGTGACACGCCCAGGCGCTACGCCTTGCGGGCGCGCGTCGCCTTCTTCGCCGGCGCGGCCTTCTTCTCGGCTGCGGCGGCCTTGCCCGCCGCCGCCTTGGACGCCGCGACCTTGGACGCAGACGCCGCCGTCTTTGACGCCGCCGTCTTGCTCGCCGCCGTCTTGCTCGCCGACGCCTTCTTGGCCGGGGTCGCCTTCTTCGCGGCCGTCTTCCGCGCGGGGCGGGCCGGTGCGATCGGCGTCCCGGCGTCGGACACCCGGTCCGCCCCGAGGATGTCCCGCAGGAACTTGCCGGTGTGGCTGGCGCCCACCGACGCGACCTGCTCGGGGGTGCCCTCCGCGACGACGAGACCGCCGCCGTAACCGCCTTCGGGGCCCATGTCCACGACCCAGTCGGCGGTCTTGATGACGTCCAGGTTGTGCTCGATGACGATCACCGAGTTCCCCTTGTCGACCAGGCCCGACAGCACCTTGATCAGCTTCGAGATGTCCTCGAAGTGCAGACCGGTCGTCGGCTCGTCCAGGACGTACACCGTCCGCCCCGTCGAGCGCTTCTGCAGCTCGGACGCCAGCTTGACGCGCTGCGCCTCGCCGCCCGACAGCGTCGGCGCGGACTGGCCGAGCCGCACGTAGCCGAGACCGACCTCGTTGAGCGTCTTCAGGTGGCGCGCGATGGTCGGCACCGCCTCGAAGAAGCCGAGGGCCTCCTCGATCGGCATGTTCAGGACCTCGGCGATGGACTTGCCCTTGTAGTGGACCTCCAGCGTCTCCCGGTTGTACCGGGCGCCGTGGCAGACCTCGCACGGGACGTAGACGTCCGGCAGGAAGTTCATCTCGATCTTGATCGTGCCGTCACCGGAGCAGTTCTCGCAGCGACCGCCCTTGACGTTGAAGGAGAAGCGCCCCGGCAGGTAGCCGCGGACCTTCGCCTCCATCGTCTCGGCGAAGAGCCTGCGCACGTGGTCGAAGACACCCGTGTACGTGGCCGGGTTGGACCGCGGGGTCCGGCCGATCGGCGACTGGTCGACGTGGACGACCTTGTCGACCAGTTCGTCGCCCTCGACCCGGGTGTGACGACCCGGTACGGACCGGGCGCCGTTCAGCTCGCGGGCCAGGTGCGTGTACAGGATGTCGTTGACCAGGGTCGACTTGCCGGAGCCCGAGACGCCGGTGACCGCGGTGAGCACGCCCAGCGGGAAGGACACGTCGATGTCCCGCAGGTTGTTCTCCTTGGCCCCGTGCACCGTCAGCCTGCGCCCCGGGTCCACGGGACGCCGGATGTCCGGCAGCGGGATGGAGCGCTTGCCCGACAGGTACTGCCCGGTCATCGACTCGGGGTTCTTCAGCAGGTCCTTCAGGGAACCGCTGTGCACCACCTTGCCGCCGTGCTCGCCTGCGCCCGGGCCGATGTCCACGACCCAGTCGGCCACCTTGATGGTGTCCTCGTCGTGCTCTACGACGATCAGGGTGTTGCCCATGTCCCGCAGGCGCACCAGCGTCTCGATCAGCCGGTGGTTGTCCCGCTGGTGCAGGCCGATGGACGGCTCGTCCAGCACGTACAGCACGCCGACCAGACCGGAGCCGATCTGCGTGGCCAGCCGGATGCGCTGGGCCTCGCCACCCGACAGGGTGCCGGCGGCGCGGTTCAGCGAGAGGTAGTCCAGGCCGACGTCGACGAGGAAGCGCAGCCGCTCGTTGACCTCCTTGAGGACCCGCTCGGCGATCTTCTTGTCGCGGGCGTCGAGCCGCAGCTGGCCCAGGAAGTCCGCGCACTCGCTGATCGACATCGCGGCGACCTCGGCGATGGACTTCTCCATCACCGTCACCGCGAGGACGATCGGCTTGAGTCGGGTGCCCTCACAGGTCGGGCAGGGCACCTCGCGCATGTAGCCCTCGAAGCGCTCGCGGCTGGCGTCGCTCTCGGACTCGGCGTGCCGACGCTTGACGAACGGCACCGCGCCCTCGAAGGCGGTCGTGTACGCGCGCTCCCGCCCGTACCGGTTGCGGTAGCGCACCTCGATCTGCGTCTTGTGCCCGTAGAGCAGGGCCTTCTTGGCGCGCTGCGGCAGCCCGGCCCAGGGGATGTCCGTCCGGAAGCCGAGTTCACCGGCGAGCGCGCCGATCAGCCGCTGGAAGTAGTCCTTGGTGTGTCCGAGCGACCACGGGGAGACCGCACCCTCTTCGAGCGACTTGTCCTCGTCCGGAATGATCAGCTCCGGGTCGACCTCCATGCGGGTGCCGATGCCCGTGCACTCCGGACAGGCGCCGAAGGGGGAGTTGAAGGAGAAGGAGCGCGGCTCCAGCTCCTCGAAGGAGAGGTCGTCGTACGGGCAGTAGAGGTGCTCGGAGAACATCCGCTCGCGCTCGGGATCGTCCTCGGCGAGGTCGACGAAGTCCAGGATCACCATGCCGCCGGCGAGCCCGAGGGCGGTCTCGACGGAGTCCGTGAGCCGGCGCTTGGCGCCGTCCTTGACGGTGAGGCGGTCGATGACCACCTCGATGGTGTGCTTCTCCTGCTTCTTCAGCACCGGCGGCTCGGACAGCTGGATGGTCTCGCCGTCCACCCGCGCCCGGCTGTAGCCCTTGGTCTGGAGGTCGGCGAAGAGGTCGACGAACTCGCCCTTGCGCTCGCGCACCAGCGGGGACAGCACCTGGAAGCGGCTGCCCTCGGGCAGCGCGAGGACCTTGTCGACGATCGCCTGCGGCGACTGCCGCGAGATCGGCCGGCGACACTCGGGGCAGTGCGGCTTGCCGATGCGGGCGAAGAGCAGGCGGAGGTAGTCGTAGACCTCCGTGATCGTGCCGACCGTGGAGCGGGGGTTGCGCGAGGTCGACTTCTGGTCGATCGAGACGGCCGGGGAGAGGCCCTCGATGAAGTCGACGTCGGGCTTGTCCATCTGCCCGAGGAACTGGCGGGCGTACGAGGACAGCGACTCGACGTAGCGGCGCTGCCCCTCGGCGAAGATCGTGTCGAAGGCGAGGGAGGACTTCCCCGAACCGGAGAGTCCGGTGAAGACGATGAGCGAATCACGGGGGAGGTCGAGCGAGACGTTCTTGAGGTTGTGCTCGCGAGCGCCACGAACGATGAGACGGTCGGTCACGCCGGTCCGCACCTTTCTTGAGAGAGCGGGGGCACGGCCCCCGTCCCAGGGTATGGGGGACGCCGCTGCGATGGACTTGGTGCTTGGACTTCCGAGCGTATAGCACGCACATTCGATTTACGGCACTCGGAAGACCGCTTCACCCGATCGTGTGGACCGGGATCCCGGGCCACTAGGCTCGGTTCCATGACTGATCATGTGCACGACCTGCGATCTGTACGTGAGGCCACGGACCGACTGCTGACCGCGGTCGCGAAACTGGACAACGCCGCCCTCGCCGAGGAGTCACACCTCCCCGGCTGGACCCGTGGCCACATCCTGGCCCACCTCGCGCGCAACGCCGACGCCCTCGTCAACGTTCTGGAAGGGCGCCCGATGTACGAGAGCGCCGAGGCGCGCGACGCGGACATCGCACGCGACTCCGGCCGGCCCCTGGAAGAACACCTGACGGACCTCCGTGATTCCTGGTCCGCCTTCCTCGCCACCGCCGAACCCGAACAGGACTGGTCGCGCACGGTCGAGCTGCGCAACGGCGTCACCGACCTCGCCGCCAACGTGCCCTTCCGCCGCCTCGTCGAGGTCGAGCTCCACCACGTCGACCTGGACATCGGCTACGGGCTCGCCGACCTCCCGGCGGAGTTCACCGACCGCGAGATCACCTTCCTCGCCGACCGCTGGTCCGGCCGCCCCGACGTCCCCCCGGTCACCCTGCGGCTCGGGGCCGGGGACACCGCGCCCGCCTGGCGCACCGGTGGCGCCGAGGGCGCGCCCGTCGTGCTGACGGGCAGCGGCGACGCGCTGCTCGGCTGGCTCGCCGGTCGCGGCGACCGCGGCGCGCGCCTGACCGTGCTCGAAGGCGGCCGGCTCCCCGAGCTCCCGCCGTTGTAGGGCACCAAAGGACGGCCCGGGCCCGCACCCTTAGGATCGAGGACATGACGTACAGCGGAGCGGTCAAGGTCGGCGGTCCGGCCGACGTGCACGAACTCGCGGACCTGATGATTTCCAAGGTCGCGGTGGGCCCCATGAACAACAACGCCTACCTGCTGCGCTGCCGGGCCACCGGCGAGCAGCTGCTGATCGACGCGGCCGCCGAGGCGGACACGCTGCTCGGCCTGATCGGTGACGACGGCATCGCGTCCGTGATCACCACCCACCGGCACGGCGACCACTGGGGCGCTCTCGCGCCGGTCGTCGAGGCCACCGGGGCGCGCACCTACGCGGGCGCCCTGGACGCCGAGGGCATCCCCGTCGGCACGGACGTGCCGGTCCAGGACGGGGACACGGTCAAGGTCGGCCGCGTCGAGCTGACCGCGCGCCACCTGGTCGGGCACACCCCCGGCTCGATCGCGCTGGTCTACGACGACCCGCACGGCCACCCGCACGTGTTCACCGGCGACTGCCTCTTCCCGGGCGGCGTCGGAAACACGAACGGCGACGCGCAGGCCTTCACCCGGCTCATCGACGACGTCCAGCACAAGCTCTTCGAGCAGCTGCCGGACGAGACCTGGGTCTACCCGGGCCACGGCAACGACACCACCATCGGCGCCGAGCGGCCGCACCTGGCCGAGTGGCGCGAGCGCGGCTGGTAGTCCCCGGCCGACCGCGGCCGATCACACCGGTGGGACAGGGACACCGGCGGGCGTCAATGCCGTGAGGCGATGCACTGCTTCCGGTCGATGATTCCCGAACGCATGTCCTGGGGGTGCGGGGTGGGGTAGTTGCTGCACCATGCGACACCACCCCTCCCCGCCCCCCTCCCCCACCGGCAGCGGCGGTCCGCCGTCGATGCTCAGGCTCGCCTCGGCGGCCCTCGCCGGCACCGCCATCGAGTTCTACGACTTCTTCGTCTACGGGACGGCCGCCGCCCTCGTCCTCGGCCCGCTCTTCTTCCCGTCCTTCTCGCCGCTCGCCGGCACCCTCGCCGCCTTCGCCACCTTCGGCGTCGGCTTCCTGGCCCGCCCCCTGGGCTCGGCCGTCTTCGGCCACATCGGCGACCGCCACGGACGCCGCCCGGTCCTGCTGGGCTCGCTGCTGCTCACCGGCCTGGCCACGGTGGCCGTCGGCTGCGTGCCCTCGTACGCCTCGATCGGCATCGCGGCGCCCCTCCTGCTGGTACTGCTGCGGTTCGTGCAGGGGTTCGGCCTCGGCGGTGAGTGGGGTGGGGCCGTCCTGCTGACCGCCGAGCACGCCCCGGAGGGCCGGCGGGGGCTGTGGTCGAGCTTCCCGCAGATCGGCCCGGCCGTGGGATTCCTGGCGGCCAACGGACTGATGCTGGCGCTGTCCGGCTCGCTCACCGACGCGCAGTTCGCCGCCTGGGGGTGGCGGGTGCCGTTCTGGGCCGCCGGACTGCTCGCGCTGGCCGGACTGTGGCTGCGCCGTTCCGTCGAGGAGACCCCGCAGTTCCGCGCGCTCGCCGAGACCGGCCGGCGGGCCGAGGCGCCGCTGGCCGAGGTCCTGCGCGGCCACTGGCGGCTGATCCTGCTGACGGGCGGGGCGCTGGCGGCCGCGTACGCCGTCTTCTACGCGGTCACCACCTGGGCCCTGGCCTATGCGACGACGGCCCTGCGCGTGGAGCGCACCGTGATGCTGGCCTGCGTGATGGTCGCCGTCCTCGTGATGGGCCTGGCCACCCCGGTGATGGCGGCGCTCGGCGACCGCTGGGGGCGCCGACCGCTGTGCCTGGCCGGCTGCGCGGCGAGCCTGCTGTGGATGGTGCCCTTCGTGGCCCTGCTGCGGACGGCGGACCCGGTGCTGATCACGTTGGGCTGCACGGTCGCGCTGCTGGGGATGGTGGCGATGTTCGCGGTGGTGGGCGCGTACCTGCCCGAGCTGTACGCGCCGCGGATCCGTTGCACGGGGGCCGCCGTCGGCTACAACCTTGGCGGGGTGCTGGGCGGGGCGCTGACGCCCGTGGTGGCGACCGCGCTGGCGGACGGTTCGGGTCCGCCCTGGGGCGTCGCGGTGTACCTGACGGCCCTCGCGCTGGTCAGCCTGGGGTGCTTCGCGCTGCTGCCGGAGACGAACCCGGCGATGACGGGCCCGCGCGGCGGCGCGGGTCTGCCGGCGCGAGCGGAAACGGGGGCGGCCGAAGCGGCCGCCCCCGTGTAGCCCCGTAGGGCAGGACCTACGCGTCGACGCTCTTGCTCTCCGGGTCGGCGGCGGCCTCGGTCGCCGCCTGCTTCTTCGAGGCGATGAGGCTGGTGATCGTGGTGATCACCAGGACACCGCAGATGACGCCCAGCGACACCGGGATGGAGATCTGCGGGACGTGGACCCCGGACTCGTGGAGGGCGTGCAGCACGAGCTTGACGCCGATGAAGCCGAGGATGACGGACAGGCCGTAGCTGAGGTGGACCAGCTTCTTGAGCAGGCCGCCGATGAGGAAGTACAGCTGGCGCAGACCCATCAGGGCGAAGGCGTTGGCCGTGAAGACGATGTACGGGTCCTGGGTGAGGCCGAAGATCGCGGGGATCGAGTCCAGCGCGAACAGCACGTCGGTGGTGCCGATGGCGAGCATGACGACCATCAGCGGGGTCATGATGCGCTTGCCGTTGCTCTGGATGAAGAGCTTCGTGCCGTGGTAGCGGTCGGCGACGCCGAACTTCTTCTCGACGGACTTCAGGAGGCGGTTCTCCTCGAACTCCTCGTCGTCCTCGTCCTTGCGGGCTTCCTGGATCAGCTTCCACGCGGTGTAGATCAGGAACGCGCCGAAGATGTAGAAGACCCAGGAGAAGCTGGCGATGATCGCGGCGCCGGCCGCGATGAAGATCGCGCGCAGCACCAGGGCGATCAGGACGCCCACGAGCAGCACGCGCTGCTGGAGGTGGGAGGGGACCGCGAACTTCGCCATGATCAGGACGAAGACGAAGAGGTTGTCGACGCTCAGTGACTTCTCGGTGATGAAGCCCGCGAAGAACTCCTGCGAGGCCTGACCGTTGCCGAAGAACCACAGGCCCAGGCCGAAGAGCGCGGCGAGGACGATCCAGACGATCGTCCAGGTGCCCGCTTCCTTGATCGAAACGTCGTGCGGTTTGCGGCCGATGAAGAAGTCGGCGCCGATGAGCAGGGACAGACCAAGAATGGTCAGGACCCACAGGGTCCAGGAAACTTCCACGGTGAACACGCCTCCGGCGGATGGCTCAGCACTTCGTCAGCGTCATCGCTGCCGGAGGTCTCTTCCACCCTGACGACCTGGAGGTCGCGGGCCGACGCCCCGGGTCCGACTGCGCTGGTGATCCGCAGTGGTCCGTATTGACGGGCACGCCGTAGCAGGAAAGCAGGAATACTCCCCTCCGCATGAACCAGGGTACCCGGCCTCCCCGCAAAAGGTAAAGGGAATACCAAGGACTGGTCAGCGGCTGGTCATCCACGGCTCCGTCGTGCCCGCACCATCCGCTCCAACGCCTGCTCCATGACGCGGCTCCCCGGGGGCGGGAAGTCGGGTGCGAAGGTCCAGGCGTGTTGGACCCATGGATCGGCCAGGTGGTTGTCCGGCACGGGGGACAGCCGCATGAGCGAGCGCCACAGCGGGTCCAGCAACGGCCCGTACGCGGAGGCCTCGTCCCGGTCCGCCACCATCAGCAGGTGCACTCCGACGGCCGGTCCCTCGTCGGCCAGGTAGCGCAGCTGGGTGACCGCGCGGTCGTCGAAGCCGTGCGGGAAGTCGTGGACGACGAGCAGCTGCTCGGCCCGGTCCACGTCCGGCGGCAGCTCTTCCGGCGCTCCGGCCCGCAGGGCCATCTGTACGAGGTCCACCCGGCGGGTCAGCCCCGCCAGCGTCCCGGTGACGCCGGCCGCTCCGGAAGCCGGCGGCGAGGCCAGGACGCCGGCCTTCACCAGCGGGGCCAGTGAGGCCGCGCCCGCCCCGGCGGCGTCGATGACGTGGACGGAGAACCGGCCGGCGGGCTGGACCGCGAGCAGTCGCACCGTGTGGGCGACGGCCATGTCCATGGCGGCCCGGCGCAGCCGGTCGGTGTCCATGGCCATGGCGGCCTCGGAGCCCGTGCGGCCGTTGTCTATCCACAGGCCGCGCTCCAGCGGGAACCGCATGAGCATGGGGATCCGCAGATCGGGCCGCTCGGGCAGGCTCAGGTCCCCGAGGCGCAGGGCCAGGGGAGCCTCCTCCGGAACGAGCCGGCCGTGCCAGACCGGGTTGTCCCAACGGGCGTACGCGGCCGGCAGCGCGGGCTCGACCACCTCCAGCTCGGCGGCCAGCTGCACGAGGTCGCGATCCAGGACGGCGCGGGCCCGGGCGACCAACTCGTCGCGGCGGGCCCGGGCGGTGTCGCGGGCGGCGTTGCCCGAGCCGCCGAGGCGGTGGCGGGGGTCGGACAGGGCGTCGTCGAGTTCGCGGTCCAGCCGCGCGTCGGCGAAGTCGACGGCGCCGCGGTAGGCGGCGACGGTACGGGCCAGGTCCTCGAACATCCCCCAGACCTGGTTGTAGAGCCGCTCCTCCAGGGACCAACCGGCGGCGTCCCCGGCGACGGGGCGCGGCGGCTGTCCGGGCTCCGCGGCCGGCGCGGGGCGGGGACCGGGCTCGGGCGGTTCCGTGCTGGTGCGACGACGACGCGGGTGGGCGTAGTCGATGGGGGGCGGCCCCCCGAGGGTGTCACCGGGGGCCTGCGCCCGGCCGGGCGGGCCGGCGTACGGGGCCGCGGGGGGCGCGAGCGACTCCGGCGGCCCGGGAGCGGGCGTGCCGGGCGCCGGGACGGCGTCCTGCGGCACGGTGTCCCGCAGGGCCGGGTCCTGGCGGGCGGTGTCCCGGGGCGGGGCGTCCCCGGGTCCGCTCAGGTCACGGACCTGGGTGGGCACGGCCGCCAGGGTGCGGTCGGCGTCGTCGAGCGGGCCGGTGGCCCCCAGGACGGCCGCGGCCAGCGCGACGGCCTGCGCCTCGGGCAGTCCGGCGTCGGTGAGCAGGGTGGGCAGGCCGGTGGCGTACCCCTGGCCGACGGCCCGGACCTTCCAGGCGCCCTGGCGCCGGTACAGCTCCAGGGCGACCACGGCCGTCTCGGCGTCGAGCCCGGTCAGGGTGAAGCAGGCCAGCTCCGCGCCGCCGCCCTCGGCGGCGACCGCCACGTAGGGGGCCGGGACCGCCCCGAAGCGGACCGCGCCGCCCGGCGGCAGGGCGAGCACGACCGCGACCCGGTGGACGTCGGCGTCGACCGCGTCCAGGTCGACGGTCAGGGCGTGCCGCTCCGCGGCGACCCCGGGGACGCCGAGTCCGGGTCGGGCCGGGGCGGCCGGGTGCGCGAGCGCCTCCGGGCCGGCGAGCCGGCCCTGTTCGTCGGCGAGCGCGGCCAGGGCCAGGACGGGCGCGCCCGCCGAGACCCTGACCTCCACCCGGCTCCGGGACACGGGGTGGTTCTGCCCCCGGACCAGTTCGGCCGTCATCGTGCAGCCCTCCCCCGTGCCTTCTTCGTACGCGTGGTGCTTACAGGTGCGGCAGGATCGACGGCATGAGGTCCTGGAAGGTCCGGCCGTTGGCCGGGTTGCCGAGGGCCGTCATCTGCCAGCCGGTGCCGGCCCGGGACACCTTCGCCATGATCTGCGCGGTGTACTGGCCGCCGCCGTCGAGGGTGTACCGGGCCAGTTCCTGGCCGTTGGTCTCGTCGACGATGCGGCAGAACGCGTTCTGCACTTCCTGGAAGGTCTGGCCGGTGAACGAGTTCACCGTGAAGACGATCTGGTCGATGTGCACCGGCACGCGCTGGAGGTCGACGAGGATCGCCTCGTCGTCCCCGCCCTGCCCGACGCCGCCGACGAGGTTGTCGCCGGTGTGCCGGACCGAGCCGTCGTCGCTCTGCAGGTGCCGGAAGAACACCACGTCTACGGGCTGCTTGTCGGCGAAGAGCACCGCCGACGCGTCCAGGTCGATCTCCCGGGTCCGCGAACCGAACAGTCCCCGGCGCTTGGCCGCCTGCCAGCCGAGGCCCATGCGGACCGCGGTCAGCGTGCCGCCGTCCGCCTTCTGCAGACTGATGGCCTGACCCTTGGTCATGTTGACCGTCACGCGCTGTCCCCTCTCCATAGCCCGCCCCGATAACGGGTGCGCAGCGTGTACCTGCGGCTGATACCCAACCCTACTGACCGCCCCCGGGTCAGGCGAGACCCGCTTCCTTCATCTGGCGAAGCTCCTTCTTCAGCTCCCCGACCTCGTCTCGCAGTCGGGCCGCGACCTCGAACTGCAGCTCGGCCGCCGCGCCCCGCATCCGGTCCGTCATCTGCTCGATCAGCGCGGCCAGTTCAGCGGCCGGGCGGTCGGTGAGCACCTCGGCGCCCTTGGCCCCCTTGCCGCCCTTCGCGGCCTTGCCGGGGACCGCCTTGCCGCCCAGCGCGGGCACGGGCGCCTTGGCCCCCTTGCCCTCCTTGGCCTGCCGGTAGCCGGTTCCGAGCAACTGTTCGGTGTCCAGTTCCTCGCGGGCGATGGTGGCGACGATGTCGTTGATCTTCTTGCGCAGCGGCTGCGGGTCGATGCCGTGGGCGGTGTTGTAGGCGATCTGCTTCTCGCGGCGCCGGTTCGTCTCGTCGATGGCCTTCTCCATCGCCGGGGTCATCTTGTCCGCGTACATGTGGACCTGACCGGAGACGTTGCGGGCCGCGCGGCCGATCGTCTGGATGAGGGAGGTCCCCGAGCGCAGGAACCCCTCCTTGTCGGCGTCGAGGATCGCCACGAGCGACACCTCGGGCAGGTCGAGGCCCTCGCGCAGCAGGTTGATGCCGACGAGGACGTCGTACTCGCCGGCGCGCAGCTCGCGCAGCAGCTCGATGCGGCGCAGGGTGTCGACGTCGCTGTGCAGGTAGCGGACCTGGATGCCCAGTTCCAGGAAGTAGTCCGTGAGGTCCTCGGACATCTTCTTGGTGAGGGTCGTGACCAGGACCCGCTCGTCCTTCTCGACGCGGGCGCGGATCTCGTGCACCAGGTCGTCGATCTGGCCCTCGGTGGGCTTGACGACGACCTCGGGGTCGATGAGGCCGGTGGGGCGGATGATCTGCTCGACGAAGCCGTCACCGCGCGAGAGCTCGTACTTGCCCGGGGTGGCCGACAGGTAGACGGTCTGGCCGATCCGCCCCTGGAACTCCTCCCACTTCAGCGGCCGGTTGTCGAGCGCGGACGGCAGTCGGAAGCCGTGATCGACCAGGGTCCGCTTGCGCGAGGCGTCGCCCTCGTACATGGCGCCGATCTGGGGCACGGTGACGTGCGACTCGTCGATGACGAGGAGGAAGTCCTCGGGGAAGTAGTCGATGAGGGTGTTGGGGGCGGAGCCGCGCTCGCGGTCGTCCATGTGCAGCGAGTAGTTCTCGATGCCGGAGCAGGACCCGATCTGGCGCATCATCTCCAGGTCGTACGTGGTGCGCATGCGCAGCCGCTGGGCCTCCAGCATCTTGCCCTGCTTCTCCAGCTCCGCGAGGCGCTCGGTCAGCTCGGCCTCGATGCCGCGGACCGCCTTCTCCATGCGCTCGGGACCGGCGACGTAGTGGCTGGCGGGGAAGACGTACAGCTCGCGGTCCTCGCTGATGACCTCGCCGGTCAGCGGGTGCAGGGTGGAGAGGGCCTCGATCTCGTCGCCGAACATCTCGATGCGGACGGCGAGTTCCTCGTAGACCGGGAAGATCTCGATGGTGTCGCCGCGCACCCGGAAGGTGCCGCGGGTGAAGGCGACGTCGTTGCGCGTGTACTGGATGTCGACGAAGCGGCGCAGCAGCTGGTCCCGGTCGATCTCCTCGCCGATCTTGAGGGAGACCATCCGGTCGACGTACTCCTGCGGGGTGCCGAGGCCGTAGATGCACGACACGGAGGCGACGACGATCACGTCGCGCCGGGTCAGCAGCGAGTTCGTCGCGGAGTGGCGCAGCCGCTCGACCTCCTCGTTGATCGAGGAGTCCTTCTCGATGTAGGTGTCCGACTGCGGTACGTAGGCCTCGGGCTGGTAGTAGTCGTAGTACGAGACGAAGTACTCGACGGCGTTGTTCGGCAGGAGCTCGCGGAACTCGTTCGCCAGCTGGGCGGCGAGGGTCTTGTTCGGCGCCATCACCAGGGTCGGGCGCTGAAGCTTCTCGATCATCCACGCCGTGGTCGCCGACTTTCCGGTGCCGGTGGCACCGAGCAGTACGACGTCCTTCTCACCTGCGCGAATGCGCTTCTCCAGCTCGGCGATGGCCGCCGGCTGGTCGCCACTGGGCTGGTAGGGGCTGACGACCTCGAAAGGCGCCACCGTGCGTTCGATCTTCGATACGGGCCGCATGGGTCAACCGTACGGCCCCCCACTGACAGCGGCGCGGGTCCGGCCCGTTTGTCGAGGTCCGGCGGCGGCGCGGCGATCTCCGTCCCCGTGATCCGCGGTGCCCGGGCCCGGCCGTGCCGTGCTCGGCGGTGCCGTGATCGGCGGTGCCGTGATCGGCGGTGCCCGTGCTCGGCCGTGCTCGGCCGTGCCGTGATCGCCGTGGAATCAACCCTCCGGGGTACATCGCCGCAACGTCCGGCGCCCCGTCCCCGTTTGACGGCGGGGCACGGCTCACGCGCCTCCGGACCTTTCCGACCCTCCCCTCCCCACCCGAGGAGAACGCCGATGTACGTCGTCCGACCCGCCGCCGCGGCCGCCGCCGCATTCCTGGGACTCGCCCTGAGCGTGCTGTGCGGGACGGTCGCCTCGGGCGTCCCCGACCCGGGCCCCGCGGCCCCCGCCGCCGGACCGGGGCCGTCGGGCGCGGGCGGCCCCGCCGTGTACGCGCACCGGGGGGCCTCGGCCTACGCCCCCGAGAACACCCTCGAAGCGATCGACCTGGCGCGGAGGCTGGGCTTCGACTGGGTGGAGAACGACGTCCAGCGCACCCGGGACGGCGAGCTGGTGGTGATCCACGACGACACCCTGGCGCGCACCACGGACGTGGAGGAGGTGTTCCCCGACCGGGCCCCGTGGCGGGTCCGGGACTTCACGGCGGACGAGATCGCCCAGCTGGACGCGGGGAGCTGGTTCGACGACGGCCGCTGGACGGGGGCCCGGGTGCCGACGCTGCGCGCGTACCTGGACCGGGTGCGGATGAACCAGCAGCGGCTGCTGTTGGAGATCAAGAAGCCGGAGTTCTACCCGGGGATCGAGGAGCAGACCCTGGAGGTGCTGGACGAGGCCGGCTGGTTGGACGAGCGGCACGTCGCGGACCGTCTGGTGGTGCAGAGCTTCAGCGCCGACGCGGTCCGCGCCGTGCACGACCTGCGCCCCGACCTCGCAACGGCGTTCCTCGGCACCCCGGCGGTGACCGACCTGCCGCGCTACGCCGAGTTCACCGACCGGATCAACCCCCTGCACTCCACCATCTCGGCGGACTGGGTGGCGGCCGTGCACGCCCTGTCGGGCGCCCACGGCAGGGCCATGGAGGTGGACACCTGGATCGTGGACGACGCGGCCACGGCCCGCAAGGTCCAGGACATGGGCGTCGACGGGATCATCACGAACGCCCCCGACGTGGTGCGCGAGGCGGTCGGCGGGTTCTGAGCCCCGCCACGGGCTCGCGGACGGCCCGGGAGCCCGTCCGCGGCCGATCCTCCCGGAGACCGGCCGCGTTGTCGGTGCGGGGCCGTACGGTGGACGCGTGGACAGCATCGAGCAGCCCCGCGGGCCGCACCTCGAATGGACCGTCGTCGCCAGTGACATCGGTCCCCTGCTCCTGGCCGCGACCCCCGAGGGGCTGGTCCGGGTCGAGTTCCATGCCGGATCCGACCGGGCCGACCGGATGATCGGCGCGCTGGTCTCGCGGCTCGGCGCCGACGCCGTGCGCCCCCGGCCGGGCGCGGAGGTGCTGCTGGCGGAGCCCATACGCCAGCTGGAGGCCTACTTCACCGGTGCGCTGCGGCGCTTCGAGCTGCCGCTGGACTGGCGGCTCAGCTCGGGCTTCAACCGGCAGGTGCTGCTGGAGCTGGACCGGACGGTGCCCTACGGATCGGTCGTCGGGTACGGGGAGCTGGCCGCCCGCGCCGGCCGGCCGGGGGCGGCACAGGCCGTGGGCAACGCCATGGGGTCGAACCCGCTGCCGCTGGTGGTGGCCTGCCACCGGGTCGTGGAGAACGACGGCGGCATCGGGGGCTTCGGGGGCGGCGTGGAGACCAAGCGGGTCCTGCTCGCGCTGGAGGGCGTACTTCCGCAGCCCCTGTTCTGACCGGTGCGCCGTACGGCCTTCTGACCTGTGCCTTCGGGTTCCGGCGGGCCCGGCGCCCGGCCGGGGCGGCGGGCCGATACCCGGTTCCCCCGCGCGGTGGCGGGTGGGACACTTCGCCCGTGACGACTCCTGCCGCATCAGGCCTCACCCCCCGCGTCCCGCCCCCGCGTCAACCACGGGGGTGTCCGGCGTGAGCGTCACTCCCGGGGCGGCGGCCCCCTCCCGCGTCCCCGCCGGGAAGGGCGGGCCGGTCGACCCGGCCGCGCTGCCGCGGATCCGGCGCAGGATCTCCGGCGTCCTGATCGGTTCCCAGGCGATCGGCGGGCTCGGCGTACCGATCAGCATCGCCCTGGCTCCCGTACTGGCCACCGAGATCAGCGGGACCGAGGCGCTGTCCGGTTTCGCCTCCACCGCGGCGGTGATCGGCACCGCCCTGGTCTCGTTGCCGCTGGCCGCTCTGATGACCGCGAAGGGTCGACGGCCCGGGCTCGTCCTCGGGTACGCCGTCGGCGCGCTCGGCGCGGGCCTCGTGGTGCTGGCCGCCTCGATCAAGAGCTTCCCGCTCCTCATGATCGGCATGGCCGCCTTCGGCGCGGCGTCCTCCGCGAACCTCCAGGCCCGGTTCGCCGCCGCCGACCTCGCGGAGCCCGACCACCGGGCCCGCGCGATCTCCGTGGTCGTGTGGGCCTCCACCGTCGGCGCGGTGCTCGGCCCCAATCTGTCGGCACCGGCCGGCGACAGCTTCGCCGGCACCTCCATACCCCAGACGGCCGGTCCGTTCGTATGGGCCGCCGCCGTCTTCCTCCTGACCGGCACGCTGCTCGGCGTGTTCCTGCGGCCCGATCCGCTGCTGACGGCCCGGGCCCTGGCCCCGGCCTCGGAGCAGGGCCGTCAGGGGCGTTCGCTCCGTGCCGGGTTCGCCGCCGTCAAGGCCTCGCCGCGGGCCCGTCTCGCCCTGGTGACGGTGGCGGTGTCGCACACCACCATGGTCTCGATCATGGTGATGACCCCGGTCGACCTGGGCCACCACGGCGCCGACCTGCGCTTCATCGGCCTGGTCATCAGCGGCCACCTCGCCGGGATGTTCGCCTTCTCCCCCGTCATGGGTTGGCTCGCCGACCGCCTCGGCCGGCTCACCGTGATCGGCTTGGCGGCCGGTCTGCTGTCCGTCGCCGCCCTCCTCGCCGGCACCGCCCACGGCAGCCACACCCGCAGCGCCCTCGGCCTCTTCCTGCTCGGGCTGGGCTGGTCCGCGGGCATGGTCGCCGGGTCCGCGCTGCTGACCGACTCGGTGCCGCAGCCCGCACGGGCCGCCGTCCAGGGCCTGAGCGACCTGACGATGAACACCACCGCCGGCGTCGGCGGCGCCGCGTCCGGCCTGATCATGTCCCAGGCCGGCTACGGCTGGCTCAACGCCATCGGGGCCGCGCTGCTGCTGCCCATGGCCGCGCTGGCCCTGTTCACGGCGCGGCGCCACCCCGGTCCCGTCAAGGACCGGGCGGCGGAGGACGGGGCGGCAGCGGCGGACGCGTAGGGCCCGACGGTCGGCTCGTGCGGGGCTCAGCAGTTGATGTGGTACGCCTTGCGCAGCGTCTCGTGGACGGTCCAGGTGGTCCGGTCGCCCTCCCGCAGCACACAGGCCGAACCGGGGCCCACCTCCAGGGTGGCGCCGCCCTCGACCTCGACGGTGGCGCGCCCGCTGACGACGACGAACAGCTCGTCCGCCTCGGTGTCGGTGACCACGCCGGGCGTGATCTGCCAGATGCCCCGGATCTGCGAGCCGTCCGCGGACTCCCACAACACCTTGCCTGTCACCACGGGCGTGCCGGAGACGATCTGGGCCGGGTCGAGCTCCTCGGTCTCCAGCTCGGCGTCGGGTACGTCGGCGACGGAAACCGCGAAGGAGGCGGGGGCGGCGGGGCTGTGGTCATCGGTGCTCATGGCGCGTCAGCCTAGGGCCGGGCCGGCGGGCGCGGGGTGTTCAAAGCGTCCAGTGTGGGCCGCGCGGACGCGTCATTGCGTCGAGCGGGTGTGCGGCACCGGCCGCCGGGCCCCCAGTACGGGCTGGTGGAAGCCGGTGGCGGCCGGCAGGTGCAGGACGGGCTCGCCGAAGCCGGCCTCCCGCAGGTACCGGGCCGTCTCCTCCTCCGGCAGGGCCCAGTAGGTGGCCCCCCAAGGTGTGCGTGGTCCAGGTCCCGCCGGACGGCAGCAGTTGGAACAGCTCGACGTCGTACCGCTCCCCGTCCGGGTGCCAGTGCCACAGCTGGAAGGTGATCGTCCGTCCGTCGGGCCCGTTGTGCACGTGCGGGGCCTCGCTCGTGGGCCGGGTGCGGCGCAGGGCCGTGTAGGGGCGGGTGGAGAGCAGGAGCAGGCCGCCCGGGCGCAGCACCCGCCGGGTTTCGGCCAGAGCGGCGCGGACGTCCTGGGCGGTCAGCAGGTGCGGCAGGGCGTTGTCGGCGCACACCACCGCGTCGAAGGAGGCGTCCGCGAACGGCAGGGCCCGCATGTCGGCCGCCGCGACGGGCAGCGCGAGGCCCCGGGCGGCTGCCTCGCGGGCGGCTCGGGCGGCGGCCCGGGGGCTGAGGTCGGTGCCCGTGACCCGGTGGCCCAGCCGGGCCAGGCCCACCGCCTGGGTACCGATCCCGCAGGCGTCGTCCAGCACGGTGTGCGGGCCGGGCCCGAGGGAGGTGGTGAGCAGGGCGTCCAGGGCCCGGCCCTGCCGGGTGGTGCTCGCGTCCCAGTCCGCGTACATGAGGTCGTAGCGGTCGGCGAGTTCGTCGTAGAAGCCGCGCGTGTTCATGGGGGCACGCTACTCGGACAGGTTCGCGCCGGAGCGGGGACAGCGCGTTTGGGGGCACGAACGACGTGCCATGGATGGGGACATGCCACAGCACGGAGCAGCCGAGGTCCCGGTCCTGTCGGAAGAGGTACGCGAGGCGCTCGACGCCGGGCGGCCCGTCGTCGCCCTGGAGTCGACGATCATCGCGCACGGCCTGCCCCGCCCCCGCAACCTGGCGGTGGGGCTGGAACTGGAGTCCCTGGTACGGGCGGAGGGCGCGATTCCGGCGACCGTCGCGGTGCTCGACGGGGTGGCGTACGCGGGCCTCGACAAGGCCCGTCTGGAGCGGATCGCCTCGGATGACGACGTGCGCAAACTCGGTCACCGGGACCTGGCTCCGGCGCTGGCGACGGGCGCGAGCGGGGCGACGACGGTGTCGGCGACGGCCCTGCTCGCAGCGCGGGCCGGGTTGCGGGTGTTCGCCACGGGCGGGCTGGGCGGGGTGCACCGGGAGTGGGCGCGGTCGCTGGACGAGTCGGCGGACCTGTCGTTGCTCGCCCGGACCCGGATCACGGTGGTGTGCGCGGGGGTGAAGTCGATCCTGGACGTGCCGGCGACGCTCCAGCGGCTGGAGACCCTGGGGGTGGGGGTGCTCGGCTACGGCACGACCCGGTTCCCCGGCTTCTACCTGTCCGACTCGGGCGAACCGGTGGACTGGACGGTGGACCGGCCGGAGGAGGTGGCCGAGGTGATGGCCGCTCAGGACGCCGTCGGAGGGCCGGACTCCGCCCTGCTGGTCGCCAACCCGGTTCCGGAGGCGCGGCAGTTGGATCCGGAGCTGCACGACCGGGTCCTGACCGAGGCCCTCACCGAGTGCCGGGAGCGGGGCATCACGGGGCAGGCCGTGACGCCGTTCCTCTTGGGGTTCCTGGTGCGGGCGACGGGCGGCGCCTCGCTGGAGGCGAACCTGGCGGCGGTACGGGGCAACGTACGGCTCGGGGCCCGCATCGCGCGGGCCTGGGCGGCGCGGCCGTGACCGGCGCACCGGGGGCCCTGCTGGTGGTCGGGGACGTGGTCACGGACGTCGTCGCGGTGCACGGCGAACCCCTGGCCCCGGCCACCGACACCACCGCCCGGATCCGCACGCTGCCGGGCGGGGCGGGCGCCAACGCCGCCTGCTGGGCGGCCCGTACGGGAACGGCGGAGGTGCGCCTCCTCGCGCGGGTGGGGTGCGAGTCGGCGCGCTGGCACGAGCGGGCGCTGGTCGACGCGGGGGTGCGGCCCCGGCTGGTGATCGACCGGTCGGAGCCGACGGGGACGGTCGTGGCCCTGGTCGGCAAGGACGCCGAACGCACCTTCCTGACCGACAGCGGGGCCTCCTTGCGCCTGTGCCCCGCCGACTGGGCGCCGGCCCTGCTGGACGACGCCGCGCACCTGCACCTGTCGGGGTACCTGTTCTTCGCCGACTCCAGCCGGGAACTGGCCCTGGTCGCGCTGCGGGCGGCCCGCACGCGGGGCGTGCCGGTCAGCGTGGACCCCGCGTCGGCGGGGTTCCTCGCCGCGCTGGGGCGGGAGCGGTTCCTGGCCGCCGTCGCCGGGGTGGGCGTACTGCTGCCCAACGAGGACGAGGCCCGGCTGCTGGCCGGCCTGCCGGAGCCGGCCGGGCCGGCGCGGGCTGCCGAGGAGCTGAGCCGGCGGGCGGCGCTGGTGGTGGTGACGCTCGGCGCGGGCGGGGCCCTGGTCGCCGAGGGCGGCCGGATCACCGCCGAGGTCGGGGCGGAGTCCGTCGAGGCGGTGGACTCCACCGGTGCCGGGGACGCGTTCACCGGCGGTTTCCTCGCCGCCCGGCTGGCCGGCGCGGACCCGGTGGAAGCGGCCCGCGCGGGCTGCCGGACGGCGGCCCTGGCGGTCGGCCGGCTGGGCGGCCGGCCCGTGTAGGACGACGCGGACGGGGGCGGTTCGGGCCGCTGTGACGGCCCCCGCCCCCACGTCCGTCCGCTCAGTCCGGCAGGCCGGTCCAGGCCGGGTGGCGCGGGTCGTCCGCCTTTACCAGGACGTCGGCGGCCGTGGCCGGGCCGGTCTCCCGCGCGTAGCGGGCGAAGGCCGGCAGCGTCCAGCGTTCGGATTCCTCGGTGCGGCGGGCGAGCGCCCCGGGCGAGAGGCCGATGTGCACGCTGAGGTCGAAGGGGAACCAGTGCCCCAGCAGGAGCGGCCCGTGCACGATCAGCACGGCGCCCGGAGCGAGTTCGACGTAGGGGCTGCGGGTGGCCCGGTCGGTGACCGGGTCCCACAGGTCGGGCAGCACCCGCCCGCTGCCGCCGGGGTCGGTCGGGCCGAAGACCTCGCGCCACAGGGCGCCGGTGTCGTACCAGCCGCCGAGGTAGGAGTCGACGTCGTGGCGCCCGTACTCGAAGCGGAGCGACGCAGGCCGCAGGAAGCCGGCGACGGCCACGACCAGGACCGTACGGCCGCGCAGGCGCAGGGCGTCGGCGAGGTGACCGGCCAGGACGTCGGTCGCGGCGGCGGGCGCGCCGTCGATGCCGACGCGCTGCCAGGTCCCCGGTGCGGGGTCGTCGGCGGGGGTGTCGAGGTGGGCGGCCAGCCGACCGGCCAGCTGCTGCCAGGTGATCGCTTGGAGCTGCACCCGCCCATTGTCAGTGGCGGGGCCTAGTTTTTTCCACGAAGGGATCACCGGTGGACAGGAGCCGGCGGCCCGGCTCTGAGAAGGGGTCTGTCATGGCTCGGGAGACGACGTACCTGGAGCTGTCGCAGGACGACGGCGCGGCGCACAAGTTCTACGAGGTGACGGTGGAGGGCACCGTCGTCTCGGTGCGGTACGGACGCATCGGCGCCGAGGGCCAGTTGCAGAGCTCCTCCTTCCCGACGCCCGAGAAGGCCCGGGCGGCCGCCGCGAAGAAGGTCGGCGAGAAGGTCCGCAAGGGGTACGCGCCCGCCGTGCGGGGCGGGCGCGCCGCCCGCTCGGTGACCCGCCGCCAGGTCGCGTCGGCGCCGTCGACGGCGCGCGCCGTGGCCCCGGTGCTGTGGCGCTTCCGTACCGGCTCCTCGGCGTTCGGGATCCACGTGGACGAGGACCGCTGCTGGGTCGGCAACCAGGCCGGCGACGTCTACACGGTGAGCCACGGCGGTGAGGTGCTGGCCCGCTACTCGCTGCCGGACGGGGTGAAGTGCCTGGTCGCGGACGACTTCTGGATATACGCGGGGTGTGACGACGGCACGGTGTACGACCTGTCGTCGAAGGTCCCGTTCGGGGCGTACGGCATCGCGGCGGACGTGGACATCTACTGGCTCGACATCCACGAGGGCGTGCTGAACGTCTCGGACGCGAACGGCGGCCTGACGGTCATCGACCACGAGGACGAGCACCAGTGGTCGCGGAAGTCCTCCGGGGGCGGGGCGTGGATGGTCCGGGCGGACGAGCGGGCGGTCTACCACGGTCACGGCAACGGCGTGACGGCGTACGCGGCGGACGGTACGGGTGAGTTGTGGCACACGAGGACCCCGGGCGGGGTCCTGTTCGGCTGGCAGGAGGAGCACTCGGTGTACGCGGGAACGGTGCGCAACACCGTGCAGCGGCTGTCGAAGGCGACGGGCGCGGTCGAGGCCTCGTACCCGTGCGACGCGGCCGTGTACTCCTGCGCGACCTCGCCCGACGGGCGGCACGTGTTCGCGGGTGACTCCTCGTCCTCGGTGTACTGCTTCGACGCCGATGGGCGCCGGCTGTGGAAGCTCGGGACGGGCGGCGGTTCCGCGCTGTCGATGCAGTACCTGGACGGGCGGCTGTACCTGGTCACCACGGACGGTTCGTTGGTGTGCGTGGACGCGAGCGAGGCGGCGATCGCGGCCGCCCAGCAGGGTTCCGTCCCCACCGCGTTGGACGTGAAGTCGGCGGCGGCCCTGCCGGTCTTCGTCCCGGCGGCCTCGGCCGCGGCGGTGGCGACGGTCTCGCGGGCCTCGGTGCCGATCGGCGGTGTCGTGGTCGAGTGCGTCCAGCAGGGGGCCCGGATGCGGGTGCAGGTGATCTCCGAGGGCTTCGACGCGGGGTGGCACGTCCAGTTCCCGCGCGGCATCCGGGAGGTGGGGGCGCGGTACGTGGTGGACGGGCTGCACCCGGCCGCCGGCGGTTTCTACCGGGTGCGCGGGGAGATCCGCCGCCTGGTCTGAGCGGGGGCCCCGGGGGCTTGAGGGGAAGGGGGCGGCGCCGGGCGGGTGCGGTCGGTGTCCGTGGTGGACGGGGGTCTCCACGGACACCGGCCCGACCCGCCCGGCGGCGTACCCGCGGCCGGCTCAGGGGGAGTGTTCGGGGCAGCCGCAGGGGGTGGCGTCGAGCGGGGCCGGCACGGATATGGCGAAGGGGGCGTCCTGCGGGAGGGCGCAGGTCACGTGGAGGACGATCGCCTCGCTGCCGAAGTTGCGGCCGAGGTGGACGTGTCCGAGGCCCTCCGGCTCCACGAAGGTGTCGCCGACGGTGTGCACCTCGACGGTGTCGTCGTCGAGGATCCGCGTCAGGGTTCCGGCCTTGACCACCGCCATCAGCGGCACCAGGTGGTAGTGCCAGCCGGTGCAGCCGCCGGGCGCTATGACGACTTCCCGGCGCACGAGGTCCGAGGACGTCGCCCTCGGGCGCCTCGCCATCGCCTGTCGTCCGCCCATGCGCCCTCCCCCACGGGCCCCTCGCGGCCCACCCGATCCACGTCACGGTAGGAGGACATCATGACGGCGGGAAACAGTTGATGAAAGGCTAACAACCTATCTGTACAAGGTGATATACGCACCGGTCAGCGGTATCACCCCTGTATGAGCCTCGTCGTTTTCGAGTCACCGAAGCAGATCCACTGCGCGGACTGCCGGCAGGGCCCGCTGCGGCACCTCGTCCGGGAGGCGGGCGTGCCCCGCTGTCTGCACTGCGCGGACCTCGGGCACCTCGTCTACCTGCCGCGCGGCGACGCGGCGCTCACCCGGCGGGCCCGGGAGGCCAGTTCGCTGTCGGCCGTCGTCGTACGCCGGCACCAGCGCCGCCGCCGCTACGAACGACAGGGCCTGCTCGTCGAGGAGGCGGCGCTGGCACGCGCCGAGCGGTCCTGCCTGGCGGACGCCGACGCGCGGGCCCGCCGTCGAGAACGCGACCGGCTGCGGCGGGCCGCCGAGGACGTACGGTTCACGGCCGCGTTCGGCGCCGAGATCCTGCGGCTGTTCCCCGGGTGTCCCCCGGACCGGGCGCGGGACATCGCCGCGCACGCCTCGCTGCGCGGCAGCGGCCGGGTGGGCCGCAGCGCGGCGGGCCGGGCCCTCGACGAGTTGGCGGTGTCCGTGGCGGTCCGGGCGGCCGTGCGGCACACCGACACCGAGTACGACGCGCTGCTGATGGCGGGGGTCCCCCGCTTCGCCGCCCGGGCCCGGCTCGCGGAGCGGATCGACGCGATCCTGGACGGCTGGCGGGCCTGGCCGTAAGCCCCGGGCCGGGGCGGCGAACGAGGGCGTCCGTGGCGCGTGGACCGGGCGGCGGGCGGGCTCGGCCGTGACTCCGGGCCGGGGGCCGGCGGCGGGCGGGGGTCGGATCCCGCGGCCCGGGCCGGCCGGCAGGATCCGTACGGGCGCTCTAGTGGAAGCGGAAGCGGCGGTAGAGCAGTGCGCCGCCCAGGAGGAGCCCGCCGCCGGCCGGCAGCAGGTAGCCGAGGCCGTCGGAGCCGGTGTGGGCGAGCGCCGAGACGTGGCGCGGCGGCGCGGGCGGGGCGGGCGGGGCGGGCGGCGTCACCGGCCTCGGCGCGACGGGCGGGGTGACGGGCGTGACCGGGGTGACGGGCGCGACCGGCTGCGGCGGCTTGCCCCCGGTGGGGGTCTGCCCGTTGACCGAGGTGTTGCCGTGGGAGCTGTTGCCGATCCCGACCACGTTCACCGAGTTGCCGCTGAGGTTGAGCGGGAGCTCGACGGGGAGCTGGATGCCGTTGCCCGACAGGATTCCGGGGGAATCCTTCGAGCCGCCCCGGGCCACCGCTCCGCCGCCGTTGGCCGCCCCGGAACCGGTGGTGGCTGCCCGGTCCGACGGGCCGGCGGACCGCGACCCGGGATTCCCGCCCCCGGGTGAGGCATTCGTACAGCGGTTGCCGGCGGCGGAGTTGAGGACGCCGATGACGCTCACCGTGTTCCCGCACACGTTGACCGGGGTGTGCACGGGCAGTTGCACCAGGTTTCCCGACAGGATTCCGGGCGAACGCTCGGCGCTCCCGCCCGCTTCCGCATCGGCGTGGGCCAGACCGCCCACCCCCGCGACCGCCAGTCCACCGCTCGCGACCATCGCCGCGATCAAGCCGTTCCGACGACTGTGACGCATCAGATTTCCTGTCTTCCGGAGGGATTGAGGGGCATTGCCCCCACACCGGTGAACAACGCCGTAAACCCATTCGGGTTATAGAGGCGGTAGGCATTTCACTCCATCGTGTACTGGGTAGTGCCTACTTCATGACGGAACGACCGCTGCTCCTGCTCGACGTGGACGGCCCCCTCAATCCCTTCCGCTCCCCCTTCGCCTCGCTGCGCGGGTACACGAGCCATCGGATGCGACCGGACGTCTGGCTCTCCTACCGCGACCCCGATTCGCGTGCCGCCCGGCGCGGGGCCCGGGTCCGGCTCCACCCGTCCCACGGGGCGCACCTGTTGGGCCTGCCGTTCGAGATCGTCTGGGCCACTGCCTGGACCCACCAGGCCAACACCATGATCTCCCCGCACGTCGGTCTGCCGAGCGACCTGCGGGTCGTCGAATGGCCCGCGATGTTCGCCCGGGACCCCGAGGGGCTGTCCTGGAAGACGCGGGCGCTCACCGAGTGGGCGGCGGGCCGCCCCTTCGCCTGGGTCGACGACATGATCACGTCGCGGGACCGGGCCTGGGTCGCGGAACACCACCCGGCTCCGGCGCTGCTCCTGAAGGTGCTGCCCCGACACGGGTTGCGGGCGCGGGACTTCGCCGCGTTGACCCGGTGGGCGGGTGGGCTCAGCGGGACAGCGCCGTGACCGGGTCCGCGGAGGGCGCGGCGGTCGGCCACCAGTCCTCGTCGTCGACACGGGACTCGTAGGCGTACCAGAGGCCCTCGCGGCTGAGGCGGAGCTGACGGCTGCGGTCGGTGAGGCGGTTGCGTTCGGGCCGGAAGGCGCCCAGTCCGGCGGCGATGAGCGCCGGGCGGGCCCGGTCGAAGGGGCCGGCCGGCGGGTCCCAGGGCTCGTCGAGGACGGTGAGCGCGGGCAGGCCGCCCTGCCGCCAGGCCGCGGCGGCCCGGGCGAGTTCGGTGGTGGAGCGGCCGGTGGCCCGCGCGAGGTCGCGGTAGAGCCGCCGGGCCGGACCGGTGAGCCCCGCGGTGTGGTGGGCCGAGGCCAACCGGACGGCGTCCTGCCACAGGGTGAGCCGCCCCGTCGGGTCGGTACCCGTGGTGAGCAGCGCGAGGGCGCGGGCGGCGGCGTCGGTGGCGAGTTGGTCCAGGGCCAGCGGGTCCGGGGCGCCGGGGTCCGCCGGGTAGGCGGGCGGCAGGCCGACGGTCGCGGGCGGCGCGAGCGGGGCGGGCAGCGGGGGCAGGACGGTACGGGCCACCGCCGCGCGGGCGGGCACCCCGGGGAAGTCCGGGGCAGTGTCGGGCTGTTCGCGGGCGGCATGGGCGGCGTTTCGACGGGCCAGCTCGTCGAGGAGCTCCCGCTCGCCCCGGCCGCGCAGCAGGAGCAGGACGAACGGGTCCTGGTCGAGGAGCCGGGCCGCCCGGTAGCAGAGGGCCGCGGCGTGCTTGCAGGGCGGCCGGGCCGTGTCGGGGCAGGAGCAGCGCGGTACGAGCTCGCCGGCCCCGGGCAGGATGCTCTCCGCGAGCGATTGCGGAACTTCCCGTTCCAGCAGGGCCGCGAGGGCGGCCGGATCCGCCGCCACCGCCTCCAGGAGCCGCGCCCAGTCAGCGTCCGCGAAGGCGGCCAGCGACAGTTCGGTGCGGTACGGGCGGGCCCTGCTGCCCCGGACGTAGGCGACGATCCGGCCGGGGGTGACGGTGACCGCCTCGACGTGACCCTCGGTCGCGTACGTACGACCGCGCGCGAGCCGGGCCGCGTCGTGGGCGCGGGCCTCCAGGGCGGCGACCCAGGCCTGCCCCCACCAAGTCGCGGCCTCCACCCCGGCCGGCACGGTCTCGAAGGTGCGGCGCCGGTCGTCCCGTGCGGTGATCATGCGGGCCTCCGCAGCGAGACCAGGTCGGCCAGTTCGCGGTCGGTCAGTTCGGTCAGGGCGGATTCGCCGGAGCCGAGGACGGCGTCGGCGAGGGCTCGTTTGGCTTCGAGGAGTTCGGCGATGCGGTCCTCGACGGTGCCCTCGGCGATGATCCGGTGCACCTGGACGGGTTGGGTCTGGCCGATGCGGTAGGCGCGGTCGGTGGCCTGTTCCTCGACGGCCGGGTTCCACCAGCGGTCGAAGTGCACGACGTGCCCGGCGCGGGTCAGGTTCAGGCCGGTACCGGCCGCCTTCAGCGACAGCAGGAAGACGGGTACCTCCCCGGACTGGAACCGGTCGACGAGTTCCTCGCGGCGCGGGACGGGCGTCCCGCCGTGCAGGAACTGGTGGGAGATGCCCCGGGCCGCGAGGTGCCGCTCGATGAGCCGGCCCATCGTCACGTACTGGGTGAACACCAGCACCGCGCCGCCCTCGGCGAGGATCGTGTCCAACAGCTCGTCCAACAAGGCGAGTTTGCCCGACCGGTGCGGGATCCGGGGCGGCTCCTCCTTCAGGTACTGGGCGGGGTGGTTGCAGATCTGCTTGAGCGAGGCCAACAACTTCATGATCATGCCGCGCCGTTCGATGCCCTCGCTCGCCTCGATCACGGCCATCGCCTCCTCCACCGCCGCCTGGTAGAGGGACGCCTGCTCGCGGGTCAGGGACACCGGATGGTCGGTCTCCGTCTTCGGCGGCAGCTCCGGCGCGATCCCCGGGTCGGACTTCTTGCGCCGCAGCAGGAACGGCCGCACCAGCGCGGCCAGCCGGGCCACCGCCGCCTCGTTGCCGCCGTCCTCCTCCTGCTGGTGCTCGACCGGCCGGGCGTGCCGGGCACGGAAGGCGGTCAGGGGGCCGAGCAGCCCCGGGGTCGTCCAGTCGAGCAGGGCCCACAACTCGGACAGGTTGTTCTCCACCGGGGTCCCGGTGAGCGCGACGCGGGCCGGCGCCGGAATCGTCCGCAGGGCCTTCGCCGTCGCCGAATGCGGGTTCTTCACGTGCTGTGCCTCGTCGGCGACGACCATGCCCCAGCTCTGCCCGGAGAGCCGGGCGGCGCCCGCGCGCATGGTGGCGTACGTGGTGAGGACGAAGCCGCCGTCGACGCCGTCGAGGGTGCGGCTGCCACCGTGGAAGCGGCGTACGGGCGTGCCCGGCGCGAACCGCTCGATCTCGCGCTGCCAGTTGCCCAGCAACGAGGCCGGGCAGACGACGAGGGTGGGCTCGGGACGGTCCCGGTGCAGGTGCAGGGCGATGAGGGTGACCGTCTTGCCCAAGCCCATGTCATCGGCGAGGCATCCGCCGAGACCGAGCGAGGTCATCAGGTCCAGCCAGGCCAGCCCCCGCAGCTGGTAGTCCCGCAGGGTCGCCTTCAGAGCGGCGGGCGGTGCGATCGGGGGCAGGTCCCCGGTCAGCCGGTCCCGCAGCGCGGCCAGCGCGCCCACCGGAACAGCGGGTACCGGCTCCCCGTCGACCTCGGCCGTCCCGCTCAGGACCGTGGCCAGCGCGTCCACCGGGTCCAGCAGCCCCAGCTCGCGCTTGCGGGCCTTGCGCACCAGCGCCGGATCGACCCGCACCCACTGGTCGCGCAGCCGCACCACCGGCCGGTGCGCCTGGGCCAGGGCGTCCATCTCGCCCGGCGTGAGCCGGTCGCCGCCCAGCGCCAGCTCCCAGGAGAAGGCGAACAGCCCCGCCGCGTCGAAGAAGGCGGTGCCGTCGGTGGCGGAACCCGGCGCCGTGGACCGGACGACGGCGGTCGCCGACAGCGTACGAGCCAACTCGCGCGGCCAGTGGACCAGCACTCCGGCCGCCGCGAGCCGGGGCGCGACGGCGCCCAGCAGGTCCTCCAACTCCGGGTCCGAGAGCGCGAGGGCGTCCGGCACCGGCTGGTCGAGCAGGCGCAGCAGCGGCGGCCAGATCCGGGCGGCGCGGCGCAGCGCGAGCACGGCGTCGATCCGGGCGCGCGGCCCGAACGCGGCGGCGGACGCTCCGGCCCACAGCAGGCCGGCATCGGTCACCAGGGTCGGATCGGCGAGGCTGTGGACCTGGACGACGGCGGCGCCCGCCCGGCGCACGTCCTGCGGCTCCGCCTCGTCGAACAGGCGGAACGACGACAGGTCGAGCCGTAGCGAGATGCCCACCCCGGCGTCGGCGCCGGCGGCGACCTGCGCGGCCCACTCCTGTATCCCCGGCACCCGTTGCGGCTCCCGCGCGGCGAACGGCCGGCCGGCGGCGAAGGGCGCGGCCGGGGTCCGGGGCAGCGTGTCGGCGACGGCGTCGAGGAAGGCCCGTACCAGGGCCTCCGGTTCGGGCAGCGTCAGCGGGCGGCGGCCCGCGAGCGGGGTGGCGTACCCCTCGTAGGGCAGGGCGGCGGCGACGGCGCGCAGGTGCCCCACGTCCTGCGCGTCGAGCGGCCCGGCCCGCCAGGCGTCGATGCCCTCGGGGGTGACACCGGGCAGCAGGCGGCCCCGCGCCACCAGGGACAGCGCCTGGGCGGCGGCGGTGCCCCAGGCCCGGGCCGCGGGCGAGGCGGCGGCGCCGGCGCCGCGCGGCGCGTGGACGAGAACGGCGAGGGCCTCGGTGACGGACAGCGCGACGGCGGGAACGGTACGAGTGCGGACCCCGTCACCGTGCGGCCGGACCACCTGGAGCGCAAGCGGGCTCCCGGCTTCGGGCAGCGGGTCCCCGGTCGGGCTCCAGAAGGCGACCCGCCCCTCACGGGGCACGGCGGCCGGGAGGAACACGGCGGCGCACCGGAGCAACGACGCCACCGACTGCGGCTGCGGCTGCGGTCGGCCTTGCGCTTGGGTGCGCGTCTGCGATTGCGATTGCGTTCGCGTCTGCGGCTGCGTTCGCGGGTGCGGCACCACGGCGTCGTCCCCCTTCCCGTCCTGCTCGCCCGGCTCCGCCCGGTCATGGCGGATCCACTGCCGTCGAGTCTAGGCGCGCCCACCGACAATGGCGCTGACCTGCGACGAAGAGCCCGACCCCGAGGTTTCCGGGCTACTTCGCCCAGCGGCCCAGCTCGCTCGCGAAGCCGTACTCGGGCCGGCCCGCGGTGGCGCTCGTCCGCCAGGGCCGGCCGTTGTCGTCGAGGCGGAGCGTGCCGGAGCCGGCGGGGCCGCTCCAGCGGAGTTCGAGGTACCAGTCGCAGTCGCAGCCCGTGGCGGCGGCCACCACCCGCAGCACGGCCGGTTGCGCCGCCGACACCTGCATCGGGAACACCGGTGCCGGGATCCGGTCCCCGCCGTCGTTGCCCGTGACGGGCCGCGCCTGCGGCCGCGGCGCGTCCAGGTTGACGGCGAACCCGGCCGGGGTCAGGGCGCCGCCGCAGCCCTGGGACATCTGGTAGACGTTCCACGCGGGCGGGGAGCGCCGCGCGGTGACCCGGACCTGGAGGTCCTGCAGGACCACGGCCCCCTCCCCCGTCCCGTGCAGGGTGACCACCACGGTCTGGCTCCCGGCGTGCACCGCCCGTTGCGCCTGCGCCCAGGCGGGCGCGTCGGGCTCCAGCGGGGGCGGCGGCACCTCGGTCGGCCCCCGCTCCGAGAGGTAGGCGTGCTCGCAGCCCGCCGCCCACACGTGGGACCGAACGGCCGCCCTGAGCGGCGCCACGGCCGGTACGGGTGCGGTGGGCGACGGCGGCGCGGGCGCAGCGGCGCCGGTCGACGCCGAACCGGACCCGGATGCCGACGCGGACGCGGATGCCGAACCGGGGGTCGACGGCGAGCCGACCGGCGGGACCGACACCGACGCGGAGGGACCGGCCGACACCCCGCCCACCCCCGTCCCCGAAGGCACCGGCGCCCCGGCGACCGCGCCCCCCACCGGCACCCGAGCCGAGGGCCGCCGCTCCGGCCCGGCGACCACCAACACCCCCGCCACGACCCCCACCGCCGCCACCCCGGCGACCACCACCACACCCCGCCGCCGACACCACCCACGCCACCCCACGCCTCCGGGCACGACAGCGACAGCGGCACCGGCGCCGGCACCGGCCACCGAAACGGAGGCCACCGAGGACACGGATCCGGGCAGGGGCACGGACGCGGGTCCGGACCCAGGCGCGGACCCGGACCCCGAAACGGGCACGGGCACGGGGGCCGGCGCGCTCGCGCGCAGGGTGCCCCCGGGCTCGGTCGCAGGCTCGGACCGGGAGCCGGATTCGGAGCCGGGCCCAGGTGCGGGCGTCGGTGCGGACCCGGCCTCGGCCCCGGGCCCAGGTGCGGGAACGGACCCGGCTCCGGACCCAGGCTCGGACCCGGATGAGGGAAGGGACGGAGGAACGACGTCCCGGGCTGCCCCTGAAGCCGCCCCTCGGGCTGCCCCCACAGCTGTCCCCCGGTCGGGAACGGCAACCCCCGTAGCCGTCGGCGCGGCTGCTCGGTTCGGTGCCGGGGTGGATGCCACCTGGGGCCCTCGTGCGTCCTCCCCCATCTGTGCGGTGAGCGGCGCCGCCCGGGGCGGTGTTTCGGGAAGCGGGGCCGGGACCGCCTCGGGCAGCACCTCCGATACCCGGTCGGACGCCACTGCCTCCGCCGCCACCGCCCGGCCCCGACCGGCCGTTGCGGGTGCCGCCGGGGACGAGCCGAGCGGTGCTCCGGGCGCCGCCTCCCGAACCGGCCCGGGTACCAACCCGGACGCCGCCACCGCCCCCGCCGCCCCGGGCGCCCCCGGAGCCTGCGGCTCCACCGGACCCGCCGCACTCGCCGCACCCGGCGCACGGCGGCGGGCGTCCGCCAGGAGCCATGCGCGGTGGAGGGACAGGGCCTCCGGGCCCGTCGCCCCGCAGGCCCGCGCGAAGCGGTCCACCGCCGCGAACTCGGCCGGTACCGCCTCACCGTTGCAGTAGCGGTGCAGGGTCGACGTACTCGTGTGCAGCCGTCGGGCCAGCAGCCCGTAGCTCAGTCCCGCGCGTTCCTTCAGCTCCCGCATCAGCCGCGCGAACGCCTCCGTCTCGGTCGGCCCCTGCGCCGGTCGTCCCGCCTCGCCCACAGCACTTCCCCCCGCCCCGTCCCGTGACTCCGTTCCACCCAGAGGGTGTTCCCCCAGGTGACGGCGTGTACGGCCGTTCCAGTGTCCCGGATCCGGCGCGTTCCCTGGCCTGCCGCCCCCGGCGGGGGAAGGCTGTTGACGCAGTCCACCTTCAACCGCACCTCGTACGGGGAGAACATCGTGTTCCGACGCTCCGCCCTGGCCACCGCCGTCCTCGCGGCCGCCGCCGCCCTGCTCCTGACCACCTCGACGACCGCGACCGCCGCCGCGACCGCGCCCGGCTTCCTCAACGGCACCGACCTGCCGCCGCACCCCTCCTCCCCCTGGTTCGCGGGGAAGGTCACCAAGGGGCTGCCGGAGACCGTGCCGTTCTGCCTGGACGGCGTCCTGCCGGCGGCCGGCAGCTGGCACCGCACCTTCGGCACCGACCTCGACACCGGCGCCGCGCAGATCTCCGTACGGACCGCCTCGAACGCCGCCGCCGCCAAGCTCGTGACCACACTGGAGCGCAAGGTCGCGGCCTGCGCCGCGGACTGGCTGCGCGCGACCCCGGGTGGGACGGCCTCCTGGCAGGACTACGGGAAGATCGCTGTCGAGGAGGGCGCGCACGTCTACGGGGTCCACGCCTCCATCCCGGAGTCCGAGCCGGGCGTGCACCTCTTCGGCATCGGACGCGACGGTGCCACGGTGACCGTCGTGAACTGGGGGCAGATGGGACGCCTGACGGACGCCCCCGTCCCCGCCTTCAAGAAGACGACCACCACGGCCGTCAACAAGCTCAACCCGTAGCCCCGGCTCGCCCCGCCCGCCCCGCCCCCGCGCCCGCCCCGCCCCCGCGCCCGCGCCCGCGCCCCGAGTGGGACCATGGAACCAAGGGTCCGCCCGACCGGCACTTCCTGGACCGGGCGGGGCGGGCGATCCGGACAACGATCCGGGCCGAGTCGAGCGACGCGGGACGAGGCGGTGCGCATGCGTTCCGGAAACGAGCCGGTGACCGCCCGTAGCCCACTGCGGCTGCGGTTCTGGCTGAGCCTGTGGGGGCTGCTCTGGGCCGCGGCGGGGACGATCGCGTTCTCGCTGGGCGGCCGGCCCGGTTGGGCGGCCGCCTGCGGCGTCGTCGCCCTGCTGGCGGCGGTGGACCTGGTGGTCGTGACCCGGCACATCCGCCAGGGCCCGCACTACCAGCCGGGCCGTGACGTCCCCCCGTACGAGCCTCCGCACGCCCGGTAGCCCAGAGCGCCCCGACCCGGCCGGGGCCCGGCGCCCCCGCCGGCTCGGCGCACCCCGGGTCCCGGCCCGTCCCCGGGTCCCGGTCCGTCCGGCGTCCCGCCGCGAACCGTCCCCGGCCCCCGCCGACGCGGCGGCGAAGCGCCGAGGAACCCGATTCCCTCCGCCACCGCGCGGGCCGGGCGGGCCCCGTTCCTGCGACGGAACGCCGAGCTTCCCCCTCCCCCGCCTACGGGTTGTCGTCGAACCGGGCCGCCGCCAGGTACTCGGGCTGAGGGTCCAGAGCGGCCGCCAGCCGGAAGTGGCGGCGGGCCTGCTCGCGGTGCCCGGAGCGTTCATGGGTACGGGCGAGGGCGTAATGGGCGAAGGCGTTGTCCGGCTCCCGCTCCAGCACCAGCTCGAACTCCAGCTCGGCGGGACGCAGCTGCGCCGCCGCGAAGAAGGCGCGGGCGCGCAGCAGCCGGGCGGCGGTGTTCTCGGGGTGGGCGGCTATGACGGAGTCGAGGAGCTTGACCGCGCCGCGCGGGTCACGGGCGGCCAGCAGCTGCTCGGCGGCCCGGAAGTCGATGACGTGCGTCTCGGGACTCGCGGACCCGGACGACCTCGAACCGGACCGCCCGGACCTCCCGGAGTGCCCGGACGGCTCGGAGGGCTGTTGCGGGGGCGGGGGCGTGGTATCGGACACGGTGTCTTTCCTTCCCTCTACGGACGTGTTCAACGCGCCCCGCCGAGCGCGCCGTTCCGCGCCGGCGCGGGGCGCCCCGCTCTCCCGGTGCGCCTCAGGCCCCGACGGCCTTCTGCCGGAGCCGGTCCCACACGGCCCGTACCTGGGGCTCCAGCGCCTCCAGCGGCCCGTCGTTGTCGATGACCAGGGTCGCCACCGCCAGCCGCTGCTCCCGGGTGGCCTGGGCCGCCATCCGGGCCCGGGCGTCGTCCTCGGTCATTCCGCGCCGGGCCGTCAGCCGGGCCAGCTGGGTTTCCGGGGAGGCGTCCACGACCACGACCAGGTCGTACAGGGACGCGAGGCCGTTCTCCGTGAGCAGCGGTACGTCGTGGACGACGATCGCGTCGGGCCCGGCCGCGCCCTCCAGTTCGGCGGAACGGGCCCCGACCAGCGGGTGCACGATCGCGTTCAGGGTGCGGAGCTTGTCCGGGTCGGCGAACACGATCGCTCCGAGCGCGGGCCGGTCGAGTGCGCCGTCCGGGGTGAGGACGGACCTCCCGAAGGCCTCCACCACGGCCGCGAGGCCCGGCGTACCGGGCTCCACGACCTCCCGCGCGATCCGGTCGGCGTCCACGACGACCGCCCCGTACCCCGCCAGCAACCGCGAGACCTCGCTCTTGCCGGCACCGATTCCGCCTGTCAGGCCCACTTTCAGCATGGTCGGCAGCCTAGGCCCCGCCGGGAGCCGGCGGCCAGGGCCCCCGGCCCCGCCGCCGCCCGACCCCGGGCCGTCCCCGGCCCGTACGCGACGCGGCTACAGCTCTCCCTCGCGTTCCGCCAGGAACCGTTCGAAGTCGCGACCGATCTCGTCGGCCGAGGGGATCTCGGCCGGCTCGGCGATCATGTTGCCGCGGGTCTCGGCTCCGGCGGCCGCGTCGTACTGGTGCTCCAGACCCTGGACCAGGGTGACGAGTTCCTCGTCGCCCTCGCGGATCTGCCGATCGATCTCGGTCTGCGTACGGTGCGCCTCGGTCCGCAGCGCGTGCGCGACGGCGGGCAGCACGAGCCCGGTCGCCGCGGTGATCGCCTCCAACGCGGTCAGCGCCGCGTCGGGGTACGGGGAGCGGGCGACGTAGTGCGGGACGTGCGCGGCGACGCCGAGGACGTCGTGCCCGGACTCGCCGAGGCGGAACTCGACGAGCGATTCGGCGCTGCCGGGTACCTGCGCCTCGTCGAAGGGGCTGCGGTGGCCGGGCATCAGGTCCGTCCGGTTGCCGTGCGGGGTGATGCCGACGGGCCGGGTGTGCGGCACGCCCATCGGGATCCCGTGGAAGTTGACGGAGAGCCGGACCCCGAGCCGCTCGATGATCTGGCGGACGGCGACGGCGAAACGCTCCCACTCCACGTCCGGCTCCGGGCCGGAGAACAGCAGGAAGGGCGCGCCCGTGGCGTCCTGTACGAGGCGGACCTCCAGGCGGGGTTCCTCGAACTCCGTCCAGTGATCGCGCTGGAACGTCAGCAGCGGCCGGCGGGCCCGGTAGTCCACGAGGCGGTCCGCGTCGAAGCGGGCCACGACCTGGTGCGGCAGGGTTTCCAGGAGCCGTTCGACGATCTGCTCACCGGCCTCGCCGGCGTCGATGTACCCCTCGAAGTGGTAGAGCATGACCAGTCCGGCCGAGTCCTGGGCCAGCGCCAGGTCGGCCACCGCCAGGCCCTTGGCGTCCCATTCGTACAAACCCTGTGGATCAAGCACTGTCACCATTCCTCCCTCGGCGCGTTCTCTGCCCCCAACGTCCAAGGGGGCGTCCGCATTCCCCAGTTGACGTCTTTCACGGGATCGCGACGCGGGGCGGCGGGCCGGGAACGCGGAAAGGCCCGCCCCCCGAAGGGGACGGGCCTCGCCGTTGGGCTCAGCTCAGCTCACACCTGAGTGTGATGCGCGCTGCGATCAGCTCTGGCCGCCGGCCAGCTTCTCGCGGAGCGCGGCCAGGGCCTCGTCGGACGCCAGGGCGCCCGAGGTCTCGTCCGACTCCGAGGAGTACGAACCACCGGAGAGGCTGGCGCCGCCACCGGTGTTGCCACCGGCGGCCGGGGCGGCAGGGCCCTCGGCGGCAGCGGCCTCGTCGGCCTCGCGGCTCTTGATGACCTGCGCCTGGTGCTGCTCGAAGCGAACCTGCGCCTCGGCGTACTGGCGCTCCCACGTCTCGCGCTGGGTGTCGAAGCCCTCGAGCCAGTCGTTGGTCTCGGGGTCGAAGCCCTCGGGGTAGATGTAGTTGCCCTGGTCGTCGTAGGACGCGGCCATGCCGTACAGGGTCGGGTCGAACTCGACCGACGCCGGGTCGGCACCGAAGGACTCGTTGGCCTGCTTCAGCGACAGCGAGATCCGGCGACGCTCAAGGTCGATGTCGATGACCTTGACGAAGATCTCGTCGTTGACCTGGACGACCTGCTCCGGGATCTCCACGTGGCGCTCGGCCAGCTCGGAGATGTGGACCAGACCCTCGATGCCCTCGTCCACGCGGACGAACGCGCCGAACGGAACCAGCTTGGTGACCTTACCCGGGACGACCTGACCGATCTGGTGCGTCCGGGCGAACTGCTGCCACGGGTCTTCCTGCGTCGCCTTCAGCGACAGGGAGACGCGCTCGCGGTCCATGTCGACGTCGAGGACCTCGACGGTGACTTCCTGGCCGACCTCGACAACCTCGGACGGGTGGTCGATGTGCTTCCAGGACAGCTCGGAGACGTGCACGAGACCGTCGACGCCGCCCAGGTCCACGAAGGCACCGAAGTTGACGATCGAGGAGACGACGCCGGAGCGGACCTGACCCTTCTGCAGGGTGGTGAGGAACGTCTGGCGAACCTCGGACTGGGTCTGCTCGAGCCAGGCGCGGCGGGACAGGACCACGTTGTTGCGGTTCTTGTCCAGCTCGATGATCTTCGCCTCGAGCTCCTTGCCCACGTAGGGCTGGAGGTCGCGGACGCGACGCATCTCGACGAGAGAGGCCGGCAGGAAGCCGCGGAGGCCGATGTCGAGGATGAGACCACCCTTGACGACCTCGATGACGGTACCGGTGACGATGCCGTCTTCTTCCTTGATCTTCTCGATGGTGCCCCAGGCACGCTCGTACTGAGCGCGCTTCTTCGAGAGGATCAGGCGGCCTTCCTTGTCCTCCTTCTGGAGAACCAGGGCCTCGATCTCGTCGCCGACCTTGACGACCTCGTTCGGGTCGACGTCGTGCTTGATCGACAGCTCGCGGCTCGGGATGACGCCTTCGGTCTTGTAACCGATGTCGAGGAGAACCTCGTCCCGGTCAACCTTGACGATGACGCCCTCAACGATGTCTCCGTCGTTGAAGTACTTGATCGTCGCGTCGATCGCCGCGAGGAACGCGTCCGCGTCGCCGATGTCGTTGACCGCAACCTGCGGAGTGGTGGCGGTGGTCTCGGTGCTGCTCGTCATGTGGGAAAGGGCTCCGGTTACGGACAGAAAGTCGTAGGTACTGCCACGCCGGGAGCCCTTATCGGCATCTGCCGAAGTCGGACAGCCAAGGAGACCCCGTTCCGCAGATGCGGAGGGGCCTCGAGAACCGAGGGGACCTCAACAAATACAAGCGCAGCCTGCTAGGTCTGAGGAGCACAGGCTCGCAGCGCAACTTGTAGCATACGGGGGCAGCTGGACAGGGTCAATGCGCGAAGGCGCACACCCCGGGCAGATCACCGCACAACCGGCACAATTCGTGGGCGCAGCAGCCCCGATGGGCAATCCACATGGATTTCCCGAGCCATCCGCAGACTACGACGACGGGCCCCATGAACCAAGAGTCCTACGACAAGCCGGCCCCCGAAGACGCCGAGGACGACGCGCCTGCGACCCGGCGTGACGCCGGGGACGCGGAGAGCAGCCGCGCGAACCGTGGCTGGTGGGACCGCAACGCCGACGAGTACCAGAGCGAGCACGGCGCGTTCCTCGGCGACGACCGCTTCGTCTGGGGACCCGAGGGACTGGACGAGGCGGAGGCCGCGCTGCTCGGCCCGGCCGACTCCCTCAAGGACAAGGACGTCCTGGAGATCGGCGCCGGCGCCGCCCAGTGCTCCCGCTGGCTGGCCGCCCGGGGAGCCCGCCCGGTGGCCCTGGACCTCTCGCACCGCCAGCTCCAGCACGCCCTGCGCATCGGCGGCTCCGATCTGCCGGCGGTCCGGCTCGTCGAGGCGGACGCCGGGCGGCTGCCCTTCCGCGACGGCTCGTTCGACCTGGCCTGTTCCGCCTACGGCGCCGTCCCCTTCGTCGCCGACCCGGTGAACGTGATGCGCGAGGTCCGCCGCGTGCTGCGCCCGGGCGGCCGCTGGGTCTTCTCCGTCACCCATCCCGTCCGCTGGGCGTTCCCCGACGAGCCCGGCCCCGAGGGGCTGACCGTCGCGGCGTCCTACTTCGACCGGACCCCGTACGTGGAACAGGACGAGGACGGCAACGCCGTCTACGTCGAGCACCACCGCACGATCGGGGACCGGGTCCGGGACGTGGTGGCCGGCGGGTTCCGACTCGTGGACCTCGTCGAGCCGCAATGGCCGGAATGGAACGCGCAGGAGTGGGGCGGTTGGTCCCCGCTGCGCGGCAACCTGATCCCGGGGACCGCGATCTTCGTGTGCGAGAGGGACTGACCCCTTGATCCGCCAGGCCGACCTCGACGCCCTGCCCGTACGGGAGGCCGTGCCCGCCCTCGTCTCCGCGCTGGACGCCCACGGCGCGGCCGTGCTGTGCGCCCCGCCCGGCACCGGCAAGACCACGCTGGTGCCGTTGGTACTGGCCGGGCTGGTGGGCGGCGGTCCGCGGCGCCGGGTCGTGGTGGCCGAGCCCCGCCGGATCGCGGCCCGGGCGGCGGCCCGGCGGATGGCCTGGCTGCTGGGCGAGGAGCCGGGCGGCGCGGTCGGCTTCACCGTGCGCGGTGAGCGGGTCGTGGGCCCCGGGACCGTGGTGGAGGTGGTGACCACGGGCGTGCTGCTCCAGCGCCTCCAGCGGGACCAGGAACTGACCGGCACGGACGTGGTGGTCCTGGACGAGTGCCACGAACGACACCTGGACGCCGACACCGTCGCCGCGTTCCTGCTCGACGTACGTGCGACCCTGCGCCCGGAGCTGCGCCTGGTCGCGGCGTCGGCGACGACGGACGCGGCGGGCTGGGCGCGGCTGCTGGGGGACGCGCCGGTGGTGGAGGCCGCCGGCGTCGCGTACCCGGTGGAGACGGTGTGGGCGCCGCCGGCGCGGCCGGTGCGGCCGCCGCACGGGATGCGGGTGGATCCGGCGCAGCTGACGCACGTGGCGTCGGTGGTGCGGCGGGCGTTGGCGGAACGTTCCGGCGACGTGTTGTGCTTCCTGCCTGGCGTGGGCGAGATCGCCCGGGTCGCGGGGCAGCTGGGCGGGGTGGACGCGGAGGTGCTCCAGGTTCACGGTCGGGCACCGGCGGCCGTGCAGGACGCGGCGCTGACCGCGGCGGACCACCGCCGGGTGATCCTGTCGACGGCGGTCGCGGAGTCGAGCCTGACCGTGCCCGGTGTCCGGGTGGTCGTGGACTCGGGGCTGGCGCGCGAGCCCCGGGTGGACCACGCGCGGGGCCTGGGCGCGCTGACGACCGTACGGGCCTCCCGCGCGTCGGGCCGGCAGCGGGCGGGCCGGGCCGGGCGGGAGGCGCCGGGCACGGTGTACCGGTGCTGGGAGCAGGCCGAGGACCCGCGGCTGCCGGCGTTCCCCTCCCCCGAGATCCGGATCGCGGACCTGGCGCAGTTCGCGCTGCAGGCCGCCTGCTGGGGCGACCCGGACGCGTCCGGGCTGGCGCTGCTGGACCCGCCGCCGGCCGGCGCCATGGCCGCGGCGCGGGAGGTGCTGCTCGCCGTCGGCGCGGTGGACGACGCCGGCCGGCCGGCCGCGCGCGGGCTGCGGATGTCCCGGCTGGGGCTGCACCCGCGGCTGGCGCGCGCCCTGCTGGACGGTGCGGCCGCGCTGGGGGCCCGTCGGGCGGCGGAGCTGGTGGCGCTGCTGAGCGAGGAGCCGCCGCGGGAGTACGGGGACGACCTGGCCGCCGCCTGGCGGACGGCCCGGCGCGGCGGCGACGGGTACGCGGCGCGCTGGCGCGCGGAATGCCGCCGCTTGGAGCGCGCGGTGGGCACCCCGGACGGCGGCCCCGGACGCGGGGCCGGGCGCGCGGCCGCGTCGGGGCCCGGACGCGACCGGGCCGCCGGCGGGGGCGGGGGCGGCACGGGCGCTCTTCCCGATGCCCGCGCCCTCCCCGATGCCCGTGCCCTCCCCGATGCCCGCGCCCTCCCTGATGCCCGTGCCCTCCCCGATGCCCGCGCCCTCCCCGACGACGGGGCCGCCGGGCTGGTGGCCGCCCTGGCCTTCCCCGAACGGGTGGCCCGCGCCAAGGGGGACGGGGCCTTCCTGATGGCTTCCGGAACGGGTGCCGAAGTGGGGGACGGATCGGCGCTGCGCAGCGCGCCCTGGCTGGCGGTGGCGGTCGCCGACCGGGCCGCGCACGCCACGTCGGCCCGGGTGCGGCTCGCCGCCGTCGTCGACGAGGAGACGGCCCGCGTCGCCTGCGGGCACCTGCTGGGCGCCGGTGACGAGGTGCGCTGGGAGGCCGGTGACCTCGTCGCCCGTTCCGTCGAGCGGCTCGGCGCGATCGAGCTCACGGTGCGCCCGCTGCGCGCTCCCGGTCCGGCCCTCGTGCGGGCCGCCCTGCTGGACGGGCTGGCCGCGGAGGGGCTCGGGCTGCTGCGCTGGTCCGAGGACGCGAGGGCGTTGCGGGCCCGGCTGGGTTTCCTGCACCGCACGCTGGGCGGCGGTTGGCCCGACGTGGCCGACGACGCCGCCCTGCTGGCGCGGGCCGACGAGTGGCTGGAGCCGGAGTTGTCCCGGGCGCGCCGGCGGGCCGACCTGGGGCGGATCGACGCCGGGCAGGCCCTGAACCGGCTGTTGCCGTGGGCCGGTGGTGAGGCGGCTCGGCTGGACGAGCTGGCTCCGGAGCGGCTCCAGGTGCCGAGCGGTTCGCGGATCCGGGTCGACTACGGCGGCGAGCAGCCCGTGCTGGCGGTCAAGCTCCAGGAGCTGTTCGGGCTGGCCGAGACGCCCCGGGTGGCGGGGGTTCCCGTCCTCGTCCACCTGCTGTCGCCGGCCGGCCGGCCCGCGGCGGTGACCGCCGACCTCGCCTCCTTCTGGCGGGGCGGCTACCGGGCGGTGCGGGCCGAGCTGCGCGGGCGCTATCCGAAGCACCCGTGGCCGGAGGACCCGGCGACCGCCGAGCCCACCCGCCACACCAACGCCCGGCTCAGGCGCTGACCCCTCGGGCGTCGGCCGCCTCCCGGGGGCGCGGGTCGGGGGCCGTCCGTTCGCGGCGGCTCCGGGCCTCCAGCCAGAGGGAGAGGGCGAGCAGGCCGAGGGCCCCGAGGGCGAGTCCGCCGGGCGCCCAGGTGTGCAGCGCGAGGACCTTCGTACGGTTCGACTTGACGAGGTCGAGGGTGTGCTGGGCGTAGTCCGGGCGCATTTTGACGTGTCCGGCGAAGGCGGTCAGTTTGCCGTCGGGGCCGCTCGCCGCGATGCCGCCGCGCATCTCCTGCTGGATGACCTGTTCGGCGTTGACGGGTGCGCCGGTGACCGGGTCGACCCAGAACATCGCCTTGGCCGTGTACCAGAGGCTGGTGCCGGTGGTCTGCTCGATGGTGGCCGGGTCGATGCCCTCGATGGGCATCTTCTTCGGCATGGGGACCTTGGTCCACGGGACGGTCTGCTCGAAGTAGTAGACCTCCATGCCCCGGTAGGTGCGCGGCCCGACGTAGTGGATGGGCGAGGAGGTGCGGGTCTGCGCGTCGAAGTAGAGGTAGTCGCGGGGCTCGGTGAAGAAGGGCCACTTGAACTCGATGCCCTCGCGCTTGACCGGGTCGCCGTCGACCATCTCGCCGGTGGCGTGGACCGGGTCCTGGGTATGGGCGTCGAAGATGTAGCGCTCGGGGATTTGGGACACCATCTTCCCGTCCGGGCCGATGATGTAGGACAGCGTGTCCCAGACGACGACGTCCTTGCCGGCGTCGGCCTCGATCTCCTCGGAGGCCTCCACGTTGCCCTTGAGGGTCTGCACGATGGTGACCTTGTCGACCTTCTTGGGCTTCATGCCGTCGTTGTAGTCGATCAGGGTCGCGTCCTTCGCCTCCAGGACCATCTCCTGGTACTGGTTCGGCGGGATCTTCGCGAGCCGCGGGTACGCGTACCAACGCAGCAGGGGTGCGAGGGCCGCGCAGAACACGGCGAGGGCAAGCAGGACGAGGCTCGCTCTGCGTCGCATGGCCGGGCCTCCTCTACTTTCCGGGCGCGGGGGGCGCGGTGGTGAGCAGCGGCTTGGGCGAGGTGGTGCCCCCCGGCGCCCCGGCCGCGGTGAGGGCGAGGACGAGGGCGAGCGCGGCTGCCAGCCCGATGGCGGCGGCGACGAGAGCACGCATGCCGGGGCCTCCGAAATCTGATAGGGCGTCAGAGATGGGGCACCGTAGCAACGCGGGGGCGAGATGAGAACCGTCTCGTGCGGGGATCGCGGCGGGCACGGTGAGCGGCCGCGGTCCGCGCCGGAGCGGGAGCCGCGGCCCCCTCCGTCACTCGTCGACGTCCTCGGCGCGGGTCACCGCCGGGCCGAGCCCGGGCGGGATGTGCGCGGTGACGAGCGCCACGGCTTCCTCGGCGGTGTCGGCCCAACCGAACACGGCGCCGCTCCGGGCGAGTCGAACCCGGAACCGCCCGTCGGGCAGCGGGTCCACGGCCGGCACCCGCACGACGTAAGGGAACCGGGTGCAGCTGCTGAGGTTCAGGCTGTGGTCGCTGGTGAAGGGATACAGCTGCCGCAGCCGCGGTTCGGCGTACGCGGCCTCCAGGAGCGGGACGATCGGCGGGTACGGCCGGTCGGGCCGGGACTCCAACTGGTGATCGCGCACCGCCCGCCAGCTCAGCAGCAGCCGTTGCCAACTGACCTCGACGAACTCCGCCGGTCCGCGCTGGCGCGCGGCGGCCGGGTCGGGGAGGACGGGCCGGGGCAGGGGGCGTCTTTCGGCCGCGGGGGCGTCAACGTTGTCGTTCATCGCGCCAGTGTGGCGGCGGTCACCGGCCCTGACCAGGGGTGGTGGGCAGGCGAATATCCGCCACCGGGAACGAACCCCGCGGGGCGGGCGGGGCGCCGGCGCGACGTCGGGGAGGCCCGGCTCGCCTCCCCGGTGCGGCGCCGTCAGGGGCGGGGCGGGGGCCGGCGCCCCGGTGGTCCGCCAACTCCGCTCGTGCACACCGGCGTTCGCGGCGCGGGCGGCGACGCCGGGGCGGCTGCGGCCCCGGTGACGTCGCCCGTACCTCTGCCCTTGCCGGGCCTACGGGGCGCTGCTCGGGCTTGCCGCCGGCGCGGGGGCCGGCTTCCCCGAGGTCGTGGGGCTCGGGGCGGGAGTGCTGGGGCGGGCACTGGGGGTGGAACTCGGGGTGGGCTTGGGGGTGGGGGTGGGCGTTGGGGTCGGAGTCGGGGTGGGCGTCGGCGTCGGGGTGGGCGTCGGCGTGGGGGTAGGTGTCGGCGTCGGGGTGGGTGTCGGCGTCGGCGTAGGCGTCGGCTTGGGAGTGGGCGTAGGCGTCGGGGTCGGCGTAGGCGTAGGCGTAGGCGTCGGCTTGGGAGTGGGCGTAGGCGTCGGGGTCGGCTTCGGCGGCGGGGGTGTCACCGGCCCCGGCGTCGGCTTCGGGCCCGGCTGTCCCGCCGGGGTTCCCGGACCGCTTCCGGCGCCCGCGCCGCCACCCGCACCCGCACCCCCGCCCGTTCCTGTTCCCGTACCGCCGCCCGTGCCTGCGGCGGGGCCCGTGCCGTCCGGGATCTCGTGCGCGCCGGCGAGGTAGTACGCGTACCAGGACCGCACCGTCAGCAGGTACTCGGTGGACCGGTTGTAGGAGAGCACGGCCCGGTCCAGGTCGCCCGGGGTGCGCAGGTCGCGGGTACCGGCGCACAGGTAGCGGCCGGCGGCCAGCGCCGCGTCGTGGATGTTGTTCGGGTTGCGCCGGCCGTCGCCGTCGGCGTCCTGGCCCCAGGACGCCCAGGTGGAGGGGATGAACTGCATGGGGCCGACGGCCCGGTCGTAGCGGGAGTCGCCGTCGTGGGCGCCGCCGTCGGTGTCGGAGATGTTCGCGAAGCCGTTGCCGTCGAGGACGGGGCCCAGGATCGGGCGCAGCGTGGTTCCCGCGGCGTCGACGCGGCCGCCGCCCGCCTGTCCGGACTCGACCTTGCCGATGGCGGCGAGGAGTTGCCAGCGCAGCCCGCACCCGGGGTCGGTTTCGCCGACCTTCTGCTCGGCCCGCCGGTAGGCGGCGAACACGCTCGCCGGTATGCCCTTGGCGCTCTCCGGAGCGACCGCCGGTTCGGTGCGCGGGCCGTCGGCCGCGGCGGGCACCACCGCCGGAACGGGCTCCGGGGTCGGTGCGGCGGCCGGGGTCGCTCCGTCCACGGGGAGGACGACGGCGGGCGGTGCGGGGCTGAGCAGGGGCGGCAGTTCGGTGAACCAGGTGGAGTCCCCGCCGGATCCGGCGGCGGTCGGGGCGGGTCGTGCGCTGTCCTCGCCCGCGGCGGCCATCCGGCCGGCGCTGCCGGCGCCGGGGCCCTGTGAGGCGGTGACCGCGGCCACGACCAGCGCCGAGATCGCCGCGGCGAAACCGCCCCTGCGCAGCTTGCGTCCGATTATTCGAGCCGACATGAGCCGGACCCCTCCCCTAGACGTCCGCGTGACCCTACGACAGCTCCCTTCAGGGGGCACGCACCGCGGCTCGGATTTCACGACATCCCCACGTCCTGCGCAGGTCACGCATACTGTCCCGACATCCGGACCGAGGAGAAGCGCCGTGCCGTTCACTCTCAGCCACGCGGCTGCCGTACTTCCGGCCGTGCGCCGGACCGGGCGGGCCCGGGGGCCCCTGGTGGCTTCGGCGTTGGTGCTGGGGTCGTTCGCGCCGGATGTCTTCTTCTTCCTGGACTCGTTCGTCGAGGGCGCGATGGCCTACGGCTCCTTCACGCACTCCCTGGCGGGCATCGTCACCGTGGACGCCGTGCTGACCGTCGTCCTCGCCGCCGGCTGGTTGTTGCTGCGCGAGCCGCTGGTCGCGTTGTTGCCCCGGCGCCTGCAGGGCCGCGTCCACGCCTTCGTGCGCGGCGAGCACTGGCGGGGCCGGCGGCCGTCCTCGCTCGCCCTGTGGTTCTACCTCTCGGCGGTGGTTGGTTCCTTGACGCATGTCGGGTGGGACAGCTTCACGCACCCGGACCGCTGGGGCACGAACGCGTTGCCGGTGCTGGGCGAGCCGTTCGCGTTCGGGCTGCCGCTGTACTCCTGGGTCCAGTACGGCACTTCCGCGCTCGCCGCCGGCGTCTTGTGCTGGTTCACGGCGACCGCCCTGCGACGGCTGCCGGACGGGCCCGCTCCGGCGTCGGTGCCGGTGCTGGGGCGCGTGGAGTTCTGGGGCGCGGTCGCGCTGTTCGCCGTGTGCGTGACGGTGGGGGTCACGACGCGGGTGATCCGCTGGTACACGTTCTTCGACCGGATCGACAGCCCGCTGGACATCATTCCGACCGTCTGTTTCGGGGCCGGCGGCGGCCTCGTCGTGGCCCTGCTGCTGTACGGGGTCCTGTTCCGTCTGCGCCACCGCCACCGCCGCGACGGCGACCGCCGGCCGGACCCCGAGGCGCGCACCCCCGTCGGCGCCCGGTAGCCGCACCGTACGGACGAACGCCCGTCCCCTCGCTTCGTCGCGAGGGGGCGGGCGTTCTTCCGAGGTCGTACGCGGGTCAGTGCGCGGCGGACTCCCAGTCGCCGCCGACGCCCACGGACACGTCCAGCGGGGCCCGCAGTTCCACGGCGGCGCCCATCTCGCGGCGCAGCAGTTCCTCGACCCGCTCCGCCTCGCCGGGGGCGATCTCCAGGACGATTTCGTCGTGGACCTGGAGCAGCATCCGCGAGGTGAGGCCCGCCTCGCGGATGGCCTTGTCGACGCGGAGCATCGCGACCTTGACGATGTCGGCGGCGGTGCCCTGGATCGGGGCGTTCAGCGCCATCCGCTCGGCGGCCTCGCGGCGCTGGCGGTTGTCGCTGTTGAGGTCGGGCAGGTAGCGGCGGCGCCCGAACACGGTCGCCGTGTACCCGGTGGCGCGGGCCTCGTCCACCACGCGCTGAAGGTACTCGCGGACCCCGCCGAACCGCTCGAAGAAGGTGTCCATCAGGCCGCGCGCCTCGGCGGGCTCGATGTTCAGCTGCTGGGCGAGACCGAACGCCGACAGCCCGTACGCCAGGCCGTACGACATGGCCTTGATCTTGCGGCGCATCTCCGCGTCGACCTGGGAGCGCTCGACGCCGAACACCTGGGAGGCGACGGTGGTGTGCAGGTCCTCGCCGGTGGCGAACGCCTCGATGAGGCCCGCGTCCTCGGAGAGGTGGGCCATGACGCGCAGTTCGATCTGGCTGTAGTCGGCCGTCATCAGCGACTCGTAGCCCTCGCCGACGACGAAGCCGCGGCGGATGGCCCGGCCCTCGTCGGTGCGCACCGGCACGTTCTGCAGGTTCGGGTCGGTGGAGGACAGGCGGCCGGTCGCGGCGACGGTCTGGCTGAAGCTGGTGTGGACCCGGCCGTCGGCGGCGATCGACTTGACCAGGCCCTCGACGGTGACGCGGAGCTTGGCCTGCTCCCGGTGCCGGAGCATGATCACCGGGAGTTCGTGGTCGGTCTGGCCGGCGAGCCAGGCCAGCGCGTCCGCGTCCGTGGTGTAGCCGGTCTTCGTCTTCTTCGTCTTCGGCAGGTCAAGTTCGCCGAAGAACACTTCCTGGAGCTGCTTGGGCGACCCGAGGTTGAACTCGTGGCCGACCGCCGCGTGCGCCTCCTTCACCGCCTGCTGCACGGCGCCGGCGAACTGCTGCTCCATGCCTTCCAGGTGGTCGCGGTCGGCGGCGATGCCGGCCCGTTCCAGCCGGGCCAGCAGCTCGGAGGTGGGCAGCTCCATGTCGTGGAGCAGTTCCGTCGCCCCGACCTCGTCGAGTTTGACCGTGAGGGCGTCACCGAGGTCGAGGACGGCGCGGGCCTGTCCCATCAGGGCGTCCGCCTCGGCCGTCTCGTCGGCGCCGAAGGCCAGCTGCCCGTCGGCGGCGGCGGGCGCCAGCTCGCGGTGCAGGTACTCGTTGGACAGCACGTCCAGGGCGAAGGACCGCCGGCCCGGCTTGACCAGGTAGGCGGCCAGCGCGGTGTCCATGGTGACCCCGGCCAGCGTCCAGCCGTGCTCGGGGAAGACCCGCATGAGGCCCTTGGCGTTGTGCACGACCTTGGGCTTCTTCGCGTCGGCCGCCCAAGCGGCGAAGGCCTTCTCGTCGGCCTCGTCCAGCTCTGCCGGCTCGAACCAGGCGGCCGCCCCGCCGGCCGCGGCCAGCCCGATCTCGCTGACGTTGCCCTGGCCCAGCGCCCAGCTGTCGACGGTGGACACGCCCAGCGGGCCTTCCCCGTGGCTCTCCAGCCACGGCGCCAGCTCGCCGGTGCCCAGCACGGAGCCGTCCAGTTCCACGGCCGCCGCCGTCGGGGCCGGCGCCTCGTCCTCGGCGGCGCCCGGGTCGACGGCCAGCAGCCGCTCGCGCAGCGAGGCGTTGCGGATCTCCAGTACGTCGAGCACGCCGGTCACCGCGGACCGATCGTAGGGGGCGCGGGCCAGGTCGGCGGGGGTTTTCGCCAGCTCGACGTCCTTGACCATCTCGGTCAGGACCCGGTTGAGCTTGACGGCCTCCAGGTGGTCCCGGAAGTTCTGTCCGGCCTTGCCCTTGACCTCCTCGGCCCGCTCCACCAGCTCGGCGAACGACCCGAACTGGGTGATCCACTTGGCGGCGGTCTTCTCGCCGACGCCCGGGATGCCCGGCAGGTTGTCGGACGGATCACCGCGCAGCGCCGCGAAGTCCGGGTACTGCTGCGGCGTGAGCCCGTACTTCTCCTCGACCTTCTCCGGCGTGAACCGGGTCAGTTCGGAGACGCCCTTGGTCGGGTAGAGCACCGTCGTGTGCTCGGAGACCAACTGGAAGGAGTCGCGGTCACCGGTGACGATCAGGACGTCGAAGCCGAGGGCCTCGGCCTGCGTCGTCAGCGTCGCGATCACGTCGTCGGCCTCGAAGCCGTCGACCGCGAACCGGGGCACCTTCATCGCGTCGAGGAGCTCGCCGATCAGCTCGACCTGCCCCTTGAACTCGTCGGGGGTCTTGGAACGGTTCGCCTTGTACTCGGGGAACTCCGTCGAGCGCCACGTCTTGCGCGACACGTCGAACGCCACCGCGAAGTGCGTGGGCGCCTCGTCGCGCAGCGTGTTCGCCAGCATCGACGCGAAGCCGTAGATGGCATTGGTCGGCTGGCCCGTCGCGGTCGTGAAGTTCTCCGCGGGCAGCGCGAAGAACGCCCGGTACGCCAGGGAGTGCCCGTCCATGAGCATCAGGCGGGGGCGGTCCGCTGCGGACGGCTGGTCGGTCTTCTTCGATGCTGAATCTGCCACGCCCCCGATCCTAGGCGCCCCCGCCGACAATTCCGGCGCCGACGATCGCGCTCCGGCCGCCGCGGCCGCCCGGGGCCGGCCGGATTCGGCCCGTACCGCCCCACCCGGCGCGTGCGCCCCACCCGTCCGCCCCCGGCGCACCCCGCACCGGCACGGCCGGCCCCCGACCGCCCTCCCCCGCCACCGGTACACGTGAAAGGATCGAAACACGCGGTCACCCGTACCGCACCCGTACGCACGCTCGAAGGAGAGCGCCATGGCGACCAAGCCGCCCTCAGGTGACCCGGTACAGGACGCGCCGCAGGTCACGTCGCCGAAGCACGCCGCGGCGGGCCTGCCGGCGATCGGCCACACCCTGAAGGTCGCCCAGGCGCAGATGGGCCTCGCCCGCACCGCCCGCACCCTTCTCAAGGTCAACCAGAAGGACGGCTTCGACTGCCCCGGCTGCGCCTGGCCGGAGGGCGACGAGCGGCACACCGCCGAGTTCTGCGAGAACGGCGCCAAGGCCGTCGCCGAGGAAGCGACCCTGCGCAAGGTCACCCCCGCCTTCTTCGCCGCGCACCCCCTTGCCGACCTCGCCGAACGCTCCGGCTACTGGCTCGGCCAGCAGGGCCGGATCACGGAGCCGATGTACCTGCCCGAAGGCGGCGACCGCTACGAGTCGATCGGCTGGGACCGGGCCTTCGAGATCATCGCGGAGGAACTGAACGCCCTCGGCTCCCCCGACGAGGCCCTCTTCTACACCTCCGGCCGCACCAGCAACGAGGCCGCGTTCCTCTTCCAGCTCTTCGCCCGCGAGTACGGCACCAACAACCTCCCCGACTGCTCCAACATGTGCCACGAGTCCTCGGGCTCGGCACTGAACGAGACCATCGGCATCGGCAAGGGCAGCGTCTCCCTCGAAGACCTCCACCAGGCCGACCTGATCATCGTCGCCGGCCAGAACCCGGGCACCAACCACCCGCGCATGCTCTCCGCCCTGGAGAAGGCCAAGTCCGCCGGCGCGAAGATCATTTCGGTGAACCCGCTGCCCGAAGCCGGCATGGAACGCTTCAAGAACCCGCAGACCCCCATCGGCATGCTCAAGGGCACCGCCCTCAACGACCTTTTCCTGCAGATCCGCATCGGCGGCGACCAAGCCCTCTTCCGCCTCCTCAACAAACTCGTCATCGAGGCCGGCGACGCCACCGACGACACCTTCATCCGCGAACACACCCACGGATACGAGGAGTTCGCCGCCGCCGCCAAGAACACCGACTGGGCCGAAACCCTCACCGCGACCGGACTCACCCGCCCCGAGATCGAACGCGCCCTCACCATGGTCCTCGCCTCCCGGCGCACCATCGTCTGCTGGGCCATGGGCCTCACCCAGCACAAGCACTCCGTCGCCACCATCCGCGAAGTCGTCAACCTGCTCCTGCTGCGCGGCGACATCGGCCGCCCCGGCGCCGGCGTCTGCCCCGTACGCGGCCACTCCAACGTCCAGGGCGACCGCACCATGGGGATCTTCGAACGCCCCGCACCGGCCTTCCTCGACGCCCTCGACCGCGAATTCGGCATCACCTCGCCCCGCGGCCACGGCTTCGACGTCGTCCGCTCCATCGAAGCCCTGCGCGACGGCCGCGCCAAGGTCCTCTTCGCCATGGGCGGCAACTTCGTCGGCGCCACCCCCGACACCCACGTCACCGAGGCCGCGATCCGCCGCGCCTCCCTGACCGTCCACGTGTCCACGAAACTCAACCGCTCCCACGCCGTCACCGGCCGCCGGGCCCTGATCCTGCCCACCCTCGGCCGCACCGACAAGGACGTCCAGGCCTCCGGCAAGCAGTTCGTCACCGTCGAGGACTCCATGGGCATGGTCCACGCCTCCCGCGGCAACCTCACCCCCGCCTCACCCGCGCTGCTCTCCGAACCCGCCATCGTCGCCCGCCTCGCCCGCGCCGTCCTCGGCCGGCGCTCCACCACCCCGTGGGAGGAGTTCGAAGCCGACTACGCCACCATCCGCGACCGGATCGCCCGCGTGATCCCCGGCTTCGAGGACTTCAACACCCGCGTCGCCCACCCCGGCGGCTTCCGACTCCCCCACGCACCCCGCGACGAACGCCGCTTCCCCACCCGCACCGGCAAGGCCAACTTCACCGCCGCCCCCGTCGAATACCCCCACCTGCCGGCGGGCCGCCTCCTGCTCCAGACCCTGCGCAGCCACGACCAGTACAACACCACCATCTACGGCCTCGACGACCGCTACCGCGGCATCACCGGCGGCCGCCGCGTCGTCCTGGTCAACCCCGAGGACGCCGCCGAGCTCGGCCTCGCCGACGGCTCGTACACCGACCTCGTCGGCGAGTGGAAGGACGGCGTCGAACGCCGCGCCCCCGGCTTCCGCGTCGTGCACTACCCCACCGCCCGCGGCTGCGCCGCCGCCTACTACCCCGAGACCAACGTGCTGGTCCCCCTCGACTCCACCGCCGACACCAGCAACACCCCCGCGAGCAAGTCCGTCGTCGTGCGCTTCGAACCGGCCTGATAGAACGATCCAGGACACAGTGGTTAACGATCGTTGACGAACGGAGCCGGCCCATGGACGAGCAGCACAGCGTGAAGTTCCCGCAGGAAGTCCTCGACGAGTACGCGGCCCTGGGCATAGACCTGCCCGCGCTGTTCTCGGCCGGCGACCTCGGCCGCCGGATGGAGATCCGCATCCTGGAAGCCTCCGCCGACCGGGTCGTCGCCACCATGCCGGTCAAGGGCAACACCCAGCCCTACGGACTGCTCCACGGCGGCGCCTCCGCGGTCCTCGCGGAAACCCTCGGCTCCGTCGGCGCCATGATGCACGGCGGCATCACCAAGGTCGCCGTCGGCGTCGACCTCAACTGCACCCACCACCGGGGGGCCCGCTCCGGCATCGTCACCGGCGTCGCCACCCCCGTCCACCGGGGCCGCTCCACCGCCACCTACGAGGTCGTCATCTCCGACGAACAGGACCGCCGGGTGTGCACCGCCCGCCTCACCTGCCTGCTGCGCGACGCCGACCCGGCCGCCACCGGCGCCTGACGCACCGCGCGGGGCCCCCGCCCCGCCGCACTCGCCCTTCACGGGCCCGGAACCGCCCCACCCGGCGACTCCGGGCCCGTTCCCGCACCCGGGGCGGCGCCCGACCCGCCGCGCCCCACCGGGCGCCGCGCACCCGCCCGCGCGAGGTTCCGGACCCGCGGGGCCCGCCAACCGCCCGGAATCCGCCACTCCGCGCGGCGGAGGACCACGGCTGTTGTGTCACCGATGGTGACCGCCTACCGTCCCCCCATGGGGACCCAGCCGTGCGCCGCGATCCGGTACGGCACCGCGGCCCTGCTGACGGCGCTCGCCCTGACCGGATGCGCCGGCTCCACCCCGCCCTCCGCACCACCGACGGCCACGGCCACCACACCCGGACCCGACCCCTCCACGCCCGCACAGGTCTGCGTCAGCCTGGTGTCCTACTGGGCGAAGGAGACCCTCAAGGGCAGCAAGTGGTCCGGTCTGGACTGGGAACAGAAGGGCCTGTCCAACCAGCAGTACGAGATCCACGAGGAAGCCGTCGCCGCAGGCCGCTCCGAGGAACGAACAGCCGGGCGGGACAAGGCACTTGAGCTGATCGACCGACTCGTGGCGCAGCGCTGCGCCGAACGGGACGGGGCCACGGGCAGCTCCGAGGAGCGGAAACCCCCGGCGTGACGCGGGTCACCGGAATCCGCGCGCGCTGTCCGGCTTCCGGGCACGTGCCCCCGTACGAGCGAACCGCAGGTCGCAGGCTTCGCGGGGCCTTCCCGCGGTGCGGACCAAGATCAATGGCGCCGAAGTGGATCACGCGGGTTCGTCACGCTGCGTATTACCCACGCCATACGGAATCCCCCTTTTCCCCCCAAGCAAAGCGACCCCCCGGATTCTTTCGGACACTCCCTGCCACAATCGACCGAAATTGATCAGAGACAGGAGCATGGAGGCCTCAAGCCCCTTAGGCCGACAGGTATTTCTCAGCATGTGGTCATTCTCAGGCGTTGCTTAACGCCCGATCTGTCCACACTCCCACCACGCATTCTTGCCCTTGGCATAACAAGAGCGTCACATCCTCCTTTCCCGGCTCCCCGTGCTCGCCACCTCGGGCCTAGAGTCACGGCCAGTCACCGCGCCGCCGGGCGCGAATCAGCACGGCCGTGTACCTCCCAGTGCGGCCCCGCGACCTCACGGCACCTCGACAAGAGGGCGCCGCGCCAGGGAAAGGAAGAATCGTGCGACACCGTTCTTTGCTCGTCCTCACCACCGTGATCACCACGGGAGCACTGACCCTCACCGCTTGCGGATCGCGCGACGGAGGCTCCACCGACAACAACGCCGACGGCAAGAAGACCGTCGTCGTCATCGGCGTGGACGCCCCCCTCACCGGCTCCCTCTCGGCGCTCGGCCAGGGCATCAAGAACTCGGTCGACCTCGCGGCCAAGACGGCCAACAAGAACAACGAGGTCCCCGGCATCGAGTTCAAGGTCGAGGCCCTCGACGACCAGGCCGTCCCCGCCTCCGGCCAGGCGAACGCCACCAAGCTCGTCGGCAACAAGGACGTCCTCGGCGTCGTCGGCCCCCTGAACTCGGGCGTCGCCCAGCAGATGCAGGGCGTCTTCGCCTCCGCCAACCTGGCGCAGGTCTCCCCCGCCAACACCAACCCCGCGCTCAGCCAGGGCGACAACTGGGGCAAGGGCGAGTACAAGCGCCCCTTCAAGACCTACTTCCGCACCGCCGCCACCGACGTGGTCCAGGGCAAGTTCGCCGCCCAGTACCTCTTCAAGGACGCCGGCAAGAAGAAGGTCTTCGTCGTCGACGACAAGCAGACCTACGGCGCCGGCCTCGCCGCGATCTTCTCCGACGAGTTCAAGAAGCTCGGCGGCGAGGTCGTCGGCACCGACCACGTCACCGTGAAGGAGACCGACTTCTCCTCCACCGCCGACAAGGTCAAGTCCTCCGGCGCCGACTCCGTCTACTTCGGCGGCCAGTACCCCGAGGGCGGCCTCCTCGCCGACCAGATCAAGAAGACCGGCGCCCAGATCCCCACCATGGGCGGCGACGGCATCCAGGACCCCGCCTTCATCTCCGCCTCCGGTGAGGCCAACGAGGGCGACCTCTCCACCTCCATCGGCTACCCGGTCGAGAAGCTCCCCACCGCCAAGACCTTCATCGCCGACTACCAGGCAGCCGGCTACAAGGACCCCTACGCGGCCTACGGCGGCTACTCCTACGACGCCGGCTGGTCCGTCGTCCAGGCCGTCAAGGCCGTCGTCGCCGCCAACGGCGGCAAGCTCCCGACCGACGCCCGCGCCAAGGTCGTCGAGGCCCTCGGCAAGGTCTCCTTCGAGGGTGTGACCGGCAAGGTCGCCTTCGACGAGAACGGCGACACCACCAACAAGCAGCTCACGGTCTACAAGGTCGAGGGCGGCAAGTGGGTCGACGTCAAGAGCGACACGTTCAACCAGTAAGCCCCTAGCCCCACCCCGCACCACCCGCACCACCTGAACCACACCCACCGCGCGAGGGCGCAAACAGCGCCCTCGCGCGGAGTCTTATCCGACACGCTCATCGGAGGCCCTGCGGTGCACGAACTGCCGCAACAGCTGGCCAACGGCCTGGCCCTCGGTGCCCTCTATGGCCTCATCGCCATCGGGTACACCATGGTCTACGGCATCGTCCAGCTCATCAACTTCGCCCACGGCGAAATCTTCATGATCGGCGGCTTCGGCGCCCTCACCGCCTACGCCATCCTCCCGACCGGCACCTCCCTGCTGATCGCGATACCCGTCATGATCATCGGAGGCTCCCTCGTCTCCGTCCTCGTCGCCATGGGAGCCGAACGCTTCGCATACCGTCCCCTGCGCAGCGCACCCCGGCTCGCACCCCTCATCACCGCAATCGGCCTCTCGATCGCGCTGCAACAGCTCGTCTGGCAGTTCTACCCGGACGCCAAGAAGGCAGTCAGCTTCCCCGAGTTCAAGGGCGAAGCCTTCAAGCTCACCGACAGCCTCTCCATCCAGCGCGCCGACGCGTTCGTCCTCATCCTCGCCCCCCTCTGCATGCTCGCCCTCGGCGTCTTCGTCTCGAAGAGCCGCAGCGGCCGCGCCATGCAGGCCACCGCGCAGGACCCCGACACCGCCAAGCTGATGGGCATCAACACCGACCGCATCATCGTCATGGCCTTCGCCATCGGTGCCGCGTTCGCCGCCGTCGCCGCCGTCGCCTACGGCCTCGACAAGGGCCAGATCAACTTCGAAATGGGCTTCATCCTCGGCCTCAAGGCGTTCACCGCAGCCGTCCTCGGCGGCATCGGAAACATCTACGGAGCCATGGTCGGCGGCGTCGTCCTCGGCCTCGCCGAAGCCCTCTCGATCGCCTACATCGAAGAAATCCCCGGCATGCAGCAGCTCGGCGGTGGAGCCTGGTCCAACGTCTGGGCGTTCGTACTCCTCATCGTCGTCCTCCTCGTGCGGCCACAAGGCCTGCTCGGCGAGCGCGTCGCGGATCGGGCGTGAGAACCATGACCACCAACACCACCCCCGCGACCGACACGGTCAAGCAGGGCCCCCGACCCACCGCACTGCTCTACGCGGTCATCGGCGGAAGCCTCCTCACCGTCGTCAGCGCCTTCCTCGCCTGGACCTGGACCGCCGACTTCCCCGGCGACCTCACCTACTACGGCAGCCCGGCACCCATCCAGTTCCTGAGCGTCGCCGGCGCCCTCCTCACCCTCGCCCACGCCCTCTCCGGCCTCGGCGTCAAGGGCTTCCGCTGGCTCACCCCCACCGGCACCCGCAAGCCCGTGTGGATCCTCGCGCTCGGCACCCTCGCCGGCACCTGGTTCACCGTCCTCGCCATCGCCTGGGTCCTCGGCGGCTTCGCCCACCTGGAACCCGGCGCCTACGTCGCCCTCGTCGGCTCGCTCATCCCGGCACTCGCCGCGTACAAGCTCCCCGACGACAGCCACAAGGCCGCCCCCGCGAAGAAGCTGCCCTCCTGGGCCGAGATCGTCATCATCGCGGCAGCCTTCGCCATCGGCCTCTTCGTCGTCACCTTCGGCATCGACACCGACGACAAGGAGCCCCAGCTCTTCGTCACCTACCTGATCATCGTCGGCTTCGCGGCCACCGCCCTGCTCAAGTCGGGCCTCTTCGACCGGCTCGGCACCCTCACCGCGAACAACCGCCAGGTCACCCTGATCGCCACCGCCGCAGCGGCGATCACCTTCCCGTTCATCCAGCAGAGCGGCGACACCTACACCCTCATCGCGGTCAACATCCTGATCTTCGCGACCGTCGCCCTCGGCCTCAACGTCGTCGTCGGCCTCGCAGGACTCCTCGACCTCGGATACGTCGCCTTCCTCGGCGTCGGCGCCTACGCCGCCGCCCTGGTCTCCGGCAGCACCGCCTCCGCCTTCGGCATCCACCTCCCCTTCTGGGCAGCGGTCATCGTCGGCGCCCTCGCCTCCCTCATCTTCGGCGTGGTCATCGGAGCACCCACCCTCCGCCTGCGCGGCGACTACCTCGCCATCGTCACCCTCGGCTTCGGAGAAATCTTCCGCATCGCCATGGGCAACCTCGACGGCACCTCCGGCCCGGACATCACCAACGGACCGAACGGCATCCCCAACATCCCCCACCTCGAAATCCTCGGGTGGAACTTCGGGGAATCCCACGACGTCGGCGGCATCATCCTCGGCGCCTACGCCAACTACTACTTCCTGATGCTGCTCGTCATGGCCCTCGTCATCGTGGTCTTCGCCCGCGCCGGCAACAGCCGCATCGGCCGCGCCTGGGTCGCCATCCGCGAGGACGAGACCGCCGCCGAAGCCATGGGCATCAACGGCTTCAAGGTCAAGCTCATCGCCTTCGCCCTCGGCGCCACCCTCGCCGGCCTCGCAGGCACCGTCCAGGCACACGTCAACAGCACCGTCGTCCCCGAGAACTACGTATTCGCCGGACCCGTCCCGCCGAACTCCGCGTTCCTCCTCGCCGCCGTCATCCTCGGCGGAATGGGCACCATCCGCGGCCCCATCCTCGGCGCCGCACTGCTCTTCCTCATCCCCGCGAAACTGGCCTTCCTCCAGGACTACCAGCTCCTCGCGTTCGGCATCGCCCTCATCCTGCTCATGCGCTTCCGCCCCGAAGGCCTCATCGCCAACAAGCGCGCGCAGCTCGAGTACCACGACGACACCGCTGGCCAGGCCCCCACGGACCTCGCCACCGCCAAGGCGGGTGCATAAGCCATGACGACCACCGCCACCACCGACACCACCACCAAGGCCACCGTCCTCGAAGCCAGCGGCGTCACCATGCGCTTCGGCGGCCTCACCGCCGTCAAGGGCGTCGACCTCAAAGTCAACGCGGGCGAGATCGTCGGCCTCATCGGCCCCAACGGCGCCGGCAAGACCACCTTCTTCAACTGCCTCACCGGGCTGTACGTCCCCACCGAGGGAACCGTCAGCTACAAGGGCACCGTCCTGCCGCCCACACCCCACAAGGTCACCGCAGCAGGCGTCGCCCGCACCTTCCAGAACATCCGGCTCTTCCACAACATGACCGTGCTGGAAAACGTCCTCGTCGGACGCCACACCCGCACCAAGGAAGGCCTCTGGTCCGCCCTCCTGCGCGGCCCCGGCTTCAAGAAGGCCGAAGCCGCGAGCGAAGTGCGGGCCATGGAACTCCTGGAGTTCATCGGCCTCCAGCACAAGGCCCAACACCTCGCGAAGAACCTCCCGTACGGCGAACAGCGCAAGCTCGAAATCGCCCGCGCCCTCGCCAGCGACCCGGGCCTCATCCTGCTCGACGAGCCCACCGCCGGCATGAACCCGCAGGAAACCCGCGCCGCCGAAGAACTCATCTTCGCCATCCGCGACATGGGCATCGCCGTCCTCGTCATCGAGCACGACATGCGCTTCATCTTCAACCTCTGCGACCGCGTCGCCTGCCTCGTCCAGGGCGAGAAGCTCATCGAGGGCACCGCGGCCGAAGTCCAGGGAGACGAGCGCGTCATCGCCGCCTACCTCGGCACCCCCTTCGAAGGCGCCCCCGGCGCCGAGGAGGACGCCGAGGTCCAGGCCGCCGAGGTCCAGGCCGCCGAAGCCCACGCCGAAGCAGCCACGGCCACCCCGGCACCCACCGCCACCCCGACCACCGAGGTCGAGACCCCGGCGAAGACCGTCACCGCGACCCCCGCCCCGGCGGAGACCCCGCAGGCCCCCGAAACCGTGGCAACCCCCACGGCTCCCGCAGCGGACTCGGACGCCGACACCACCCCGGCCCCGACCGCGACCACGGACACGGACGGCACCACCGGCACCACCAGCACCACCAGCACGGAAGGAGAGACCAAGTGACCCCGCTCCTCAAGGTCCAGGACCTCAAGGTCGCCTACGGCAAGATCGAAGCCGTCAAGGGAATCTCCTTCGAAGTCAACCAGGGCGAAATCGTCTGCCTCGTCGGCACCAACGGCGCCGGCAAGACCACCACCCTCCGCACCCTCTCCGGGCTCCTCAAGCCCACCAGCGGCAGCATCGTCTTCGACGGCCAACCCCTGGCCAACGTCCCCGCCCACAAGATCGTCGCCATGAAGCTGGCCCACTCCCCCGAGGGACGCCACATCTTCCCCCGGCTGACGATCACCGAAAACCTCCAACTCGGCGCCTTCCTGCGCACCGACAAAGAGGGCATCGAGAAGGACATCCAGCGCGCCTACGACCTCTTCCCCATCCTGGGAGAGCGCCGCAAGCAGGCCGCCGGCACCCTCTCGGGCGGCGAACAACAGATGCTCGCCATGGGACGCGCCCTCATGTGCCAGCCCAAGCTGCTCATGCTGGACGAGCCCTCCATGGGCCTGTCCCCGCTCATGATGCAGAAGATCATGGCCACCATCGCCGAACTCAAGGCCACCGGGACCACCATCCTGCTGGTCGAGCAGAACGCCCAGGCGGCCCTCTCGCTGGCCGACCAGGCACACGTGATGGAGATCGGCAAGATCGTGCTCTCGGGCACCGGCCAGGAGCTCCTGCACAACGAGGACGTCCGCAAGGCGTACCTCGGCGAGGACTGACCGCACCCGTACCCGCACCAACGCCGTGAGGCCCGTCTCCCCCCGGGGGAGACGGGCCTCACGGCCTATCCGGACCGATCGCCTACTTGGCCGCGTTCTGCTGCTGCTTCTTCTCCTCGGCGTCCTCGATGACCGCCTCCGCGACCTGCTGCATGGACATGCGACGGTCCATGGAGGTCTTCTGGATCCACCGGAAGGCCGCCGGCTCGGACAGCCCGTACTGGGTCTGCAGGATGCTCTTGGCCCGGTCCACCAGCTTGCGGGTCTCCAGACGCAGCGAGAGGTCGGCGACCTCCTTCTCCAGCGCCTTCAGCTCCGCGAACCGGGACACGGCCATCTCGATGGCCGGCACCACGTCGCTCTTGCTGAACGGCTTCACGAGGTACGCCATGGCACCGGCGTCACGGGCCCGCTCGACCAGGTCGCGCTGCGAGAACGCGGTCAGCATGAGCACCGGGGCGATGGACTCCGCCGCGATCTGCTCGGCGGCGGAGATGCCGTCCAGGACGGGCATCTTCACGTCCAGGATGACGAGGTCCGGGCGGTGCTCGCGGGCCAGCTCGACGGCCTTCTGGCCGTCCCCGGCCTCACCGACGACGGAGTAGCCCTCCTCCTCCAGCATTTCCTTCAGGTCGAGACGGATGAGCGCCTCGTCCTCGGCGATGACGACGCGCGTCGTCAGCGGCGGAACGTGCGACTGGTCGGCGTCGGGCGTGGGCGTCGACTCGTGCTCGGCGGTCACGGGGGGCTCCTCTTTGCGGGGCATAACAGCTCCCCCGAGCCTACCGAGCTCCTGTATGGTGGTGGCACGCAGGGTTCCCGTAGCCCTTCGTTTCTTAGGCCCCAGTACTCCAACTGGTTAGAGAGGCCGCTCTCAAACAGCGGACAGTGTGGGTTCGAATCCCACCTGGGGCACTTTTCCTTTATTTCGAAGGTCACGCGAAAACGCGTGACCTTCACTCGTTTCAGCGAAGTGCGCAGTAATGCACAGCATGAGCGAATCGCACGTAGCAGCGTCGAGCTCATGTACGACATCAACACGCGCCGGCACGCTCTCGGGCTACTCACCGAGGGGCGCAGCATGAACTCGGTCAGCCGGGAGACCGGGATATCCCGAGCAGCGATCCGCGCCTGGCAGATTCGGCTGGAGCCACTTCCTCACCTGAACCAGTGGGCCCCTTGCGATGGACGGCCTGCCGACCCAACGGCCTACGCCTACCTCCTCGGCCTCTACCTCGGCGATGGTTGCATCAGCGCCCATCCCCGAGGTGGCCACCTCCTGCGCATCGCGTGTGCCGACGCCTGGCCAGGACTGATCGAAGAGTGCCGAGCGGCCATCCGGGCGGTGCGGCCGTCCGACAAGGCCTACGTATTGCAGCGCCAAGGCTGTGTGAACGTCACCAGCTACGGGTGGCACTGGACGTGCCTGTTCCCGCAGCACGGGCCGGGGAAGAAGCACAAGCGGCGGATCGTGCTCGAAGCGTGGCAGCAGGAGATCGTGGACGCGCATCCGTGGGAGTTCGTCCGGGGGTTGATCCACTCCGACGGCTGCCGGGTCATGAACTGGACCACCCGCACCGTCGGTGGGGTCACCAAGCGGTACGAGTACCCCCGGTACTTCTTCACCAACAAGTCGGACGACATCCGGAAGCTCTGCACCGACACCCTTACCAAGGTCGGTGTCGAGTGGACCGTTCTGGCTAGGGGCGGTGACCCCTTCAACGTGTCCGTCGCCCGCAAGGCGTCCGTCGCTCTCATGGACGCCCATGTCGGGGCGAAGCACTGACCCCCGGCCCCGGTGCGGGGGGCCGCGCGTAGGGTGCGTGAGGGATTCGGCACCGTGAGAAGGGGACTCCGTGATGAGCGAGAAGGCTCGCAAGCTGTTCGAGGCGTTGGATTTGAACCACGACGGGGAGCTGACCCGGGTGGAGGTGATCAGCGCGTTGCGGTCGCAGGGGCCGACGTTGGCGGCGCGGGGGGATCTGCCGTTCTGGGCTGTGGGTGATGCGAACGCGTCGTCGGCGTTGTTCGACGAGGCGGATCAGAACGGGGACGCGGTGTTGTCGTTCGAGGAGTTCGCGCGGGTGGTGGACCGGCGGTTCGGTTGGTAGGTGGGGTGGGGGGCTAGTCCTCGGTTTCGGTGTGGTGGATGCGTAGGCCTCGACTCCGGTAGTTGTGGAGGGCGCTGGGGTGGTCGTCGGAGTTGGTGTGGAGCCATACCCGGTGAACGGTCGGGGATTGGATCGGGGTGGTGGCCCATGCCTGTCGGAGGGTGAGGGTCAGGGCGTGGCCGCCGAGTCCTCGGCCGGTGTGTTCGGGGAGGAGTCCGAAGGTGCGGATCTCTACCTCGCCCCCGGGGTGGGGTTCGAGTGCGGTGATGCCGATCGGTTCGTCGGCGAGGGTGATCAGCCAGTACTGGCGGTGGGGGTGGGTGCGGGCGAGTTCGTCCCATTGTTGGTCGGTGCGGGTGGAGCTGCGCCATCCGTGTGCGGCTCCGACGCGGGCCTGGAGGGTGCGGGCGAGGGTGGTGAGGCCTGTTTCGCGGCGGAGTTCCAGGGTGGGTACGGGGCGACCCGGTTGTAGTTCGCCGGGGTCGGTCATCTCCAGGTACGTGATGGTGCGGGCCATCTCGTCACCGTACTCGCGCTGTGCGGCGGGTGGGGGTGGCCGCGGGTCCCTCCGGCTTGCCGGGTGGGCCGCTGGGGGGTGGTGCGGGTGCGCCGGCAAGGGGTGGAGGGACGGGGTGGGTCAGCGTACGGCGTCGCCGATGTGGTGGATGCGTACGAGGTTGGTCTTGCCGCTGACGCCGGGGGGTGAGCCGGCGGTGATGACGACGATGTCGCCGGGTACGCAGCGGCCGATGCGCAGGAGTTGTTCTTCGACTTGGGCGACCATGGCGTCGGTGGAGTCGACGTGGGGGCCGAGGAAGGTTTCGACGCCCCAGGTGAGGTTGAGTTGGGAGCGGGTTGCTTCGTCGGGGGTGAAGGCGAGGAGGGGGATGGGTGAGCGGTAGCGGGAGAGTCGGCGGACGGTGTCGCCGCTCTGGGTGAAGGCGACGAGGAATTTGGCGCCGAGGAAGTCGCCCATTTCGGCGGCTGCTCGGGCGACGGCTCCGCCTTGGGTGCGGGGTTTGTTGCGTTCGGTGAGGGGTGGGAGGCCCTTGGCGAGGATGTCTTCTTCGGCGGCTTCGATGATGCGTGCCATGGTGCGGACGGTTTCGATGGGGTGTTTGCCGACGCTGGTTTCGCCGGAGAGCATGACGGCGTCGGTGCCGTCGATGACGGCGTTGGCGACGTCGGAGGCTTCGGCGCGGGTGGGTCGGGAGTTGTCGATCATCGAGTCGAGCATTTGGGTGGCGACGATGACGGGTTTGGCGTTGCGTTTGGCGAGTTTGACGGCGCGCTTCTGGACGATGGGGACGTGTTCGAGGGGCATTTCGACGCCGAGGTCGCCGCGGGCGACCATGATGCCGTCGAAGGCGGCGACGATGTCGTCGATGTTGTCGACGGCTTGGGGTTTTTCGACTTTGGCGATGACGGGGAGGCGGCGGTCTTCTTCGTCCATGACGCGGTGGACGTCTTGGATGTCGTGGCCGCTGCGGACGAAGGACAGGGCGATGATGTCGGCGCCGGTGCGCAGGGCCCAGCGGAGGTCTTCGATGTCCTTGTCGCTGAGGGCGGGGACGGAGACGGCGACTCCGGGGAGGTTGAGTCCCTTGTGGTCGGAGACCATGCCGCCTTCGATGACGCGGGTGTGGACGCGGGGTCCGTCGACGGCGGTTACTTCGAGGGTGACGCGGCCGTCGTCGACGAGGATGCGTTCGCCGGTGGTGACGTCGGTGGCGAGTCCTTTGTAGGTGGTGCCGCAGGTGTGGCGGTCGCCGGGGTGGTCTTCGACGGTGATGGTGAACTCGTCGCCGCGTTCAAGGAGTACGGGTCCTTCGTGGAAGCGGCCGAGTCGGATCTTCGGGCCTTGAAGGTCGGCGAGGATTCCGACGCTGCGGCCGGTTTCGTCGGCGGCTTTGCGTACGTGGTGGTAGCGCTCCTCGTGTTCGGCGTAGGTGCCGTGGCTGAGGTTGAAGCGGGCGATGTCCATTCCGGCTTCGACCAGGGCTTTGATCTGGTGGTACGAGTCGGTGGCGGGGCCCAGGGTACAGACGATTTTTGCTCGACGCATGGGTCGAGCGTATGCCCCTACCAGGGAGTAGGAAATTGGTTGTGGGTGTCTGCTCAACAACCTTTGGGCGAAAGCTTGTTGACAATTGTTGAATGTGCATGGGGGTGCTCATCGGAGCACCCCCGTGGCGCTTCCTTGTCCGATTTCTGGTGGCCGTTCGGCCGGGTGGTCAGAGTTGGGGCGGGGTCATGGTGAAGCGGGCGTTCACCTGTGCGTGGACGGTTTGGCGCTGGGGTTCGAGGTCGAGGGGCGGGGTGGTGTCGTCCTCGGTGGCGCCGGCGAAGGCCATGCCGCGCGTCATGGTGCCGCCGGGGGCGAAGGGGGTTTCGTTCTCGGCTTCGGTGTCGGCGAGTTCGATGAGGGCGGCGAGTTCGGCGCCGAGGGCGTGGGCGTATTCGCGGGCGCGTTGGACGGCTTCGAGGACGGCTTGGCGGCGGGCTTCGCCGTGGGCGGGTGAGGTGGGGCGCAGGGCCCACCAGGGGCCGTCGACGCGGGTGAGTTCGAGGTCGGCGAGGCGGGTGGTGAGTTCGCCGAGGGTGGTGAAGTCGTTGAGTTCGGCGGTGATGTTGACGCGGCCGTGGTAGGCGCGGACGCGTTCGGCGCGGCCGTGGCGGGTGAGTTCGGGGGTGATGGAGAAGGCGCCGGTTTCGAGTTTTTCGACGGGTTCGCCGTAGCTCTTGAGGAGTTCGAGGACGGTGTTGTTGCGGCGGGTGAGGTCTTCGAGTGCGGTGCGGCGGTCGGTGCCGCGGGCGCTGACGGTGATGGTGATGCGGGCGATTTCGGGGTCGACTTCGAGGTGGGATTCGCCGCGGACGGCGACGCGGGGTACGTCGGGGGTTCCGTAGGGCTGGTGTGCGATCTCCTGGGTCATGTTTTCCACTGTCGCACCGTGGTGGGTGGGTGGTGTGGTCATCGGATCGAAACCTGGTGGGGGTGTTGCGGCTTGTTACTCGTGGGTCAGAATCTACGCGCGTTGTTCAGGGCCTCACGAGGGAGTTGGCATGACGTTCGACCGTAGGAAGTTCATGGGGGCTTCGGCCGCGACGGGTGCGGCCGTGGCGTTGGTGGGGGCCACGAGCACCCCGGCCGCCGCCGCGCAGGAGCAGGAGGGCGCGAGGGGCCGGGGGCCGCGGACGTACGCGTTCACGGTGATGGGGACGACGGATCTGCACGGCAACGTCTTCAACTGGGACTACTTCACGGACAAGGAGTTCGACGACAAGGCGCACAACGATGTGGGTCTGGCGAAGATCTCGACGTTGGTGGATCAGGTGCGGGCGCGCAAGGGTCGGCGGAACACGCTGTTGATCGACGCGGGTGACACGATCCAGGGGACGCAGCTTTCGTACTACTACGCGAAGGTGGATCCGATCACGGCGCGGCGCGGGCCGGTGCATCCGATGGCGCAGGCGATGAACGCGATCGGTTACGACGCGGCGGCGCTCGGGAACCACGAGTTCAATTACGGGATCCCGGTGTTGCGCAAGTTCGAGGAGCAGTGCGATTTCCCGTTGTTGGGGGCGAACGCGCTGGACGCGAAGACATTGCGGCCGGCGTTCGCGCCGTACAGCATGCACCGGTTGCGGACGCCGTTCGGGCGGGACGTGAAGGTGGCGGTGTTGGGGTTGACGAACCCGGGGATCGCGATCTGGGACAAGGCGCACGTGCAGGGGAAGATGACGTTCCCGGGGTTGGAGGAGCAGGCGGCGAAGTACGTGCCGCGGCTGCGGTCGATGGGTGCGGACGTGGTGATCGTGTCGGCGCACTCCGGGTCGAGCGGTACGTCGAGTTACGGGGATCAGTTGCCGCACGTGGAGAACGCGGCGGCGCTGGTGGCGGAACAGGTGCCGGGGATCGACGCGATCCTGGTGGGGCACGCGCACACGGAGATTGCGGAGTACCGGGTGAAGAACCGGGCTACGGGCAAGGACGTGGTGTTGTCGGAGCCGTTGAAGTGGGGGCAGCGGTTGACGTTGTTCGACTTCGAGTTGGTGTGGGAGCGGGGCTGCTGGTCGGTGTCGAAGGTCGCGGCGCAGGTGTTGAACTCCAATGCCGTGGAGGAGGACCGGAAGATCACGCGGCTGTTGTCGGACGAGCACCGCAAGGTGGTGGCGTACGTCAACCAGGTGATCGGTACGTCGACGCAGGCGATGTCGACGGCGGAGGGGCCGGTGAAGGACGTGCCGGTGATCGATCTGATCAACCACGTGCAGGCGGAGACGGTGCGGGCGGCGCTGGCGGGTACCGAGTGGGCGGCGCTGCCGGTGGTGTCGCAGGCGTCGTGTTTCTCGCGGACGGCGTCGATACCGGCGGGTCGGGTGACGATCCGGGACGCGGCGGGGTTGTACCCGTTCGAGAACACGTTGGAGGCGCGGCTGCTGACGGGTGCGCAGTTGAAGGACTACCTGGAGTATTCGGCGCGGTACTACGTGCGGACGGCGCCGGGTGCGCCGGTGGATCCGGCGGCGTTGACGAACGCGGAGGGGATTCCGGACTACAACTACGACGCGGTGTACGGGTTGGCGTACGAGATCGATGTGGCGCAGCCGGTGGGGTCGCGGATCGTGGGGTTGTCGTTCGCGGGGAAGGCGGTGGATCCGGCGGGTCGGTTCGTGTTGGCGGTGAACAACTACCGGGCCTCGGGTGGGGGTAACTTCCCGCACGTTCCGCAGGCCAGGCAGTTGTGGGCGGATTCGGACGAGATCCGTAACACGATCGTCCAGTGGGTGAAGGCGAAGGGGACGGTGGATCCGGCGGGGTTCGCTTCGGTGGATTGGCGGTTGACGCGGGCGGGGGTGCCGGTGTTCTAGTTCCGGGGGTTCTGGTCCCGGGCGTTCCGGTCCCGGGCGTTCCGGTCCCGGGCGCCGGTGTGCCGGCGCCGGGTGTCGGGTGTCGGTCGGCTGGTCCCGGGTGTTCGAGCCCGGGTGCCGGTCGTCCGGCGGGGCCGTCAGGGGTGTTCGACGAGCGGGAGCAGCTCGCCTGCGGGGTGGGGGCGGGTGTGTTCCCGTTGTTCGAGGCCGAAGGTGGTGAAGGCGGTGCGGCGGGGCTGGGGGTAGGGCTCCTTGTCGGTGAGGGTGTTGAGGATGCCGGCGCTGCGCCAGGCGGCGAGGCCGAGGTCGGGGGCGCCGACGCCGTGGGTGTGGCGTTCTCCGTTCTGGACGAAGACGCTGCCGGTGACGGAGGGGTCGAGGACCATGCGGTGGCGGTCGTCGATGCGGGGGCGGCCGGAGGAGTCCTTGCGGAGGTAGGGGTCGAGTCCGGCGAGGATGCGGGTGAGGGGTCGTTCGCGGTAGCCGGTGGCGAGGACGACGGCGTCGGTGGTGAGGCGGGAGCGGGTGCCCTGCTGGGTGTGTTCGAGGTGGAGTTCGACTTTGGTGGTGGCGACGCGGCCGGCGGTGCGGACGTGGACGCCGGGGGTGAGGACGGCGTCGGGCCAGCCGCCGTCGAGGGTTCGGCGGTAGAGCTCGTCGTGGATGGCGGCGATGGTGGCGGCGTCGATGCCCTTGTGGAGTTGCCATTGGGCGGGGACGAGTTGGTCGCGGACGGGTTCGGGGAGGGCGTGGAAGTAGCGGATGTAGTCGGGGGTGAAGTGTTCGAGGCCGAGTTTGGAGTACTCCATGGGGGCGAATGAGGGGGTGCGGGCGAGCCAGGTGAGGCCTTCGCGGCCGGTGGGGCGGTTGCGGAGCAGGTCGAGGAAGACTTCGGCTCCGGATTGGCCCGCGCCGATGACGGTGACGTGGGGGGCGCCGAGGATGCGTTGGCGGTTGTCGAGGTATTCGGCGGAGTGGATGACGGGGACGGTGGGGGCTTCGGCGAGGGGGCGCAGGGTGTCGGGGATGTGGGGTGCGGTGCCGATGCCGAGGGCGAGGTTGCGGGTCCAGGTGCGGCCGAGGGCTTCGGCTTCGCCGGTGGGGTCGATCTGGGTCCAGTCGACTTCGAAGAGGTCACGTTCGGGGTTCCAGCGGACGGCGTCGACCTGGTGGCCGAAGTGGAGTCCGGGGAGGCGGCCGGCGACCCAGCGGCAGTAGGCGTCGTATTCGGCGCGTTGGATGTGGAACTGCTCGGCGAAGTAGAAGGGGAAGAGACGTTCCTTTTGCTTGAGGTAGTTGAGGAATGTCCAGGGGCTGGTGGGGTCGGCGAGGGTGACGAGGTCGGCGAGGAAGGGGACCTGGAGGGTGGCTCCGTCGATGAGGAGTCCGGGGTGCCAGCGGAAGTCGCGGCGTTGGTCGTAGAAGGCGGTGGCGAGGGGGCCGATGCCTTGTTGGGGGAGGCCGTGGGCGAGGGCGGCCAGGGAGAGGTTGAAGGGGCCGATTCCGATTCCGACGAGGTCGTGGGGGGCTTCGAGTGGGGCGGTCATCGGTGGGTCCTGCCTTCCAGGAGGGTGACGAGGGTGTCCAGGTCCTGTGCCGTGGTGTGGGGGTTGAGGAGGGTGGCTTTGAGCCACAGTCGGCCGTTGGCGGTGGCGCGGCCGAGGACGGCGGTGCCGTTGTGGAGGAGGGTGCGGCGCAGGGTTGCGAGGTGGTCGTCGTCCGTGGGGGTGGGCCGGAAGAGGACGGTGGTGAGGGTGGGGGGTGCGTGGAGTTCGAAGCGGGGGTGTGCGTCGAGGAGTCCGGCGAGGTGGTGGGCCGCGGTGGTGGTGCGGTCGATGAGGTCGGTGAGGCCGTCGCGGCCGAGTGCGCGGAGGGTGACGGCGATTTTGAAGGCGTCGGGGCGGCGGGTGGTGCGCAGGGAGCGGCCGAGGAGGTCGGGGAGGCCGGCTTCGGTGTCGTCGGTGGCGTTGAGGTAGTCGGCTTGGTGGGCGAGGGGGGTGAGGTGGGTGTGGTCGGGGACGACGAGGAGTCCGGCGGCGACGGGTTGCCAGCCGAGTTTGTGGAGGTCGACGGTGAGGGTGCGGGCGCGGGCGAGTCCGTCGACGGTGTGGCGGTGTGGGGGGCTGAGGGCGAGGGGTCCTCCGTAGGCGGCGTCGATGTGGAGGTCGGCGCGGTGGTGTGCGCAGAGGTCGGCGATCGCGTGGAGGGGGTCGATGAGTCCGGCGTCGGTGGTGCCGGCGGTGGCGGTGACGAGTACGGGTCCGGTGGTGCGGGCGAGGGCTTCGGTGAGGTCGGCGGGGTGGAGGGTGCCGGTGGGGGTGGGGAGGGTGGTGGTGGGGGGGAGGCCGAGGAGCCAGGCGGCGCGGGGTACGGAGTGGTGGGCGTTGGCGCCGTGGAGGACGGTGAGGTGGGGGCCGTGGCGTTCGCGGGCGAGGAGGAGGGCGAGTTGGTTGGCTTCGGTGCCGCCGGTGGTGAGGAGGGCGTCGGGGTGGGGGGTGTCGTAGAACTCGGCGGCGAGGGTGCGGGTGAGTTCGGCTTCGATGGTGGAGGCGGCGGGGGCCTGGTCCCAGGAGTCGAGGGAGGGGTTGAGGGCGCTCGCGGCGAGGTCGGCGGCGGTGGCGACGGCGAGGGGTGGGCAGTGCAGGTGGGCTGCGCACAGGGGGTGGGCGGGGTCGGCGGCGCCGGCGGCGAGGGCGTGGACGAGGGTGCGGAGGGCTTCGTGGGCGCCGGTGCCGTGGGTGGGGAGTACGTCGCCGAGTGCGGTGCGGACGCGTGCGGTGACGGTGGCGGGGCCGCCGGCGGGGAGGGGGCCGCCGCGTTCGTGGGTTCCGGTGCGGAGGGCGTCGAGGACGGTGTCGAGGAGGGGCCGCAGGGCGTCGGCTCCGCCGGGGCCGCCGGCGAGGGGTGGCGGTGGGGGCGGCGGGGTGCGGGGCGGCTCGGTCATCGGGGGTCCTTCGGGCTGCTGGGCGGGGACAGCGTGGTCTCCGCCGGATACAACGATCAGACCCGAATGGGGTAACCGCCGGGGTTTGTCCACCGGGCCGTCGTCGGCCGGGTGTTCGGGTTGGGGGGTGCGCCTTGGCCGGACGGGTCGGGGTGGCGCCGGGCCGGGCGGGGCGGGGCCGGGGCCGTGCCGGGCTGGGCGCGGCCGGGCCCGGGCGGAGGACCGGGACCGGGCGGAGGGCCGTGCCGGGCTGGGCGGGGCCGGGACCGGGCGGAGGGCCGTGCCGGGCTGGGCGGGGGCCGGGACCGGGCGGAGGGCCGGGGCCGGGCGGAGGACCGGGGCCGGGCGGAGGGCCGGGCGTGGGCCCCGGCCCCCGTAGCTCGGACTCCCGTAGCTCGCATCCCCTCAGGTCGGCGCCCCGCAGGTCCGGCGCCCCCGGGGCAGGGGCTGGGGGCGTCGGTCCGGCGGGGGTGGTGGGGGGTCAGGCGGGGGTGCGGATGCGGAGGGCTCGGGCGAGGTCGTCGAGGTGGTCGACGAGTTTGCGGCGGAGCAGCGGGATGAGGTCGGGGTCCTCCAGGCAGGTGTGGCCGGCCTGGAGGTTGGTGTCGTCGATGGCGTACGCGGGGAAGGCCCAGCGGCCGGCGGCTTCGGCGATGGCGGGGCCGCGGCGGGCTCCGAGGGCGACGGCTTCGGGGTAGTAGCGGGGGACGTACTCCCGTACCAGGTCGGCCTGTTCGGGTTGCCAGAAGCCTTGGGCGGTGGCGGTGAAGAGGTAGTTGGAGAGGGTGTCGTCGTGGAAGAGGCGTTGCCAGGCGGCGGCCTTGGCCTCGGGGGTGGGGAGGGCGGCGCGGCAGCGGGCGGCGCCTTCGCGGCCGGTGGCGCTGGGGTCGGCGGTGAGGGCGGCGTCGATGGTGTCCTCGTCGGCGGCGCCGAGGAGGCTGAGGCGGGCGAGGATGCGCCAGCGCAGTTCGGGGTCGAGTTCGGGGCCGCCGGGGACGGTGCCGTCGGTGAGCCAGGCGGCGAGGGTGTCGGGCTGGGTGGCGCTGTCGATGAGGACGCGTACGGCGGCGAGTCGCAGGCCGGGTTCGGCGCCGTCCTCGGTGCGGCGGAGCAGGTCGCGGGTGACGGAGGTGATGAGGTTGAGGGCGGCGGTGCGTTCGGTGGGGGCGACGTAGCGGTCGGCGACGTGGGTGCGGGCGAAGCCGAGGACGCCCTGGACGATGGCGAGGTCGCTCTCGTCGGGCAGGTGGGCGGCGGCGGTGGTGAGGTAGGCGCCGGGTTCGAGTTCGCCGTCGCGGACCATGTCGCGCAGGGAGCCCCAGACGACGGCTCGGGTGAGGGGGTCGGGGAGGCGGGACAGGCCGCGCAGGGCGGTTTCCAGGGAGATCGCGTCGAGGCGGATCTTGGTGTAGCCGAGGTCTCCGTCGTTGAGGACGAGGAGGTCGGGGCGGCGGCCGCTGCCGGAGACGACCTCGTCGGAGGGGACGTCGATGCCGAGGAGTTCGCCGCGTTCCAGGAGGCCGTCGGGGGCGAGTTCGTAGGTGCCGGCGGTGATGTGGTGGGGGCGGCTGCCGTGGTGGTCGACGGTGAGGGTCCAGCCGCCGGGGCTCTCCTCGATGCGGGGGGTGAGGGTGTCGACGCCGGTGGTGCGGAGCCAGACCTGGGCCCAGGCGTGGACGTCGCGGTCGGTGTGGGCGGCGAGGGAGTCCACGAAGTCGGCGAGGGAGGCGTTGGCGAACTTGTGGCGGGCGAAGTGGGTGTTGATGCCGGCGAGGAAGTCCTTCTCGCCGAGCCAGGCGACGAGTTGGCGCAGGGCGGAGGCGCCCTTGGCGTAGGAGATGCCGTCGAAGTTGAGGAGGGCGGAGGCGGTGTCGGGGACGTCCTCGGGGGCGGGGGCGACGGGGTGGGTGGAGGGGCGTTGGTCGGCGTCGTAGCCCCAGGGTTTGCGGACCATGCCGAATTCGGTCCAGGTGCCGGTGAAGCGGGTGGCTTCGGTGAGGGTCTGGTAGCCCATGTATTCGGCGAAGGACTCGTTGAGCCAGATGTCGTCGAACCAGGCGAGGGTGACGAGGTCGCCGAACCACATGTGGGCCATCTCGTGGGCGATGACCATGGCGCGGCTCTGGCGTTCGGTGTCGGTGACGGCGGAGCGGAAGACGAACTCGTCGCGGAAGGTGACGAGGCCCGGGTTCTCCATGGCGCCGGCGTTGAACTCGGGGACGAAGGCCTGGTCGTAGGAGTCGAAGGGGTAGGGCTCGGCGAACTTCTCGTGGTAGCGGTCGAAGCAGTCGGTGGTGACGGAGAGGATCTCGTCGGCGTCGGCGTCGAGATGGGGGGCGAGGGATTTGCGGCAGTGGATGCCGAAGGGAAGGCCGGCGTGTTCGGTGGTGACGCTGTGCCAGGGGCCGCCTGCGACGGCGGCGAGGTAGGTGGAGATGAGGGGGGTGGGGGCGGACTGCCAGATGCCGGCGCCGTCGGTGTCGCGGTCGCCGGTGCGGGTGGTGATGCCGTTGGCGAGGACGGTCCAGTGGGCGGGGGCGGTGACGGTGAACGCGAAGACGGCCTTGAGGTCGGGCTGGTCGAAGGCGGGGAAGACGCGCTGGACGTCGTCCATGAACATTTGGGAGTAGACGTACGTCTCCCCGTCCGCGGGGTCGGTGAAGCGGTGCAGGCCTTCGCCGGTGCGGGAGTAGCGCATGCGGGCGTCGACGCGCAGCTCGTGGTCGCCTTCGGCCAGGGCGGGGAGCGGGAGGCGGTTGTCGGTGAGGGCGGTGGTGTCGAGGGGTTGGCCGTCGAGCGTGGCGGAGCGCAGTTCGTCCGGTTTCAGTTCCACGAAGGTGTCTCCGGCGGCGCGGGCGGCGAAGCGGATGACGGTGGTGGAGTCGAAGGTGTCGTCGCCGGTGGTGAGGTCGAGGGTGACGGCGTAGTGGTGGACGTCGAGGAGTTGTGCTCGGAGCTGCGCTTCGTTGCGCGTCAATGCGGACATGGGGCCATGCTGCCCGACGTCGCGCCCGGGACCCAGGGGGTATGTGGGCCGTCCGGTACGGCGGGCCGTGGGGCACGGGGGCGGGGGGCGTCCGGTACGGCGGGCCGTGCAGGGCGGAGGCGTCCGGTACGGGCGGCCGTGCGGTACGGGAGCGGGGGTCCGTCCGGTACGGGCGGCCGTGCCGGGGGCGGGCGGCGTCCGGCTACGGGCGGCCGTGCGGGGCGGGGGCGGGGGTCCGTCCGGTACGGGGGCCGTGCCGGGCGCGGGGGGCGTCCGGTACGGGCGGCCGTGCGGGGCGGGGGCGGGGCCCGGGGGCGAGGTCCGGCGGGGGCGGGGCGTGCGGGGTGGCGGACGGGCGCGGTCCGCGACGGACGAGCGATGGCCGGGGAGGGCGGGGCGCCGGCGCGCGGGGCTGGGGCGTGCCGGGCCGTGCGGGCTGGCCTCGGGGGTTACTCCTCGCCCGCGGCGATGGTCTCGTGGTGGCGGATGACCTCGGCGATGATGAAGTTGAGGAGCTTCTCGGCGAAGGCCGGGTCGAGCTTCGCGTTCTCGGCGAGCTGGCGCAGCCGGGCGATCTGGCTGGCCTCGCGGCCCGGGTCGGCGGGGGGCAGCTGGTGGCGGGCCTTGAGGTGGCCGACCTGCTGGGTGCACTTGAAGCGCTCGGCGAGCATGTGGACGACGGCCGCGTCGATGTTGTCGATGCTGTCGCGCAGGCGGGACAGTTCCGCGGCGACGCTCCCGTCGATGCCGCTGGTACCGGTGCCGGTGTGCGTGCCGGTGCCCGTGTGCGTGCCGTTGTCCGTGGCGCTGTTCTCCATGGTTCCCGAGAATACGTGGCGCGGGGTCGTGGTCCGCCGGCCAGTCGGTGGTTGAGACGACTTTCCGTCCGGTGGCCGGTCGGGGCGTGTCGGCTGAGGACGACCCGCGGACACTTGCCGAGGTGGAAAGTAGTTGCCATAGTGAGAAGCGTCGAGTGACGCAGGGCAGCGAGGGGGGACGGATCGTGAGCGACTTCGTGGGCGCCGCAGGAGCGCTGGACCGGGCGGCCGGCCTGGAGAAGGCCGCGCGGGCCCGCAGCGGTTGGTACGCGCGCTACCTGTGGATCTTCGCCACCGGGCAGTTGGTGCTGGTGCCGGTGGCCCTGCTGTGGCACGGCCTCGCTTCCGCGCTGGTCTTCGCGTCGGTCAACACCCTGATGGTGACCGGGCTGAGCGTGTACGCCGCCCGGCAGCGCGTCGTGCGGCGCGGCTTCGGCCTCAAGCACGGCCTGCTGATCGGGTCCTGGGCGGCCGTGTTCGGACTCGTCGTGGCGCTCGGCACCACGGTGTTCGTGGATGACGTGGCCTTCACGATCGCCGCGACCCTGGGGTGCGCGCTGCCGCCCGCCCTCGGCGCCTGGTTCGAGGGCCGGGGCACGGCATGACCGACCTACGGTCGGGGACGGACGGGACGACTGGGGACGCGGCGGGGGTCGGGGCGACCGCGGCCGGGGTGAAGCGTGGCGCTCATCCCCGACACGATCTGGTGCCGCTGCTCAACGCGCCGGTTCGGCTGTCCGTGGTGGCGGCGTTGGTCCCGCTGGACAAGGCCGAGTTCGGCTTCGTGCGCGACGTGGTGGAGGTCAGTGACTCGGTGCTGTCCAAGCAGGTCTCGGCGCTGGAGGAGGCCGGTTGGGTGGAGGTCCGCAAGGGGCGGGTGGGGCGCCGTCCCCGTACGTGGCTCTCGCTGACCGCCGAGGGCCGGGCCGTCTACGCCCGGCATCTGGCCGCGTTGCGGGCGATCGCGCTGGGCTAGGCCGCCGGTGTCGGATCTTGCCCGGCCCGTACCGGGGCTCCGCGCGGCGTCGGGGCCCCTGCTCGGCCCGTGTCGGTCACCGCCCTACAGGGGCAGGACGGCCGTGACGAGCCAGCCGCCTTCCGGGGTGGGGCCGGCGGTGAGGGAGCCGCCGAGGGCTTCGGCGCGTTCGGTCATGCCGGCGAGGCCGTAGCCGCCGCCGCGGGCCTTTTCGGAGAGTCGGGCGGGGTGGCCGCCCTCGTCGGCGATGTGGACTTCGAGGCCGTCGGGGACGGTGCGCAGGCCGACGCGGACGGCGGTGGTGTCGGCGGCGTGCTTGCCGATGTTGGTGAGGGCTTCGAGGACGATGCGGTGGGCGGTGGCGGCGACGTCGCCGGGGAGACGCGTGTCCAGGCCATCCTCCACGGTCAGGACGACGGGCGGGCCGGTGACGGCGAAGCGTTCGGTGAGCGAGCGGATGTCGGCGAGGCCGGCGACGGGGGCGGTGCCCGGCCCGCGCGTGCGCCCGGCCGCTCCTCCCCCGGCCGCCGCGCCGCCGGCATCGGTGGTGCGGTCGGCGGCTGTCGGGCGGTCGGCGTCGTCGTCGTCGCGGAGGACCTTGACGAGGCGGCGCATGGATCCGAGGGCCTCGTCGCCGGCGGTTTCGATGCGGCCGAAGATGTCGGCGGCGTGTTCGGCGGTGACGTGGGTGAAGCGGGCGGCGCGGGCTTCCACGACGATGCCGGTGACGTGGTGGGCGACGAGGTCGTGGAGTTCGCGGGCCAGTTCCAGGCGTTCGGCGGTGCGGACGGCCCGCAGTTCGCGGACGCGTTGGACGGACTGGAGGCGCAGCAGGAGGGAGTAGGCGCCGACGACGACGGCGAGGACGGAGAAGAGCAGGGTGAACCGGCCGGGGTTGGTGTCCCGGACGGGTACGGCCATGCAGCCGAGGCCGAGGAGCGGGCCGAGGACGGCGGCGGTGCGGGCGGGGGCGCGGAGCAGGACCTGGGAGAGCAGGACGAGCAGGGCGATGGCCTCGCCGCCGCCCCAGACGACGAGGGGGTGGTTGCCGAAGATGAGGAGCAGGGTGACGGTCCAGGTGGTGGCGGCGGCGAACCGGGCGCGGGTCAGGAGGGGGATCCGGGGCCAGGGCGCGGCGCTGAGGCAGACGAGGATGCCGGAGATCCAGACGGCGGTGTGCGGGAGGCTGGGTCGGCGGGTGAGGACGACGCCTTCGAAGGTGACGAGGGCGAGGAGCGCGAGGGAGAGGAACAGCCGGATCCCGTCGGCGGCGTGCGGGTTGCGTCGCGCCCAGCTCGCGAGCGGGCTCACCGCCCGCCCCCGACGCGGCCCGCGGCGCGTGCGGCGGGCGCGGCGCGTGCCCCCGTGGTCGGCGCGTTCACGTGGGGCCGGTGGCCAGGCCGCTCTCCCAGGCCCAGGCGGCGATCTCGACGCGGTTGCGGGCGTCGAGTTTGGCCTGGACGTTCGCCAGGTGGGTCTTGACGGTGGACAGCGATACGTACAGTTCGCCGGCGATCTCCGCGTTGGTCAGCCCGCGCGCGAGGCAGCGTACGACGTCCCGTTCGCGTTCGGTGAGGGGTTCGGCGGGGCGGCGGGCGGCTTGGGCGGCGGCGGTGCGGGGGGCCATTTCGCGCAGCAGTCGTACGGTGATGGCGGGTGAGACGAGCGCGTCCCCGGCGGCTGCCGCCCGTACGGCTTCGACCAGCATGGCCGGGCTCGCGTCCTTGAGGAGGAAGCCGGACGCGCCGCCGTGGAGGGCGGCGTGGACGTACTCGTCGAGGTCGAAGGTGGTGACGATGACGATGCGCGGCTTGTCCTGTGCCCGGCCGGAGAGTCGGCGGGTGACTTCGAGTCCGTCGAGGCGCGGCATGCGGATGTCGAGGAGGAGGACGTCGGGTCGGTGTTCGGCGACGGCGGCCAGGGCCGCTTCGCCGTCGACGACGTCGGCGACGACCTCGATGTCGGGCATGCTCTCCAGGATCATCCGGAAACCGGCCCTGACCATGTCCTGGTCGTCGGCGATGACCACTCTGATCGTCATGCGCTGCCTGCCCCACTGTCGCCCGCTGCCGCCGATGGACTCCTCCCATCGGACCGGTGCGGGCGGCGGACCGCAACCGCGCGGGGGCCGCCGGATGGGTGTCGCGGGGTGGGTGTCGCGGGATGGGGCAGCGGTGTTCCGCCCTCGCGGTACGTCCCTCGACGTTGGGCACGTCCGGGGTGGTGCGCTTCGTCCTTCCGGCCGGTTCGCGGCCGGCCGGAAGGACGAGGGGGTGGCGCCGGTGGTGCTAGAGGGTCGCGGCCGCGCTCTTGATCGCTCCCGCGAAGGTGGAGACCTCGGTGTAGACGCCGGGGTAGTTCGGGCGGGCGCAGCCCTGGCCCCAGCTGACGATGCCGACCTGGATCCAGGCGTTGGCGTTGTCGCGGCGGAACATGGGGCCGCCGGAGTCGCCCTGGCAGGTGTCGACGCCGCCCTGGGGCAGGCCGGCGCAGATCTCCTCGCCGGGTACGAGGTCGCCGCCGTAGGAGCTCTGGCAGGAGGCGTCGGAGACGAAGGGGACGGTGGCCTTCATGAGGTAGCGCTGCTGGCTGCCGCCCTCGCGGGTGGCGCCCCAGCCGGCGACGGTGAAGGTGCCGTTGTCGTAGGCCTTGGTCTCGGCGATCTTCAGGGTGGGCAGGTTGATGGGCTTGGCGAGCTTGATGAGGGCCCAGTCCTTGCCCGTGCCGTTGTAGCCGGGGGCCTGGAGGACCTTGGTGGACTTGACCTTGATGGCGCCGGTGCTGTTGAGGTCGACGACGCCGGCGGTGGCGGTGATGGAGGTGTTGTTGCCGGAGCCGTTCACGCAGTGGGCCGCGGTGAGGACGATCTGCTGGGTGTAGAGGGCTCCGCCGCAGCCCATGGAGAGGCGGACCATGAAGGGGAACTCGCCCTGTGCGGCGCGGGTACCGCCGACGACGGGTGCCTGGGCGGCGCCGGCTCCGGTGGTCTGGAGGCTGACGGCCGCGAGGGCGACGGCGCCGACGGCGAGGGACTGCTTGAGGAATCTGCCGAGGATGGCCATGGTCAACACACTGCCTTTCGTGGGGGGTTGGGCCGTGCGCGTCATCGGGTGAATGACGGGTCCATGACACAACCGAACCTCCGGTGCAAGCAAGAACGCGTTTTCGGACAACTTCCGGCCGGGGAGGCGGTGGGGCGCAGAACGGTGGGTGCGACGGCCCGGCGGAACGCGGATTTCCGCCCCCGGGGGCCGTTCACGCCCCGCTCCCGGCCCGGCTCCGGCGCCCGACGCGGGTGGTGACGGCGTTCCGGCCGGTGCGGGACGCGGTGACTGGCGGAACCGACCGCGGCGGCCCGGACCACCGCGCGGAGGCGAACGACCACTTCCCCGCGCACCGGCGGGATCCGGCCGCCCCGCCGACCCGCGAGGCCCGCGAGGCTGGCGAGGCCCGCGGGGGTCACCCACCCCCGGCGCACATCGCCCGGTGCGCGCGGCGGGTGCGGGGCGCGGGGGCCACGGTGCGGGGCGCACCGCGCGGCGGCTGGTGTGCGGCAGGTGACGGGGGTTCACCCGGCGGCTGCGAAAAGTTTCCTACCGACCGGTAGACAGGTGGGCGCCGCTCCCCCAGCCTGGTCGCGTACATGCCAATCCGTGACCGAGGAGCGCCCCCACATGCGCATCACCCGCCGCACCCTCCCCACCCGTACGGGTCTTCCCCGCCGCAGCGCCACCGCCGCCGCGGGCGTCGCCGTCGCGGGAGCCGTCCTGGCCCTGCTGCCCGCCACTACGGCCGGGGCCGCCCCGGCGGAGCGGGCCGTGACCGCGCCGGCCGCCGCGAGCGCCGTCACCGCCTCCGCGCCCGGCGGCAACGCGGCGATCCTCGGCATCGACTACGCCACCTGGCAGCGCGACGTGGCCGCCGTCATCGACGCCGCCCGCCCCGCGATCGAGCAGCGCATCGCCGCCTCCCCGGCCGGGGAGAAGCCGGCGCTCGTCCTCGACATCGACAACTCGTCGCTGGAGACGGACTTCCACTGGTTCTGGACCTTCCCGACGCCCGCGATCGGCAAGGTCCGCGAACTGACCCGGTACGCCAACGACCGCGGCGTCGCGATCTTCTTCGTCACCGCCCGGCCGGGGATCCTGCACTCCCTGACCGAGCACAACCTCAAGGCCGTCGGCTACCCCGTCTCGGGCCTCTACGTCCGGGACCTGCCCGACCTGTTCCACGAGGTGAGCACCTACAAGACGGGCAAGCGCGCCGAGATCGAGGCCCGCGGCTACACGATCATCGCGAACATCGGGAACAAGCAGAGCGACCTGGTCGGCGGCCATGCGGAGCGCACCGTGAAGTTGCCGGACTACGACGGCAAGCTGTCCTGATCCGAGGGCGCGCGGGGACGGCGGCCGTCAGAGGCCGCCGGCCCCGCCGCAGCCTCCCCCGCCCCCACCCTCGGCGACCGGGACGCCGTCGAGGGGGCCGTGGCACGGGGGCGGCGTGCGCGCACCGCCCGGACCCTGGTGCGCCCGGCCGCGCTGCGCGCGGGGTCGCCTGGGACCGGGAGGAAACCTTCCGCGGGGTGCACTGCGTGGCCGCGCCCTCGCGGGGTGCGGGACGGGCGGCCGCCGCCGTGTCCCTGTCCTCCTGTCGGGGCGAGCACGAGCCGGCCCGGCCGGCGCCGGCGGTCCTGGCCTGTGTGCGGTCCGTGTGGCGCGAGCTGTACGGGCCGGGCCGGGCGGGCCGCGTCTCGGCCTCCGTACCGCCCGCGGACGCGGAGCCGGCGGTGTCGCCGCGGGCGATGGACAACATGATGGGCCGGTTGCGGTTCAGCGAGTGGATGTAGCGGGTACGGATACCTCATCGCACACCCACCGGACCCGACCCCTCGCCAGGGGGCCGGGCCCGTTGCGTTTCACCCGTACGTCACCCGCACCCGGGCGGTGACCGGCAGGGCCCCGGACCGGCTCACGGTCGTGCACTGGCTGGAGAGCCTGCGCGGGTTGCCGACCGCCGCCCGACTCGGGGAGCTCGTCGCCCCGTACGGGGACCGCGAGGGCTGGCTGTGCGGGCCCGGACCGCTCATGGACGCCGCCGAGAGCGCCCTGCGCCGGGCCGGGGCGCCCGACGCCCGCATCCGCCGCGAACGCCACTTCTCCCTCGGCGTCGGCGTGTTCGCCCCCGGGGCGGCGCCCACGACCGCCCTCGGAGCCGGCGCCGAGGACGAAGCCGACCTCGGGCTCGATGCGGGGCGCGCAGTACGCGGCGGCCCGCACGGGGGCGTCCGGGCGCAGTTCCATGGTGTCCAGCAGGTGGCCGTGGTCGGGCTGGTCGACGCCCATCATGGCCTGCGTGACGGGCGAGAAGAGGCCGACCTTGTGGCCGGTGACGCGGGCGCCCTTAGCGGTGGTGCGCCGGCGGATGTTGATGAGCTGGATCTCGTACGCGTCCGGCGCGTCGATCCCCTCCAACAGCTCGGTCAGCGGCCGTACGGGGGTCCGGTGCCGCTCGGCCCCGCGCGGCAGCTCGGCGGCCTCGCGCCGGCGCCGGCGCCGGCCGTCGATCATGGGGTCCTCCCGGCTGCGTGGTGTGTGGTGCGGCAGACGGTAGGCGGGCGGTGGGCGCGGGCGGGAGGGCGTGTTCCCGGTGAGCGGAAAAGGCCACGGGCCGGGACGTCCGGGCCCCGGCCCGCAGGGGCGGCGCGTGGCGCGCCGGCCCGTGGGTGGGGACGTCCTGTGACGGGGACGCCCCCGTGGTGGGGGCGTCCCGCCCGTCGGCGGGGGCGGGACGTCCCGGTGGGGCGGGGCCGGTCGCACGTCGGCCCCGCCCCGGCTCACGGCGCTACGTCCGCGGCGCGGGGCACGCCTGCCAGGCGAGGTGGTAAAGGGTGTTGACGCTGGCGTCGGTGGAGTCCATCGCCATGAAGCTGGTCGTCTGCGGGTTGGAGGTGCCGGCATTCACCCGCAGTTCGGTATTGATGTTGAAATTGCGTTTTTCCCCGCACGGCGCCCATACCAGGTCGGCGTATTCCGTCCGGTCGGTCGCCTGCCAGTTGTCGTTGAGCGGTCCACTGAACTGATGGGTCCGCTGGGATGTCTGGGGCATTCCCTGGAAGTAGTAGTTCGCCCTTTCCTGACCGGACGCTCCGGGTTGGAGGAATGCGAATCCGCGGTAGTCGGCCTGGACGATCGCGTAGGTGAACCCGTTGGGGACGTGGACGCGGAGGTTGAGCTGACAGTTCTTGCGGAACGCCGTCGGCGGGGCGCCGGGGCCGACCTGCGCGAGGTACTCGCTGTACGTGACGGTGAAGGCGGTGTTGTCGGGGGCCACGGCGACCTCGGCGGTGCCTTCGCGGCAGCCCGAGCCGTTCACGGTGGCGAGTTCGATCACGATCTTGTCGGGCGGGGCGGTGATCGGGCCCGATCCGGAGGCTCCGGCCGGCGTGGCGGTGGCGATCAGGGCGGCGGTCGCGCCGCCGACGAGCAGGGTGCGGGACAGCGAGGGGGACATCGTCATCACTCCTGACGGGGTCGGGGGTTGCTGTGCTCGCTCGCGCCGGTCAGCCCGCGGGGCATTCCTTCCACTCGAAGTGGTAGACCGTGCTGACGCTGCCGTCCGTCGAGTCCATGCTCATGAAGCTCGGGGCCTGCGGGTTCGAGGTCCCGGTGTACACCCGCAGCTCGGTGTTGACGTTGAGGTTGCGTTCCTCGCCGCAGGGCGCCCAGACGAGGTCGGCGTACTCGGTGCGGTCGCTCGCCTGCCAGTTGTCGCTGAGCGGGCCGGTGAACTGGTGGGTGCTGCGCGCGGTCTGGGCCTGGCCCTGGAAGTAGTAGTTGGCGCGCTGCTGCCCGTGGGCGCCGCGCTGGAGGTGCGCGAAGCCGCGGTAATCGGCCCGGGCGATGGCGTACGTGAACCCCTGGGGGACGTGGATCCGCAGGGCGAGCTGACAGTTCTTGCGGAACTCGGTGCCGCCGGCGCCGGCGCCGGCCTGGGCGAGGTAGTTGCTGTACGTGACGGTGAACGCGGTGTTGTCGGAGGCCGCGGCGACCTCGGCGGTGCCCTGCGGGCAGCCGGACCCGTTCACCCCGACCACGTCGACGGTGACCCGCCCGGGCGGCGGGTTTTCCGGTGAATCGGCTTGGACCGGTGCGGTCACGGCCATGGCCGCCAGTGCCAGGACCGCCGCGCCGGTGCTGAGTCTGCGGAGCTGCATTTGCCTTTCTCCATCCCGTCGGAAACCACTGCCGAATTCGGCGTGGACATGCCACCACAGGGGCGACGGGAAGGGGAAGGACCCGATGTGGCCAATGACCCCGGGCCGCTTTTCCTGGCCGGATTCCGCGCGGGCGCGATCTGCCGCGTCCCCCCGCCCAGCAGCCCGACCGCCCCGCGCCGGCCACGACGGGCGCGCCGGCCGCTCCGGCGAAGATGTCCAGAAGCACGCAACGGACCGCCGCGACGCGGGGCGACGCGGGGCGGCGCGGGGCGGCGCGGGGCGACGCGGGGCGGGGCGACGCGGGGCGGCGCGGCTGTACGACGCGAACCCGACCCGGCCCGACCCGGCCGAGTACGGGAACGGCACAGCGGGGCGGGGCGCGGCCCGCCCCCGGACCCACCGCGCCCCGCCCGGCTCCGCCCCGACCCGGCGGCTACCGCGCCCCGTACACCGGGTGCGGCGGCTGCGCCTGCGCCAGCAGCTTCGCCGCCGCCTCGCCCGCCTCGGCGGGGGTCCAGCGGAACCCGCGGTCCGCGGTGGGTCCGGGGCGCCAGCCCTCCATGACGGTGATCCGGCCGCCCTCGGTCTCGAAGACCCGGCCGGTGACCCCGGCCGAGGCGTCCGAGCCGAGCCACACCACGAGGGGGGACACGTTCTCGGGCGCCATCGCGTCGAAGGCGCCGGCGGCGGGGGCGGCCATCGCCCCGGCGAAGGCCCGTTCGGTCATCCGGGTCCGGGCGGCGGGGGCGATGGCGTTGACCTGGACCCCGTACCGGCCCATTTCGGCCGCCGCGACCAGGGTCATGCCGAGGATGCCCGCCTTCGCCGCGCTGTAGTTGCCCTGCCCGACCGAGCCGAGCAGCCCGGCTCCGGAGGAGGTGTTGACCACCCGCGCGGCCACCGGCCGGCCGGCCTTCGCCTCCGCCCGCCACCAACCGGCGGCCTCCCGCAGCGGCAGGAAGTGGCCCTTGAGGTGGACCCGTACGACGGCGTCCCAGTCGTCCTCGTCGAGGTTCACCAGCATCCGGTCGCGCAGGAACCCGGCGTTGTTGACCAGGGTGTCCAGCCGGCCGAAGGCGGACACCGCGCACTCCACCAGCGAGGCCGCGCCCTCGCCCGTCGCGATGTCCCCGCCGTGCGCCACCGCCTCGCCGCCCCGTCCCCGGATCTCGGCGACGACCTGCGCGGCCGGCCCGTCCGCCTGCGGCCGGCCGTCGAGTCCCACGCCCAGGTCGTTGACGACGACCCGGGCCCCTTCCGCCGCGAAGGCCAGGGCGTGGGCCCGGCCCAGCCCCCGTCCCGCGCCCGTCACGACGACCACGCGTCCGTCAGCCATGCCCATTTCAGCTCTCCTTGTTGACAGTTGCCGCATCGAGGAACGCCGGCCGTTCGCCGCCGCCGTGCACCAGCAGGCTCGCGCCGCTCACGTAGGCCGCCCGGTCCGAGGCGAGGAACAGCGCCGCCTCCCCCACGTCCGAGGGCTCGGCCAGCCGCCCCAGGGGCACGGTCGCGCCTACGGCGGCGACGCCCGCCTCGTCGCCGTAGTGCAGGTGCGACAGTTCGGTCCGCACCATGCCCAGCACCAGCGAGTTGACCCGTACGTCGGGCGCCCACTCCACGGCCATCGACCGGGCCAGGTTCTCCAGGCCCGCCTTCGCGGCTCCGTAGGCCGCCGTACCGGGAGAGGGCCGGGTGCCGCTGACGCTGCCGATCATCACGACCGAGCCGCGCGCCGCGCGCAGCCACGGGTGCGCCGCGAGCGAGGCCGTCAGCGGGGCCACCAGGTTGAGGGCGACGACGCGTGCGTGCCGCTCGGCCTCCCCCTCGCCCAGCAGCCGGTACGGGGTACCGCCCGCGTTGTTGACCAGGCAGTCGAGCCGTCCGTACCGCTCGGCGACCTCGGCGAAGAACTCCCGTACGGCGTCCGGATCGCGCAGGTCGAGGGCGGTGAAATCGGCCTGCCGGCCGGCCGCCCCGACCGGTTCGGCGGGCGGACGGCGCGCGCAGACGACGACTCGCGCGCCCGCCGCGAGGAACGACCGGGCGATCCCGGCGCCGACGCCCCGGGTTCCGCCCGTGACGACGACGACCCTCCCCTTGAGCTCCATCGGCTGCTACCTTCCTCACCTAACAAATGTTTGGTGGAAAGGTAGCTGATCCGCTCATGGGTGTCTCCACCTCCGGCCCGGACAAGGGCATCGCACTCGTCACAGTCGACTTCCCACCCGTCAACGCGCTGCCCGTCCAGGGCTGGTACGACCTCGCCGACGCCGTGCGCGCCGCCGGCCGCGACCCCGCGGTCCGCTGTGTGGTCCTGGCCTCCGGGGGGCGCGGCTTCAACGCCGGGGTCGACATCAAGGAGATGCAGCGCGATACCGGGCACGCCTCCCTCATCGGGGCCAACCGCGGCTGCGCCGAGGCCTTCGCCGCCGTCTACGAGTGCGAGGTCCCGGTCGTCGCGGCCGTTCACGGCTTCTGCCTCGGCGGCGGCATCGGCCTGGTGGGCAACGCCGACGCGATCGTCGCCTCGGACGACGCCACCTTCGGGCTGCCCGAACTGGACCGGGGCGCCCTGGGTGCCGCCACCCACCTGGCCCGGCTGGTCCCCCAGCACCTGATGCGCACCCTCTACTACACCTCCCGCACCGCGACCGCCGCCGAACTGCACGCGCACGGCTCGGTCTGGAAGGTGGTGCCGCGCGAGGAGGTGCGGGGGGCGGCCCTGGAGCTGGCCGCCGAGATCGCCCGCAAGGACGGCTACCTGATCCGCCTCGCCAAGGCCGCCATCAACGGCATCGACCCCGTGGACGTGCGCCGCAGCTACCGCTTCGAGCAGGGCTTCACCTTCGAGGCCAACCTCAGCGGTGTCGCCGACCGGGTCCGCGACACCTTCGGGAAGGAAGGGACGGCGTGAGCGACAAGACCATGACCCCCGAGGAGGTGGTCGGCCGGCTGAGCAGCGGCATGACCATCGGCATCGGCGGCTGGGGCTCCCGGCGCAAGCCGATGGCCCTGGTGCGAGCACTGCTCCGCTCCGAGATCACCGATCTCACCGTGGTCTCCTACGGCGGCCCGGACGTGGGCCTGCTCGCCGCCGCCGGCCGGATCCGACGGCTGGTCGCCCCCTTCGTCACCCTCGACTCCATCGCCCTGGAGCCGAACTTCCGGGCCGCCCGCGAGAGCGGCGCCCTGACCCTCACCGAACTCGACGAGGCCATGTTCATGTGGGGCCTGCACGCCGCCGCGAACCGGCTGCCCTTCCTGCCCGTCCGCGCCGGACTCGGCTCCGACGTCATGCGGGTCAACCCCGAGTTGCGCACCGTCACCTCCCCCTACGCCGACGGCGAGGAGTTCGTCGCCGTCCCCGCCCTGCGCCTGGACGCCGCCCTGGTCCACCTCAACCGCGCGGACCGCCTCGGCAACGCCCAGTACCTGGGCCCCGACCCGTACTTCGACGACCTGTTCTGCGAGGCCGCGGACGCCGCGTACGTCTCCTGCGAACAGCTCGTGGAGACCGCAGAGCTGTCCAAGGCGGGCCCCCCGCAGTCCCTCCTCGTCAGCCGGCACGCGGTCACCGGGGTCGTGGAGACCCCGGGCGGCGCGCACTTCACCTCCTGCGCGCCGGACCACGACCGCGACGAGGCCTTCCAGAAGCTCTACGCGTCCACCCCCTGGCCCGAGTTCGCCGCCCGCTTCCTGTCCGGGACGAGCGAGCACGACTACCGGTCCGCCGTCCGGACCTGGCACGAGGAGCAGAGTTGAGCAGCGCCCACGCCCCCGGCGAAACCCCGGCCCCCGCGGGAACACCGGCCCCCGACCCCGCCGAAACCGCCGCCGCCACCCCCGCCGTCACCCGGGCCGAGTACTGCGTGATCGCCTGCGCCGAGGCCTGGCGCGACAACGGCGAGGTCCTCGCGAGCCCGATGGGCCTGATCCCCTCCTTCGGGGCCCGGCTCGCGAAGCGGACGTTCTCCCCCGACCTGTTGCTGACCGACGGCGAGGCCATGCTGGTCGGCCTCGACGGCACGCCCGAGGGCTGGCTGCCCTACCGGCGCCACCTGACGATGGTCACGGGCGGCAAGCGGCACGTGATGATGGGCGCGAGCCAGATCGACCGCTTCGGCAACCAGAACATCTCCTGCATCGGCGACTGGGAACGGCCCACCCGCCAGCTCCTGGGGGTGCGCGGAGCGCCCGTCAACACCCTGAACAACCCCGTGAGCTACTGGATCCCCAAGCACTCGACCCGGGTCTTCGTCGAACGCGTCGACATGGTCAGCGGGGTCGGCCACGACCGGGCAGCGGCGGCCGGGGTGACCCGCTTCCACCGGCTGCCCCGCGTCGTCAGCGACCTCGGCGTGTTCGACTTCGACGGCCCGGACCGCTCGATGCGCCTGGCCTCCGTGCACCCGGGGGTCAGCGTCGACCAGGTCCGCGCCGCCACCGGCTTCGCCCTCGCGGTGAGCGGGGACGTCCCGTACACGCGGGAACCCTCGCCGGAGGAACTGCGGTTGATCCGCCAGGTGATCGACCCCCAGGGGCGGCGCGAGCGCGAAGTGCGGGGCTGACGCGGTGGAGACGGCGTTCACGAAGCTGGTCGGGGTCCGCCACCCGATCGTGCAGACCGGCATGGGCTGGGTGGCCGGGCCGCGGCTGGTCTCGGCGGCCGGCGAAGCGGGGGCCCTCGGCATCCTGGCCTCGGCGACGATGACGGTGGACCAACTGCGCTCGGCGGTCCGCGAGGTCCGCTCCCGCACGCGGGCGCCCTTCGGGGTCAACCTGCGGGCCGACGCCGGCGACGCCGCCGAGCGGGTCGAACTGATCATCGCCGAGGGCGTGCGGGTCGCCTCCTTCGCCCTCGCCCCGTCCCGGGAGCTGATCGCCCGACTGAAGGACGCGGGCGTCGTCGTGATCCCCTCGATCGGTGCCCGCCGGCACGCCGAGAAGGTCGCCGCCTGGGGCGCCGACGCGGTGATCGTGCAGGGCGGCGAGGGCGGCGGCCACACCGGGGACGTGGCGACGACGGTGCTGCTGCCGCAGGTGGTCGACGCCGTCGACATCCCGGTGGTCGCCGCCGGCGGCTTCCGCGACGGGCGGGGCCTGGTCGCCGCGCTCGCGTACGGGGCGGCCGGCATCGCCATGGGCACCCGCTTCCTGCTGACCTCGGACTCCACCGTCCCCGACGCCGTGAAGACCGAGTACCTGAAGGCCACGGTCAACGACGTCACCGTCACCACGGCCGTCGACGGGATGCCGCACCGGATGCTGCGCACCGAGCTGGTCGACGCCCTGGAGCGGTCGGGCCGCGCCCGGGCGCTGGCGCGGGCGGTGCGGCACGCGGCCGGCTTCCGGAAGCTGTCGGGGCTGTCCTGGTCCGCGATGGCCCGCGACGGCCTGGCGATGAAACACGGCAAGGACCTGTCCTGGAGCCAGGTCCTGCTCGCCGCGAACACCCCCATGCTCCTGAAGGCGTCCATGGTCGAGGGCCGTACGGACCTCGGCGTCATGGCATCCGGCCAGGTCGCGGGGGTGATCGAGGATCTGCCGTCCTGCGCGGAACTCGTCGACCGCGTCATGGCCGAGGCACACACCGTGCTGGACCGTCTGTACGGACACCGCGGTCCGCACGCGCTCGGCACCCTGCCACCACCAGGGTGATCCCCCTTCTCCGTCACAGGAGTCGTCCACATGAGCCGTGCCCGCATCCGACTGGCGATCGCGGCGGCCGCCGCCGTGCTCGCCGCCGGAACCCTGCCCGCCGCCGCGTCCGCGCAGCCGGCGCCCGGCGCCGGGCCCAGTGCCCGGCACCAGCAGCCGCGCTGGCAACAGCCGGCTGAAACGATCCGCCGGATTCCGCTCCAGGGCGCCGTCAACGTCCGGGACGTCGGCGGCTACCGCACCTACACCGGTGGCCAGGTCCGCCAGGGCCTGGTCTACCGCTCCGACGCCCTGAGCAAGCTGACCGCGGCGGACATCACCACCGTCTCCGGTCTCGGCCTCAAGAAGGCCATCGACTTCCGCATCCCGATGGAGGTCCAGTACGACGGCGCCGACAGGCTGCCGCCCGGTCTGTCCGCCACCGCCCGCCCGATCAGCGACCTCGGCCTCTACGGGACCCTGGTCGGCGCGATCGGCAGCGGCGACCCCGTCAAGCAGGAACAGATGCTGGGCGGTGGCCGCGCCGAGGCCTACATGCGCGACATCTACCGCACCTTCGTGACCAGCCCCGAGAACCGGGCCCAGTTCGCGGCCACGCTGCGGGAGATCGCCGACGGCGGCCAGGCACCGCTGCTGTACCACTGCACGTCCGGCAAGGACCGTACGGGCTGGATGAGTTACGTCCTGCTGCGCGCCCTGGCCGTGCCCGAGGCGACGGCCGAGCGCGACTACCTGGCCTCGAACACGTTCCGCGGCGCCTACGACGCCCAGGTCCGCGCCGGCCTCAAGCAGTCCGGCCGGATGCAGAACCCCGACCTGCTGATCCCGCTCCAGGAGGTCCGTCAGGACTACCTGGACGCGGCGACCGTCCGGATGGAGGCCGACTACGGCGGTTTCTGGGGCTACTTGACGCAGGGCCTCGGCCTGGACCTGCGGACGCTGGCGAAGCTCCAGTCCAGGATGGTCCGGTAACGGCACCGGGTCACCGGACCCCTACGGACGGCACCGGGCCGGGCAGCGCGTGACGCGCTGCCCGG